>JBBQZM010000047.1:0-20786 GCA_038207685.1 Burkholderiales bacterium
TATTGCCGCCGCTGCCGGCTGCACCGCCACCATGACGTTCGACGCCGGGGCGGTGAAGTCGGCGGCGATGAGCTTGGTGCGCTGAAGCCATGGCCGCCATTCCTGACTTGATCGCCCAAGCCGGCGACAAGCGCCTGCGCAAGCCTTTGTGGCGTGATGTGATGTCCGCCAAGATCCTGATTGCCACCCCGAAGGAGGCTACCCATGTTTGACAAGATGCTCATTGCCAATCGCGGTGTTCGTGCCGCAAGCGCAGTCGCGGCAGCGACAAATTGCCTGGTGTGCGCAGCGCACGCAGGCGAATTCCCCGCGGAGACTCAGCATGTTTAAGAAGATCCTCATTGCCAACCGCGGTGAAAACGTCCACGCCGTGGGCGTTTCGGCGAAGCCAAATGGCCTGGTGCGCGCAGCGCACGCAGGCGAGTTCCCCGCGGAGACCCAGCATGTTTAAGAAGATCCTCATTGCCAACCGCGGGGAAATCGCCTGCCGCGTCATCAAGGCCGCCAAGAAGATGGGCATCGCCACCGTGGCGGTGTACTCCGAGGCTGATCGCGATGCGCGCCATGTTGAACTCGCCGACGAGGCGGTGTTCATCGGTGCCGCGCCCAGCCGCGAGAGCTATCTGGTGGCCGACAAGATCATCGCCGCCTGCAAGGCCACCGGCGCACAGGCAGTGCACCCGGGCTACGGCTTCTTGTCGGAGAACGAGGCCTTTGCCAAGCGGGTGGAGGAAGAAGGCATCGTCTTCATCGGCCCCAAGCACTACAGCATCGCGGCGATGGGCGACAAGATCGCCTCCAAGAAGCTGGCGGGCGAGGCGCAGGTCAATACCATCCCGGGCTGGAACGCGGCCATCGATTCGCCTGAGCGGGCGGTGGAGATCGCCAAGGACATCGGCTACCCGGTGATGATCAAGGCCAGCGCAGGTGGCGGCGGCAAGGGCCTGCGTGTGGCGCACAACGACAAGGACGCCTTCGAGGGCTTTTCGGCTTGCCGCAACGAGGCCCGCAACAGCTTTGGCGATGACCGTGTATTCATCGAGAAGTTTGTCGAGAGCCCGCGCCACATCGAGATCCAGGTGCTGGGCGACGCCCACGGCAACGTGGTCTACCTGCATGAGCGTGAATGCTCGATCCAGCGCCGTCACCAGAAGGTGATCGAGGAGGCGCCCTCGCCCTTCATCAGCGAAGCCACGCGCAAGGCGATGGGCGAACAGGCGGTGGCGCTGGCCAAGGCGGTGAAGTACCAGAGTGCCGGCACGGTGGAGTTTGTTGTCGGCGCCGATCAGAGCTTCTATTTTCTGGAGATGAACACCCGGCTGCAGGTGGAGCATCCGGTGACCGAGTCGATCACCGGCATCGACCTGGTCGAGCAGATGATTCGCGTGGCGGCCGGCGAAGCGCTGGGATTCAAGCAACAGGACATCCCGCGCCGCGGCTGGGCCATCGAATGCCGCATCAATGCCGAGGATCCCTTCCGCGGCTTCCTGCCCTCCACCGGCCGGCTCGTGCGCTACCAGCCGCCACTCACCACGATGGAGGCCTCGATGACGGTGCCTGAAGGCGGTGGCGTGCGGGTTGATACCGGCGTCGCCGAGGGCGGCGAGATCCCGATGTTCTACGACTCGATGATCGCCAAGTTGATCGTGCACGGCGCCGACCGCAACGAGGCAATCGCCCGCATGCGCGAGGCGCTCAACGGCTTCGTGATCCGCGGCGTGTCGAGCAACATCCCGTTCCAGAGCGCCTTGCTGGCGCACCCGAAGTTCGTGTCGGGCGATTTCAACACCGGCTTCATTGCCGAGAACTACCCAGAGGGCTTCCGCGCCGAGGACGTGCCGCACGACGACCCCGATTTCCTGGTGGCGCTGGCGGCGGCCATGTACCGCCGCTACCGCAACCGCGCCGCCGGCATCAGCGGGCAGCTGCCTGGCCACGGCGTGCTGATCCGCGAGCAGTTCGTCGCCGTCATCAAGGGCCAGACCGGCGCGCAGGTGCACAAGCACGTGCGTGTGCAGGGCGATGGGCCGCTGCGCGTGACGGTGGGCGACAAGCCCTATGAGATCACCCTGAACTGGGAACTGGGTGCGATTCGCGCCACCGGCGATTGCAACGGTCAGCCCTTCGTCGCCCAGCTCGAGCGCCATGGCATGTGGTACCGCGTCTCGCACAACGGCCTGGTGATCGAAACCCAGCTGATGAGCGCGCGCGCCGCCGAGCTGCTGCGGGTGATGCCGTTCAAGGCGCCGGCCGACTTGAGCAAGTTCCTGTTGTCGCCAATGCCGGGCTTGCTGGTCGAGGTGGCGGTGGTGCCCGGCCAGGCGGTGCGCGCCGGTGAGCGGCTGGCGGTGATCGAGGCGATGAAGATGGAGAACATCCTCACTGCCACCCAGGACGGTGTGGTGCATGAGGTCTTGGCCAACAAGGGCGAGAGCCTGACGGTGGACCAGCCCATTCTGGCCTTTGCCTGAGCGCGACGCTGGATCCGGTGGCCACATGATCGGACTTGCTGCCCGGCTGCGCGGCAACCTGCGTCGGCTGCGGGCGGCGCTGGTGCCGATGCGCCAACGCGGCCGCACGCTGGCCGCCGCACTGCTGTGGCAGCTACCGGCAGCTGTGGCCTTGCGCGCCTGGCGGGCGCTGGCGCAGCCGCTGAACGCCCGACTGCTGACCCCAGCGCTGAACAAGTCGCGTTTTGCCGCTTTTCAGGATGGGCTGCCTGCAACTGACGCGCCGCGCTGGTATGTCATCGTGATGCCGCATACCTTGCATTTCCTGCTGCCGTGCCTGGCGCTGTTGCAGGGGCAAGCGCCATTGGTGCTGGTGGTCAATGGCGCCAAACGCTGGGAGCGCCAACTGCTGCGTCGGCGCCTGCCGGCGCTGCCGATGTTCACGCTGCGCACCTTGCCCGGTGCGAGCCTGCCGCACGGCGATGTGGTGAGCCTGCTGCTGGCGCATCACCGCGGCAACTTCGGCATCGTCGACCACGACGCCTACCTGTTCGACTCCACGCTGCTGGCCCGGATGCAGCCGAGCGCAGGTGAGTGCCTGACCGCTGTCTTCTCCCAGGTCAGCCAGCGCACTGGCGTGACCTACCCCTTGACGCACCTGCTGGGTTTCAATGCCGAGGCACTGCGCGCGCTGATGCGTCGCCATCGCATCGACGCCCGGCTGTACCGTCAGGCACCGGCGCGTGTGTCGGGCGCACTGGCCAGCGTTGGGCTCGGGCAGCGCGCCTATCTGAAGGACTACCAGCGTTTCCATGACACGCTGCACGTGCTGCCGGGCGTCGCCCTGGCCGACGGCCTGCGCGTGCGTTTCGAGCCGCAGAATGAGGCCGCGCCGGTGATGCACATCGGCGGCACCAGCATCGGCAGCCACCACACCAAGAACCTGTTCGCGCTCTATATCCACCTGCGCTGGATCGAACTGCTGGACGACCCGTTGATACGCGATCGCTACGCTTTCCTGACCTGGCCGCTGCGCAGTTCGGGCGAAGCCCTGCAGCGCCGTGACGACGCCAATCCGAATTGGGCGAACCTGCCGGTGGTGGAGGCGCTGATCCAGCGCCTGCAGGCCGCTGGGGCTGGGCATGCCTTCCGCGCGACGGCTGGTGCGGCCTGAGCCCGAGCTTCTCCTCAACCCCTGGAAGTCACACGATGAGCGACAAACCCTTTCGTATCCTGGGCATCCAGCAAATCGCCATCGGCGGCCCCGACAAACAGAAGCTGAAGAATCTCTGGGTCGACATGCTGGGCCTGACGGTGAAGAGCACCTTTGTGTCCGAGCGTGAAAACGTTGACGAGGACATCTGCGCCTTGGGCAGCGGCCCGACCGCGGTCGAGGTCGACCTGATGCAGCCACTCGACCCCGACAAGAAGCCGGCCGTGCACACCACCCCGCTGAACCATGTCGGGCTGTGGGTCGACGATCTGCATCAGGCGGTCGAGTGGATGACGGCCCACGGGGTGCGATTTGCGCCCGGCGGCATCCGCAAGGGCGCGGCAGGTTACGACATCACCTTCATCCATCCCAAGGGCAACGAACAGTTCCCGCTGGGCGGCGAGGGGGTGCTGATCGAACTGGTGCAGGCGCCACCCGAGGTGATCGCAGCGCTGCGCTGAAGGCCCGGCGGCCGGCGCCGCACGCGCCGGCGCCATGCCCAGCCGAGAACAGCCTATGCTGGAGACTCCTAGAACTGGAGTCCTGATGATGAAGATCCTGTTGCCTGTCGATGGCTCACCCGATGCGCTGGCCGCGGTCAGGTATGCGCTGCGCCTGGTGCAAGGCGGCCTGGCAGCCGAAATGGTGCTGGTCAATGTGCAGGTGCCGGCCTCGCTTTACGAGGTGGTGACCGCCCAAGATGCCGAGGTGATCGAGCAGGTGCGAAGCAGCGCCGGTGCCGATCTGCTGGCGCCGGCCGAAGCACTGTTGCAAGCCTCAGGCCTGTCCTGGGAAAGCGAGGTGGTGGGCGGTTATCCCAGCACCATGCTGACCGAGGTGCTGGAGAACTACGGCTGCGACATGGTGGTGATGGGCGCGCGTGGCATGGCCGAGCCTGACGGCGATGGCCTGGGCAGTGTGACCGAGGCGTTGCTCACCCACAGCCCGGTGCCGGTGACGGTGGTGCGGGTCGCCGAGGCGGCCGAGTCCGACTGACCCACCTGCCGGCACGCCGCGGCTGGGCACACGCTCAGTCTGCCGCCAGTGGCTCGTCCTCAACCGGTTCGCCGCGCAGCAGCGCCAGCATGTCGGCGGCGCCCAGCGTGCTGCCCGCCGTGCCGTCCTGGCCGGCCAGCACACCCTCGGCCAGCGCCCGCTTGCTGTGGTGCAGCTTGACGATGCGGTCCTCGATTGAGCCCTGCGTCACCAGCCGGTAGACGGTGACCGGCCGCAACTGGCCGATGCGGTGGGCGCGGCCGCTGGCCTGGTCTTCGGCGGCCGGGTTCCACCAGGGGTCGGCGATGATCACGTAGTCGGCCATCGTCAGGTTCAGGCCGAAGCCGCCGGCCTTCAGGCTGATCAGGAAAAAGTCGCCCTCGCCGGCCTGGAAGGCATTCACCCGCTGGGTGCGCTGGGCGGCGGGTGTGCTGCCGTCCAGGTATTGGTAGCGGTGGCCGGCGGCGTCCAGCCGCTCGCGCAGCAGGGCCAGGAAATCGGTGAACTGGCTGAACACCAGTGCCTTGTGGCGGCCGGCCACCAGTTCCTGCGCCAGGCGCTCGAACTCCTGCACTTTGGCGCCCACCAGCCCCAGCTCGGGCGCCACCAGCCGCGGATCGCAGGCGGCGCGGCGCAAGCGGGTCAGCGCGGCCAGGATGTGCATCTGCGCCTGGCCCTCGGCGGGTGCACCGGCGGTGGCCGACAGCACCTGGTTCACACTCTCCTCGGCCTGCTGGCGCAGCGCTTCCAGCAGCGCACGCTCGCGGCTGCCGGGCACCACCTCATGGACGATTTCGGTGCGCGCGGGCAGGTCGGCCAGCACTTCGGCCTTGGTGCGGCGCAGCAGGAAGGGCGAAATCAGCCGGCGCAGCCGGCGGCTGGCGGGGGCGTCACCCTCGCGCTCGATCGGTGTGGCAAAGCGCTGGTTGAACTGCTCGGCGCTGCCCAGCAGGCCAGGGTTGGCAAAGGCCATGATCGACCACAGTTCGCTGAGCCGGTTTTCCACCGGCGTGCCGGTGAGCGCCAGCTTGAAGTCGGCGCTCAGCGCCTGGGCGGCGCGTGCCCGGCGCGTGCCCTGGTTCTTGATCGCCTGGGCTTCGTCGAGCACGGCGGTTTGCCAATTGCGGCCGGCCAGGATCTCGCCGTCGAGCTGCAGCAGCCCGTAGCTGCACACCAGTACCTGGCCGGCGCCCAGCGCCTGCACCTGCTTGCGGCGCGCTGCCTGGCGGACGCTGTCGGTCGCGCCGTCGGTGACGTCGGCTTCGTTGGCTTCGTCATCACCCGACTCGGCCAGCGCCGCGGTGTCGCCGTACATCTCCACCTGCAGCCCCGGGGCAAAGCGGGCCGCCTCAGCCAGCCAGTTGCCGCACACCGAGGTGGGCGCCACCACCAGCGCCGGGCCGCCGCCGGCGCGTGCCAGCAGCAGCGCCAGCGTCTGCAGCGTCTTGCCCAGGCCCATGTCATCGGCCAGCACCGCGCCGAAGCCGGCGCTGGCCAGCCGCATCAGCCAGGCGTAACCGCTGGTCTGGTAGTCGCGCAGCTCGGCGGCCAGGCCGGCGGGCACCGGATGATCACTGGCCTGGGCACGGGCCCAGGCCTCGCAGCGCTGCTGCCAGGGTTTGTCGCCCTGCAGCGCCGGGGTATCGGGCTGCGCCAACCAGGCCATGGCCGCCAGCGCCGGCACACGCTGGGCCTGGCCATGGGTCTGGCTGATGCTGCGCAGGTCGGCCAGCTGTTGACGCAGCGTGTCGGACAGCGCCAGAAAGTCGCCATTGCCCAGCGCCACATAACGCTGCTTGCCGGCGGGCACCAGGGCCAGCAGCTGGCGCAGGCGCAGTACCTCGCCGCCATCGACCGCCAGCTCGCCGTCGATCTCCAGCCAGTCACCCTGGCTGGCTGAACTCTTCACCTTGATCTGCAATTGCGAGGCGCTGACCGCGCGCACCCGCAGCGGCTTGCCCTTGGGCCATTCGCTGACGATGCCGCCTGCGGGCGGTGCCAGCCGGCCCAGCGCCTCGACCACCGCCAGCGCTTGGTCGGGCTCGTCCAGCGACCAGGCATGAGCGCCGTCATCCAGCCAGTCCACCGCATCGGTCAAGGCCTGCAGCCGGCTGCGTTCGGCGGCCAGGTCGCGCTGGGTGGACAGCGTCAGGCCCTGGTGCACCGTGGTCACGCGCTGGCGGCCCAGGCCGGGCGCCAGGTGCGGCCCGAAATCGCCGAAGGGCGCGGCCACCAGCCGCAGGTGCAGGCCGTCACCCTGCGGCGTCAGCTCGGCGCGCAGGTCTGCACTGGCCGCTACTTCGTGGCCGGCCTCGGCGTCGCTGGCCAGCTGGAAATGGGTGCCCAGCACACGCAGCGCGGCATCCAGCTCGGCGCGTGCGGCCACCGGCACCTGCCAGCCCTGGGTCACCAGCTCGGCCACCCGCAGCTGGGCCGCGGTGATGCGCAGCAGCCGCGCACGCTCGTCGCCGTCGCGCAGCAGCAGCACCGGCGGGCGGTTCATGGCGGGGTCGCGGCGTAGTCGCAGCTCGGCGTCCCAGTCTTCGTCGTCGAGATCGTCGTCGTCCTGCGGCTTGGCATCCTCAGGGCGGATCGGGTCAAGCACGCGGAACTGCAGTTGCTCGCCGCGCGTCAGCACCTCCAGCTGCGGCAGGCTCTCCTGCACCTCGATCAGGCGCAGCGGCGCCTCGGCCCAGGCCACGCAGGGGTGGCGCACCAGCGCCTGCACCGCCTGTGCCTTGTCGAGCACCAGCTTGCCGCCATAGGGCAGCTTCTTCAGCGCGCGTAGCACGGCGGCGTCATGCGCAGGCAGGTCGCTGCGCTTGGACAGCGACAGCAGCGACGCCGGTTTGGGCTTGCCCAGGCCGCGGGCGCCGGCCTTCTGCTCCAGCGGTTCGATGCGGCGCACACGGCCCAGCGCGTCCGCCTGCACCGTCCAGATCAAGCGGTCGCTGGCTGCGCCGGCGCTGGCGGCCGTGGCCGTGCCGCCCACCGGGCCCAAAGCGACGATGGCGTTCAGCGCCTCGCGCCAGCGGTCGGTCGGCGCGCCGATCGGAAACGGCTGCGCTGCGTCGGCGGCGCTGGGCGCCTGGTCCAGCAGCAGCGCCGCGCTGCGCCGCACCAGCAGCGCCAGCCAGCGCAGGCTGGCAGCTTCGTAGCCACGGGCCAGCGCCTGGGCCTGCGCCGCAAATTCGTCCGGTTGCGGCGGCGCATGGCCCAGCCAGGCGCCCAGCAGCCAGTGGCTGAGGATCTGCAGGCCATGCCAATGCAGGCCGGGCGGGGTGGTGAACATCAGGCGCCGTGCATTGCGCGGTGCGTCGCCCAGGCGCTGGTCGATGGCCTCTTGCCAGATGCCCCAGAAGGTGTAGGCATCGGCATCCCGCTTGCCGGCTTCGCCGGCGCAGAACTTGCGCGCCTTGGTCCAGGCGGCGGGGTCGGGCTGGGCGATCAGTGACAAGGCATAACACCAGGCCACCGGGTCGGCAAACAGCTGCTTGCGCCGGCCGGTGAGGGTGGTCGCCTCCTTCCAGGCCAGCTCAAAGGCCCGCGCACCCACCTCATGGCGGCCGGCGGCGATGTCCACCGCAGCCCGCAGCGCCTGGGCTTCCGGGTGGTCCAGTCCGTGCAGCACGCGCAGGCATTCGTCACGCTCGCCGGCCAGCAGCAGCCGCTCGGCCAGGCGCAGGCGGTGGCCGTCATGCAGCACGCCGGGATCGGGGCTGGCCTGCGCCGCCAGCCAGTGCCACAGCGGTGCGCTCAGGGTCTCGGCATCGCCGCCGGGTGAGTGCAGCAGGCCATTGAGCAGCCGGTAGCGCAAGTCAGGATCGATGGCCTGCCACAAGGCGACGTCAAAGGGCTGCAGCAGCGCCGCCGCCAGCAGCCAAGGCTGCTCGGGCGACGACTGGCGGCTGAGCTGGCACAAGCGCTCGAAGGCTTGCAGTGTGCACGCCGCGAAGATCACCACGCGGATCGCGCCCACCAGGGCTTCGTCGCCGAACAGCTCCAGGTGCCAGCTGTGATCGAAGCGGTAGAGCCGGCGCCAACTGGCCCACCAGCGCTCACGCTCGTCGGGGCGATCAAGCAGGGCGACGAAGCGCGGCCAGGCCTGTTGGGGCGGGCAGAACCATTGCCCCTGGGTGGTGTTGCGCGCCCAGCCGCCCTGGCTCAGTTCAGCGAGCAGGCGGCGCAGTTCGGGACCGTGGAAATGGCTGCCCCGGGCGCTGCGGTGATCGCCCAGGAATTCGGCCAGCCGGGTGATGTTGATCGGCGACTGCAGAAAGCACAGCGCGTCGAACACGGTGCGGGCATCGGTGTTGTCGGGCAGGGGAGGGGACACTGGTGGTGCAATGGGCATGGTGGGGGCAGGCAGTCTGCGGCCGCGCTGCCAGGGGGCAGGCGCCGCTGGACAGGGCTGCACAGTGTAGAAGCCGCGCGACGGGCATCCCGATGTCCGAGGATGCCCGATAAGCCTTCGTATTTAGCGAAGGCTTGCTTTAAGATCTCCGTGCGCATGATGAGCACCCTTCGCGCATGATTCGAACGCGGTCGCGCTGGCCGCTTGGCTCACAAGGCCGGGCAGGCCCTCTCCGTCCAGGTTCACCCATGTGAGACGGGATGGCACCAGCAACGCCGCACCCCTTGCCGGCCAGGCCCAACGCGGCCTCGCCCCAACCCGCACCATGCGCTTCGACCTGACCACCCTCAACCTCGTGCTGGCGATCGCCGAGAGCCGCAGCATCACCCGCGGTGCCGAGCGTGAGCACCTGGCGCTGGCCGCGGCGAGCAAGCGGCTGTCCGACCTGGAATCCCGGTTGGGGGTGCAGCTGTTCGAGCGCCGCGCGCGCGGCGTTGATCTGACTGAAGCCGGCCGCGCGCTGGTGCGCCACATCCGCACGCTCAATGCCAGCCTGCACGCGCTGGAGAGTGAGGTGGTCGAGTTTTCGCGCGGCATCAAGGGTCATCTGCGCATCGCCGCCAATGCCAGCGCGATCGCTGAATGCCTGCCGGCCGACCTGGCCGCCTTCAGCCAGGCGCATCCCGGCATCCGCATCAGCCTGGAGGACCAGACCAGCGCCGAGGTGCAGGCCGCGGTGGCCGAAGGCCGCGCCGACGTCGGCATCTTTGTGCCGCCCCAGCACGAGACCCGGCTGAGCTGCCGCCACTACCGCGACGGTGAACTGGCGGTGTTGGTGCCTGCCGGCCATGTGCTGGCGCGCCGCGGCCAGGTGCCGTTCGACGCGCTGCTTGACTTCGACATCGTCGGCCTGCACCTGGGTGCTGCGGTTCACGAGCAGATGCGTGAGCGTGCCCAGGCGCTGGGCCGCACGCTCAACGCCCGCTTGCAGGTGCGTGGCTTCGACGCCATCGCCCAATTGGTCGAGGCTGGACTGGGTGTGGCGCTGCTGCCCAAGGTTGTGGCCGAGCGTTTTGCCCGCATCTTTGCGGTGCAGCCGCTGGGCCTGGCCGAAGACTGGTCGCGCCGGTCCTACCTGCTGGCGGTGCGCACGCAGGAGGTGCTGCCGGCGGTGGTGCAGCGCTTCGTCGACGCGCTGTGCCCGGTCAACAGCCCTCCCACCACCACCGCCGCGCCCGCCGCGCGACAATCACGCCCCCAACGTCCGGCCAGCCGGATCCTGCCCGAGGTGACCCCATGACCGCCCCCATTGCCGCCAGAACCCTCTACGACAAGCTCTGGGACGAGCATGTGGTGCACACCGAGGACGATGGCACTGCCACCCTCTACATCGACCGCCACCTGGTGCACGAGGTCACCAGCCCGCAGGCCTTCGAGGGCTTGCGCATTGCCAAGCGGCCGGTGTGGCGGGTGAGCTCCATCGTGGCCACCGCCGACCACAACACGCCCACCACCGGCTGGGCCCTTGGTTACGACGGCATCACCGATCCCACCAGCAAGCTGCAGGTGACGACGCTGGACGCCAATATCAAGGCCTTTGGCGCGGCGGCCTACTTTCCGTTCCTCGACAAGCGCCAGGGCATCGTGCACGTCATCGGCCCGGAGCAGGGCGCCACGCTGCCGGGCATGACGGTGGTCTGCGGCGACAGCCACACCAGCACCCACGGCGCCTTCGGCGCGCTGGCCCACGGCATCGGCACCAGCGAGGTCGAGCATGTGCTGGCCACCCAGACCCTGCTGGCCAAAAAGGCCAAGAACATGCTGGTTCGGGTGGAGGGCAAGCTGAGCAAGGGCCTGACCGCCAAAGACATCGTGCTGGCCATCATCGGCAAGATCGGCACCGCCGGTGGCACCGGCTACACCATCGAGTTTGGCGGCTCGGCGATCCGCGCGCTGAGCATGGAAGGCCGCATGACGGTCTGCAACATGGCGATCGAGGCCGGTGCGCGCGCCGGCCTGGTGGGTGTGGACGAGACCACGATTGCCTACGTCAAGGGCCGGCCGTTTACGCCCGCCGGTATCGAGTTCGAACATGCCGCGGCCTTTTGGCGCACGCTGCGCAGCGATACCGGCGCGCACTTCGACACGGTGGTCGAGCTGGACGCCGCTGCGCTCAAACCGCAGGTGACCTGGGGCACCAGCCCCGAGATGGTGCTGGCCATCGACGAGCGTGTGCCCGATCCCGACAATGAGAAAGACGACACCAAGCGCGGCGCGATCGAGCGTGCGCTGGTCTACATGGGGCTGGAGCCGAACAAGCTGATCGCCGACATACGCATCGACAAGGTCTTCATCGGCAGCTGCACCAACAGCCGCATCGAAGACATGCGCGAGGCCGCCGCCGTCGTGCGCCGCATCGGCGGCCGTGTCGCGGCCAATGTCAAGCTGGCGATGGTGGTGCCCGGTTCGGGCCTGGTGAAAGCGCAGGCCGAGGCCGAAGGCCTGCACGAAGTCTTCAAGGCCGCCGGCTTCGAATGGCGCGAGCCAGGCTGCAGCATGTGCCTGGCGATGAATGCCGACCGGCTGGAGCCCGGCGAGCGCTGCGCCTCCACCAGCAACCGCAATTTCGAAGGTCGCCAGGGCGCAGGTGGCCGCACCCACCTGGTCAGCCCGGCGATGGCCGCCGCCGCCGCTTTGAATGGCCACTTCGTCGACATTCGGCGCGTCTCCTGACCCACCACCCCCGAGGCGGCTGGCGCCGCTCCCCCTCAAGGGGGCGACGCCAGCGGCCCGGCGAAGCCGGTTCCGCGGCGTCCGCTGGGCAGGACCTCATCAAAAGATATAGCGAGCACTCCCATGCAAGCCTTCACCGTGCACCAGGGCCTGGTGGCCCCGATGGACCGCGCCAATGTCGATACCGACGCCATCATCCCCAAGCAGTTCCTGAAGTCGATCGCCCGCACCGGCTTCGGCCCCAACCTGTTTGATGAGTGGCGCTACCTCGACAAGGGTGAGCCGGGGCAAGACCCGGCCTCGCGCCGACCCAACCCCGACTTTGTGCTGAACCAGCCGCGTTATGCCGGCGCCTCGGTGCTGTTGGCGCGCCGCAACTTCGGCTGCGGCTCCAGTCGCGAGCATGCGCCCTGGGCACTGGACCAGTACGGCTTCCGCGCCATCATCGCGCCCAGCTATGCCGACATCTTCTTCAACAACTGCTTCAAGAACGGCCTGTTGCCCATCGTGCTGCCCGAGGACGTGGTGTCGCGGCTGTTCGACGAGGTGCACGGCTTTGTCGGCTACCGGCTCACAGTCGATCTGCCGCGGCAGGTGGTGGTCAAGGCCGATGGCAGCGAGATCCCGTTCGAGGTACAGGCCTTCCGCAAGTACTGCCTGGTCAACGGCTTCGACGACATCGGCCTGACGCTGCGCCACGCCGACAAGATCAAGGCCTTCGAGGCCGAGCGGCTGGCGCGCATGCCCTGGCTGGCGCACCGCGAACTGTGAACCGGCGCACCCGGCCGCGGGGTACCGCAGCCACCCGCCAAGCGGGTGCTCAGCCGGCTTGGGCGGCCCGGCGCTCGGCTGAGCCTGCTTCGAAAAAATGAAAGGAATGCCCCATGAAAATCGCCATCCTGCCCGGTGACGGCATCGGCACCGAGATCATGGCCCAGGCCGTGCGTGTGCTCGACACGCTGGATCTGAAGTTCGAGACCGAGACCGCGCTGGTCGGCGGCGCTGCCTACGAGGCCCATGGCCACCCGCTGCCCGAGGCCACGCTGAAGCTGGCCCAAGCCGCCGACGCCGTGCTGTTCGGCGCGGTGGGCGACTGGAAGTACGACAAGCTCGACCGCCCGCTGCGGCCCGAGCAGGCCATCCTGGGCTTGCGCAAGCACCTGGGCCTGTTTGCCAACTTTCGCCCGGCGATCTGCTACGAGCAGCTGACCCATGCTTCGTCGCTGAAGCCCGAACTGGTGGCCGGTCTCGACATCCTGATCATCCGCGAGCTCACCGGCGACATCTACTTCGGCCAGCCGCGCGGCCGTCGGGTGGCGGTGGACGGCCATTTCCCCGGTGCCGAGGAAGCCTTCGACACCATGCGCTACAGCAGGCCCGAGATCGAGCGCATCGCCCATGTTGCCTTCCAGGCGGCGCGCCAGCGCGCCGGGGGCAAGGGCGGCAAGGTCACCTCGGTGGACAAGGCCAACGTGCTGGAGACCTTCCAGTTCTGGAAGGACGTGGTCACTGAAGTACATGCCCAGTACCCCGACGTGGCGCTGGATCACATGTACGTGGACAACGCGGCGATGCAACTGGTCAAGGCACCCAAGGCCTTTGACGTGGTGGTCACCGGCAACATGTTTGGCGACATCTTGTCGGACGAGGCGGCGATGCTCACCGGCTCGATCGGCATGCTGCCTTCGGCCAGCCTGGACAAGGCCAACAAGGGCTTGTACGAGCCCAGCCACGGCAGTGCGCCCGACATTGCCGGTAAGGATCTTGCAAACCCGCTGGCTACAATCCTGTCTGCTGCCATGATGCTCCGCTACACCCTCAACCAGCCTGAAGCCGCTGACCGGATCGAATCCGCGGTCAAGGCGGTGTTGTCGGCCGGACTGCGCACCGGCGACATCTGGTCCGAGGGCACGCAGCGGGTGGGCACACGGGCGATGGGCGATGCTGTCGTCGCCGCGCTGTCGGGCAAAACCAGCACTACGATTAGCAAGGGCTGACCAGCTCCGGATCGTCTCGCCCCAGCACTGGACCCCGGCGAAGCGAGCCGGGCACCACCGGGGTCCAGCACTCAACTGGAAGGCGCAACAAAATGGCACTCGTAGGATTGGTTGGCTGGCGCGGCATGGTCGGCTCGGTGTTGCTGGACCGCATGCAGGCCGAGGGCGACTTTGCGCTGATCGAGCCGCTGTTCTTTTCGACCAGCAACGCCGGCGGCGCTGCACCTTCGCAGGCGAAGAACGAAAGTCGGCTGCAGGACGCATTTGACATCAACGCGCTCATGCGTTGCGACATCATCCTCACTGCCCAGGGCGGTGACTACACCAGCGAGGTCTACCCCCAACTGCGCGCCGCCGGCTGGAACGGCCACTGGATCGACGCCGCGTCCACGCTGCGCATGGACCCGTCGGCGGTGATCATCCTCGACCCGGTGAACATGCCGGTGATCAAGCAGGCCCTGGCCCAGGGCGGCCGCAACTGGATCGGCGGCAACTGCACCGTCAGCTGCATGCTGATGGGCGTGGGCGCGCTGTTCAAGGCCGGCCTGGTCGAGTGGATGGGCACCCAGACCTACCAGGCGGCCAGTGGCGGTGGCGCGCAGCACATGCGCGAGCTGCTGACCCAGTACGGCACGCTCAACGCCGCGGTCAAGCCGCTGCTGGATGATCCCAAGAGCGCCATCCTCGAGATCGACCGCCTGGTCATCAACACCCAGCGCGGCCTGTCGGCCGAGCAGACCGCCAACTTCGGCGTGCCGTTGGGCGGTTCGCTGATCCCCTGGATCGACAAGGACCTGGGGATCGGCAAGAACCGGGACGAGCCCGGGTGGGGCATGTCCAAGGAAGAATGGAAGGGCATGGCTGAGACCAACAAGATCCTCGGCCAGGGTGAAGGCTTTGACAGCGCGGCGGTGCCGGTGGACGGCTTTTGCGTGCGTGTGGGCGCGATGCGTTGCCACAGCCAGGCACTGACCTTCAAGCTGAAGAAGGACGTGCCGGTGGCCGACATCGAGGCGATGATCGCCGCCGACAACGCCTGGGTGAAGGTGGTGCCCAACACCCGCGAGGCCACGATGCACGACCTGACGCCGGTGGCGGTGACCGGCACCATGACGATTCCGGTGGGCCGCATTCGCAAGCTGGCGATGGGCCCTGAGTACCTCGGCGCCTTCACCATCGGCGACCAGTTGCTGTGGGGCGCGGCCGAGCCGCTGCGTCGCATGCTGCGCATCCTGATTGAGGCCTGATCGACGGTCGACGGCGGGCCCGCTGCGCCGTGACAACCCGCTACGCGCCCGACGGCGTTGCCGCATGGCAACATCGGGGTCTTGAACTCCCGATCGCACCCGAACCGCCCACCATGTCAGGCTTTGCATGAGCTTGTCAGCCTATATGCTTGAGGTAATTGTGGTTTCTGGCGTTTTGCGTGAGACGATCGTGGCCATCTGGCAGGGGCTGACGGCTTCGGGCGCCGGTCCTGACCCCAAGAATTGCCCCTGGCGGCAGGCCTGTTGCGGGCCTGCTGGTGCTGTAGTGGAGACGCCTTGAAAAACCGCCCTTACCTTGCCGGTCGCACTGCGCTGGCGCTGGCCGCGCTAGCGGCGCTTGGTGCTTCGCCGATTTCCGCTCAGGCCCTGGGCCTGGGTAGACTGAATGTGCAATCCGCGCTGGGCGAGGGCATGCGGGCCGAAATCGAGCTCACCAGCCTGTCGCCCGAGGAGGCCGGTTCACTGCAGGTGCGCGTGGCGCCGCCCGAGGCCTACAGGTCTGCCGGCATTGACTACAACGCGGTGCTCACCAGCGTGCACACCACCCTTGGCCGCCGCGCCGATGGCCGGCCTTACCTGCGGGTGACCAGTGACCGCGCGGTGCAAGAGCCTTTCATCGAGGTCATCCTGGAGGTCAATTCGTCTTCGGGCCGGCTGGTGCGTGAATTCACGCTGTTGTTCGACCCGCCGGGCAGCCGGCCGGCACTGCCGATGCAGGCCACCGCGCCGGTCATCTCACCGGCACCTGCGCCCACCATCGCGCAGGTGCGCCCCGCACCGTCGCCCCAGCCTGCGCCTGTCACGCCGCGGCCAGCACCGGCGCCAGCACCTGTCGCCACCCCGGCACCCACGACAGCGCCGGCCCGTGCTGTGCCGCCGCCTGAAGCGCCGAGGATTGCAGATGGGCGCGCCGTGCCGCCGCCCGAAGCGCCGCGCGCCCAGGCGGGGCGCTCGGTGCCGCCGCCTGACGCGCCGCGCGCCCAGGCGGGACGCGCGGTGCCGCCGCCTGACGCGCCGCGCGCTCAGGCGGGACGCGCGGTGCCGCCGCCGCCAGCGCCCGCCGCAGCAGCCAGGGCCGCGACGGCCGGAGACAAGACTTACCGGGTGCAACCCGGCGACACGCTGTACGGTGTGGCCGGCCGCACCAACCCTGCCGGCATCTCGCTCGACCAGATGCTGGTGGGTCTCTACCGGGCCAATCCTGACGCCTTCATCGAAAGCAATGTCAACCGGCTGCGCGCCGGCGCAGTGCTGAGCGTGCCGGCGGCCAGCGAGGTTCGCGACGTCACCCTCGCCGACGCCCGCCGGCTGCTGACCGCGCAAAGTGCCGACTTCAGCGCCTACCGGGCCCGTCTTGCCCAGGGCGCGCCGCAGGCGCAGGCGCCGGAAGCCGGCCGCGCCGCCCAGGGCAAGGTGCAGGCCACGGTGGAAGACCGCAAGCAATCGGCTGCGCCTTCGCCCGACAAGCTCAAGCTCAGTGGCGCGGCAGTCCAGGCCTCGGCGCCGGAGGCTGCCAACGCCCAGTCCAAGGACAACACCGCCCGGGTGGCTGAACTCACCCGCAACGTCGCAGAACTGAAGAAGCTGCAGGAAGGCACGGCGGCTGCGCAAGGCGGCGGGTCGGGTGCGCCGGTTGCAGCGGGCGCTGCGTCGCAGGCCGTCGATGGCTCGGCAGCGGCCCCGACGGTAGCCCCGGCTTCGTCGGGAACAGTCGCCAGCGCAGGAGGCACCGGTACCGGCGCCGGCGCCGGCGTGGCCGCGCCCGGTCTGCCGACTCCGCCCGCGCCACTCGCGCCTGCACCTGCACCTGCACCTGCGCCTGCGCCTGCGGCTGAGCCGGGCGTCATCGACAGCCTCACCGGCAACCCCTGGCTGCTGCCGGCCGCCGGTGCGCTGGCGTTGTTGCTGGCCGGCCTGGGCGTCTGGCGCTTGCGCGGCCGCATGCGCAAGACGGCCAGCGAGACCTCGTTCCTCGAGAGCCGCATGCAGCCCGATTCGTTCTTTGGCGCCAGCGGCGGCCAGCGGGTGGACACGCGTGACAGCGGCAACAGCAATGCCAGCAACATGGGCTACTCGCTGAGCCAGCTTGACGCGATAGGCGACGTCGATCCGGTCGCCGAGGCCGATGTCTACCTGGCCTACGGCCGCGATCTGCAGGCCGAGGAAATTCTCAAGGAAGCGATGCGCGCCACGCCCGAGCGTCTGGCGGTGCGCACCAAGCTGCTCGAGGTCTACGCCAAGCGCCGCGACACCAAGGGCTTCGAACTGCTGGCCACCCAGCTCTACGCCCTGACCAAGGGCAGCGGCGACGATTGGGCGCAGGCCCAGGCGCTGGGCCTGCAGATCGAGCCCGACAACCAGCTGTACCAGCCGGGCGGCCATCCCGACGAGATCATCCTTGACGGTGAGCGGGTGGTCGTCGAGCCCTTGAGCGCGACAACCCAGCCGCATTCGCTGCAGGCCCCGCTGACCGAGCCGATGGAGGACTTCGAACCCTCGGCCCCCGGTGAACTGGATCTGGATCTCAGCTTCGACGCCAACGATGACGGCGGCGCCGAGCCGCCGATGCAGGCCACCCAGGCACTCGCCTCGGGTGTCTTGCCGCCGCCGGATATGGGACTGGACTTCGACTTCGACGCGCCCACGCTGCCCACGCCCCGCGCGGTGGGTGCCGGGGCGCCGCCAGCGGCCAAGCCGGCTGTGCCTGCCACACCCGAGGTGCCTGACCTCGACCTGAGTTCGCTGACGCTGGATCTCAATGATCTGACAGCGCCGGTGACCGTGCAGGGCGGAGCGCACGACACCACGTTGGACTTCTCTAACTTCGGCACGTCCGAGGCGGCTGCGCTGGATGACAAGGGTGACACCGCGCCGGCGGCTCTGGCCGACCTGGATGCGGCCGACCTGAGCGATCCGCTGGCCCGCAAGATGGAACTGGCCGACGAGTTCCGCCAGATCGGCGACATGGAGGGCGCGCGCGACCTGCTCGAGGAAGTGGTGGCCAAGGCAACCGGCGCGATGCGCGCCCGTGCCCAGGCGATGCTGGACTCGCTGGACTGAGCGCCGCGTCGGGCGCACGTCGGCTGCCGGCATGCGCCTGGCTGGCAGCTTGGCGTGCCACTGCACCATGAGCCAACGTCTCGCGCTGGGCATCAGCTACCACGGCACGGCCTACCAGGGCTGGCAGAGCCAGAGCGGCGGCCGCACGGTGCAAGACCACCTGCAGCGTGCACTGTCAACCTTTGCCGACCGGCCGCTGAGTACCGTCTGCGCTGGCCGCACCGATGCCGGCGTGCATGCCTTCAACCAGGTGGTGCATCTGGACAGCCCGGTCGAGCGCGACGTCTTCTCCTGGGTGCGCGGCAGTAACCGCTACCTGCCGCGCGACATCGCGGTGCAGTGGTGCCAGGCTGTGCCTGGCGACTTCCACGCCCGTTACAGCGCACATGGGCGGCGTTACCGCTACCTGTTGCTGGAATCCATGGTGCGTCCGGCGCTGGAGCATGGCCGGGCGGGCTGGGTGTTTCGTCCACTGGCCCGCGAGCCCATGTTACAGGCCGCGGCGCTGCTGATCGGCGAGCATGATTTCAGTTCCTTCCGCTCGTCCGAATGCCAGGCTCGCAGCCCGGTGAAGACGATGCGCAGCATCCAGATCAGCCGGCACGGCGCCTATTGGCGCTTCGACTTCGACGGCTCGGCCTTTCTGCACCACATGGTGCGCAACCTGATGGGCTGCCTGCTGGCGGTGGGCAGCGGCCGCCACAGCCCGGGCTGGATCGCCGAGGTGCTGGCGGCGCGCTCGCGCGCGGTGGCCGCGCCCACCTTCAGCGCCGACGGCCTGTACTTTGTCAGCCCGTACTACGATGCCGCCTTGGGCCTGCCCAGCCACACGCCGGCGATGGACTGGGTTCCGTGATCCCCTGCAAGCACCAGCCCCTGTCAATCGCGAGATGAACCAACGTACCCGCATCAAGATCTGTGGCCTGACCCGCGAGGCCGATGTAGACGCCGCGGTCGAAGCCGGCGCTGATGCCATCGGCCTGGTGCTGTATGCCAAAAGCCCGCGTGCGCTCAGCGTCGCCCGTGCTGCCGAACTGGCCCGGCGCCTGCCGCCCTTCGTGACGCCGGTGTGCCTGTTCGTCAATGCCGATGCCGAACTGCTTAGCGCCGCCGCGCAGGCCTTGCCGCAGGCGCTGACCCAGTTTCACGGCGACGAGACCGCCGAACAGTGCGAGGTCTGGCACCGCAGCAGCGGCCGGCCCTATCTGCGGGCGGCGCGCATGGCGCCGGGTTTCGATTTGCTAAACTTTGCAACTGCGCATGCAAGCGCCGCCGGTATCTTGCTCGACGCCCATGTCGAGGGTTACGGTGGCGGTGGAAAGGCGTTCGATTGGTCTCTCATTCCTGCCAACGTGCCCCGTCCAGTCGTTTTGTCTGGTGGGTTACAGCCTGCAAACGTGATCGATGGCATCACGCATGTGCGGCCCTGGGCCGTTGATGTGAGTTCGGGCGTCGAGACCGTGAACGGCGCCAAAGGTCACAAGGACGCCCGGTTGATGCAGCAGTTTTGCGCTGCGGTGCGCGAAGCCGATGCTCGCCTGACCGCGCTGGCGGCCGACGCTGGACGCTGAACGTTTTTTCCGCCACGCGGGCCGATCGGCCCCATTGGCCAAATTGGCCAAATTGGCCCGCGCGGCCAGACCACAGGATTTCTCCCATGCTGGACTACCAACAACCCGATGCCCGCGGGCATTTCGGGCCTTATGGCGGCACTTTTGTCGCCGAAACCCTGGTGCATGCGCTCGACGAGTTGAACGCCGCCTACGAACACTACCGCCGCGACCCGGAATTCGTCGCCGAATACCAGCGTGAACTGGCGCACTTCGTCGGCCGGCCCAGCCCGGTCTACCACGCGGCACGCATGAGCCGCGAGATCGGCGGCGCGCAGATCCACTTGAAGCGCGAGGACTTGAACCACACTGGCGCGCACAAGATCAACAACACCATCGGTCAGGCCTTGTTGGCCAAGCGCATGGGCAAGCCGCGGGTCATCGCCGAAACCGGCGCCGGCCAGCATGGCGTGGCCACCGCCACCATCTGCGCCCGCTACGGCATGGAATGTGTGGTCTACATGGGCAGCGAGGATGTCAAGCGCCAGAGCCCCAACGTGTACCGCATGCACCTGCTGGGCGCCACCGTGGTGCCGGTGGAGTCGGGCAGCAAGACCTTGAAGGACGCGCTCAACGAGGCGCTGCGCGACTGGGTGACGAATGTGGAGGACACTTTCTACATCATCGGCACCGTGGCCGGCCCGCACCCTTATCCGATGATGGTGCGCGACTTCCAGCGGGTGATTGGCGACGAATGCCTGACACAGATGCCCGAGATGATCGGCACCCTCGGCGGCCCGGCAGGCGCGCAGCCCGACGCGGTGATCGCTTGCGTGGGCGGTGGCAGCAATGCGATGGGCATCTTCTACCCCTACATACCGCATGAGGGCGTGCGGCTGATCGGCGTCGAGGCCGCCGGCCTGGGGCTGGACAGCGGCAAGCACGCAGCCAGCCTGTCGGCCGGTTCGCCCGGCGTGCTGCACGGCAACCGCACCTACCTGCTGCAGGACGACAACGGCCAGATCACCGAGACGCACTCGATCTCGGCCGGCCTGGACTATCCCGGCGTCGGCCCCGAGCATGCCTTCCTCAAGGACATCGGCCGCGCCGAGTACGTGGGCATCACCGACGAGGAGGCGCTCAGCGCCTTCCACCGGCTGTGCCG
>JBBQZM010000048.1:0-20609 GCA_038207685.1 Burkholderiales bacterium
GCCGGGGTGGTCACGATCGCGCGCGGCACGACCGGGCACGGCGTGATCGTGGCCTCATCGCGCGGTATCCCGCTCCTCACCGGTGTCGGTGCGGATGCCGCCGCGGTCCGTACGGGACAGCTCGTGTCTTTCGACGCGCGCAGCAACCGTTTCGTCGCCAACGTCAGCGAGGAGGAACGGAAGCGTTTCCCGGACCTCGTGGCCGAGCGCCGGAGCGAGCGCGAGCAGATCGTCGCGGCGGCTCAGATCCCGGCATCGACCCGCGACGGGACCAGGATTCCGGTGTTCGCCAACCTCGCATCGGTCGCCGATGCCAAGAGCGCGAGCGCCTACGGCGCCGAGGGGTCCGGGTTGGTCCGGACCGAGGTCCTCTTCGGTGACCGGGCGGTCGCACCAACGGTGGAGGAGCAGGCGGAGACGTTCGTGGCTCTGGCCGAGTCGTTGGGTGGCGCACCGTTGACCATCCGGACGTGGGACATCGGTGGCGACAAACCGCTGCCGTTCCTCGCCCAGGACGTTGAGGCCAACCCGTTCCTGGGCGAGCGCGGGCTGCGCGTGTTCCGACGTCGCCCGGACTTGCTGCGTGACCAGCTCGCTGCGATCTGGCGGGCCGCCCGCGAGACGCCGCTACGTGTCATGTTCCCGATGGTCACCGAGCCGGCCGAGGTGGCGTTCGCGCGTGACCTGCTCGCTGCCGCTCGTGGCGACGCGGCCGGAGCCGACATGCCGGTCGGGATCATGGTCGAGGTACCCGCGGCCGCCCTCATGGTGGAGTCCCTGGCCGCCGGTCTCGACTTCGTCAGCATCGGGACCAACGACCTGACCCAGTACACGATGGCGGTCGACCGCGGCAACGACGCCGTGGCGGACCTCGCCGATCCGATGAGCCCGGCCCTGCTTCGCCTGATCGACCGCGTTTGTCGGCACCGTCCGCCGGGCGTCGAGGTCGCGGTCTGCGGAGACCTGGCGAGTCGTCCCGGCGTCGTACCACTGCTGCTCGGCCTGGGCGTCGACGAGCTCAGCTGTACGCCGCCGCGCGTACCGGAGGTCAAACAGGCGGTCCGTGCGACCGACCTGGCTTCGGCCCGCGAGCTGGCCGCCGCCTGCCTGGCCGCCCCCGACGCCGCCACCGTCCGCGACCTCCTCGCTCGTTGAACCGTGAGTTGTGGCTCCTTGAACCGTGAGTTGTGGTCCCTTGAACCGCGGGTTGTGGTGCTGATCAGGGCGTGGTCAGCTGCTGAGCCAGACCCACGATGTGCCCTTGCGGATCTGCGATCAAGGCGAATGCGACTCCGGGCACGGTCACCGGCTGCTGGACCACCCGGCCGCCGAGGCGGGCGGTCTCCGCGATCGCGTCGTCCATGTCATCGACGCCGACGAAGAAGGTGACCAGGTCGCCATCGCCCTGCAGCGGACTGATGGCGGTGTACAGCGCGTCCGGTACTCCGGTGTCCACGAACGTGTAGCCAGGGAAGGCTCCCTCGTCGGGGTAGGCCCAGCCGAACAACTCTCCGAAGAACGCTCGGGTTCCGTCGGGGTCGCTGGAGCGGATCTCTGCATGCACAATCGGGTGACCCATGACAGCCTCCATCGTCGGTGGGGCCACGTGGTGCAGCCCTCACCGGTACGACGAATAACCCGGGAACGAATCGACTCGCACTGCCCGACTGCTCAGTGCCCACCGACCAGCGGCGACATGACGCGTGCGATGCGCGACGGCCGTCCGGTGAGGCTCTCTTCGTGGTCGGCGAGCGACATCGCGCGCAGTCCTGCGTTGACGCCGAGCCACCGCAGCGGCTCGGGCTCCCACCGACGCGAACGATGGTCGACCCAGGGCAGCTCGACGAGGTCGGACGGCACCTGCCGGATCAGGTCTGCCAAGGTGCGCCCAGCGAGGTTGGTCGTCGTCACGCCATCCCCGACGTAGCCCCCGGCCCAGCCGATCCCGGTCGTCCGGTTCAGCCCGACGGACGCCATCCAGTCCCGCGGTATGCCGAGTGGGCCGCCCCACGTATGCGTGTAGCGCACCTCGCGAAGAGCCGGAAAGAGCTCGATGAGCGTGGCCCGGAGCTCGGCGAACACCCGTTCGGCCCGGTCGTGCTCGGGCGACACCGACGACGCAAAGTGGTACGGCGCACCGCGTCCTCCGAAGACGATCCGGCCGTCGGCCGTCCGCTGGCCGTAGATGATGAGGTGGCGGTGGTCGGTGAACGTCGGTGCATTGGCCATTCCGATCTCGTCCCAGGTGGCCGCCGTCAACGGCTCGGTGGCGACCACGAGCGAGTACACCGGCACGACCTGGCGGCGACGACCAGGTAGGCCTGGCGTGTAACCCTCGGTCGCCCGGACGACGTACTCAGCCCGAACGTTGCCCCCCACCGTCGTCACCAAGCTCGGCGCGAGTGCTGTCACCGCGGTTTGCTCGTAGATCGTGACGCCGCGTCGTTCGACTGCGGCGGCGAGGCCGCGGACCAGCTTGGCCGGATGGATCCGGGCACAGTGCGGCGTGTATGTCGCTCCGAGCGCACCCGCAGCCGCGGCCATCTCGGTTGTCTCACTCGCGGACAGCAGGCGCACGTCGTCGACGGTGTCACCCCAGGCATGCGTCACGTCGACCTCGTGTCGGGCACGTGCGAGCTGGGCCTTGGTCCGGGCGAAGGCGACCGTCCCCCCACGGTGGAAGCCGCAGTCGATGCCCTCCTCGTCGGCGACACGCTCGATCTCGCCGATGCTCGCGCGCATGGCTGCAATCTGGGCATTGGCCGCCTCCCGCGAGGAGCCAGGAAGCCGGGCCAGCTTGGACCGGGAGCTCGGGAACAGCGCGGAGGCCCAGCCGCCGTTGCGGCCCGAGGCGCCGAAGCCGGCGATCTCGCGCTCCAGGACGGCGATGCGAAGGCCAGGGTCGGCGGCCGCGAGGTAGTAGGCGGTCCACAGTCCTGTGAACCCCGCACCGACGATCGCGACGTCGACGTCCAAGTCGGTGTCGAGGGTGCGGCGAGGGAGGAGAGGGTCCCCGCAGGTGGCATGCCACAGGGACAGGTCAGCGTACGAGGCCACGACTCAGCGGACTCCCCATGAGTAGGTCTGCTTGTGGAGCTTGAGGTAGACGAACGACTCCGTGCCGCGGACGCCATCGATGGCGCGGATGCGCTTGGACAACAGCTCGAGCAGGTGGTCGTCGCTCTCGCAGACCACCTCGACCATCAGGTCGAACGATCCCGCGGTGACGATGACGTAGTCGACCTCCGCCATGGTCGTCAGTGCTTCGGCGATGGGTTCGAGGTCACCCTCGGCGTGGATGCCGATCATGGCCTGACGGGCGAACCCGAGCTGGAGCGGATCGGTGACGGCCACGATCTGCATGACCCCGCTGTCGAGCAACCGCTGCACACGCTGCCGGACGGCCGCTTCGGACAGGCCGACGGCCTTCCCGATCGACGCGTACGGCATCCGGCCGTCCTTCTGGAGCTGGGCGATGATGCCCTTGGAGACCTCGTCGAGGACCGGATGGGTGCCGTTGTGGCGCTGGGTCACGTGCCCCATCTTGGGGGTCCTACCCCAGTTCTGCAAGGTTCGACATCAAGATTCCGTCGCGGTTTGAGCATTTGCCAACGGAATCCCTTGTCTCCGCGGCGTTGTTCTGACAGGATCCACCGGGAATGCAGTGGCTCTGGAAGGACGGACACATGCCCGATTCGTACCTGACGTCAAACGTAAGTCGACGCGGATTTCTTCGCGGAGCGTCGCTTTCTGCACTTGCGGTCGGGGGGGCAGGACTGCTATCCGCGTGCGGCACCGGTGGTGCCAAAGTCGACCAGGCCACGTGTGTGAGCAAGGATCTCAGCTCCTCGCAGGCGGAGATCAACTTCTCCAACTGGATCGGCTACGTAGACCCCATCAAGGCCAAGGACACCTCGACGCTGGAGAAGTTCGAGAAGCAGACCGGAATCACCGTCAACTACAACACCGACATCAACGACAACGAGTCGTTCTTCGCCAAGGTGTCACCACAGCTGCAGTCGTGCAAGCCGAGCGGGCGTGACATCATCGTCCTGACCGACTGGATGGCCGCCCGCATGATCGAATTGGGGTGGATCCAGAAGCTTGATCACTCGAAGATGCCGAATGTGGATGCCAACCTCATCGACTTCCTGAAGTCGCCGAGCTGGGACCCGAACCGCGACTACAGCGTTCCGTGGCAGAGCGGCATGACGGGCATCTGCTACAACTCCGAGCTGACGGACCCGGTCGAGAGCTTCGAGGCCCTGCTCACGCGCCCCGACCTCAAGGGCAAGGTCGAGCTGTTGACCGAGATGCGCGACACCATGCTGTTCATGCTGCTTCTTGTGGGAAGCGACCCAGAGAACTTCTCCGATGCCGAGTTCAGCAAGGCGATCTCAGCGTTGGAGGGCTTCGTCCAGAACGGCCAGATCAGGCGCTTCGCGGGAAACGACTACATCGACGACATGAAGTCCGGCGACATCGTGGCGTGCGAGGCCTGGAGCGGGGACGTCATCAACCTGCCGTTCAACGCCGCCGGCTTCATGATCCGCGACAACACGCCCTGCAACTGCTTCAGGTTGATCGGTTTGACCAGGTAGTCGGCCGCGCCCAATCGCAGTGCCTGTATCGATGTGTCGAGTGTGGCGTGGCCCGTGCACAGCACCACCTCGATGTTGGCCACGAGCTGAGGGTCGGACAACAGGTCCATGCCGCTGCCGTCGGGCAACTGCAAGTCAAGGAGCAGGATGTCGGGCACCTGCAGCGCCAACTGCCGCCTGGCGTCGCGCAGGCTGTGCGCCACCGCGACGGTGAACCGCTCGCTGGCGATAAGGTCGCGCAACGAAGCGGCAGAGGCGGCGTCGTCGTCGACGACCAGGGCGTGGGGCATGGGGCACATCTCCGGAGGTCAGGCGATTGTGGTGCAGCCTGCCCGTCGTGAGTTTCGTCACATTGCGGCATCCCGAACGGCAAGAGTTTCCGATGCGTGTGCCCCGTCAGTCCTGCCGATGCGGCCTTGCAGCCATTTGCCCAACCGGGCAGCCGCAATGTCCCAACTCCGGCCCCGCAGCCTGGCTTGGGCGCGAGCCTGCCTCGTGCATGCGCTTTGCTTTGTTTCCGCCAAAGCGCGCTCGCAGGCACCGACAAACGCTTCAAACCCCGGTTCACAGACCAGCCCCGCATCACGCCAGCCCCGCACCCCAGGCAGTGGCGTAGCCACCACGGGCAGCCCCGCGCCCAGGGCTTCGAGCACGCGCAGCGGCACATCTGTTGGCGGCGTGGCGCTTTTCACAAACGACAGCAGCGCCACGCGCCAGCCCGACATCAACGCGGGCAGCCGCCGCTGGGCCTGCTCGCCCAGCCAGTCCAGGTTCGGCTGGCGTGGCAAGGTCTGCAGGTCGAGATTCAGCACCGGGTCGACGAGGACGATGTGCCACTGCGGCCTGGCGCGGGCCACAGCGGCCCGCAGCGCCAGCTCGATGCGCTCGTCAATGACACCCGCAAAGCCCAGCTGAGGACCGGCGACGTGCGCAGCCAGCGCGGTGGCTTCCATGGCATCCCAGCCATGATGGTGCCGCGACGCAGGCGAGAACACGGCGGGATCCCACCCTTTGGCCAGCAGTGTCAGCCGGGCGCCGGCCAGGGCGCGTCGTGACTCCACCAGCGACGCCGTGGCGCAGATCACCCCGTCAGCCGCGCACAGCAAGGCTTCTTCATGACGACGCATCACGGCCGGCGCGCCTTGTGAAGACGCGAGTTCGTCGGCGCAGTCGTAGAACAGGCGCCGCGGCTCTGGTGTCCAGGGCAGGTCGTCCAGCAGCCCTTGCGCCAACGGCCAAGCCATGGGCGTGCTGAGCCAGACCGAGCTCACCCCCAGGCCGTGTTCCCGCAATCCCTGGCTCAGCAAGCTCCGCAGCACAGGCTGTTGTGCGGCACAGAAACCAGGCTGGACTGTCGCGCCCGTCGTGTGCGGAACAACGACATGGATATGCGGACCCGCAGGAACAACGTCCAGATGCGGCGGGTCGGCGCAGGGTAGCGGCTCCTCGACAAAGACCAGATGCCAATCGCCCACCGGCCCGGCCAGTCGCTGCAACCGCTGCCGGCTGCGATGGCGCACGAAGTTCCAGCGCGGGTGCGAGAAGGCGAGCATCACGGGCCGGCACGGCGCCGCGGTGTCGGCGCGCTGCCACTCTCGCAACGCACCCAGCGACTCAGGCTCTGCGAAGCGCTGCAGCGTTCGCGCGCCAACTGCGCTGCGTTCGTCGACATGTCACAACCCGCTGCGATGCCAATGCGTCGGATCTTGCCATTCGAGACGGTCCACCAGCGGGTACAGGCACAGGCCCTGCACCTGCACACCAGACTTGCGCGCGACGCGTACTTCGGCGGCAATTTCGTGCAGCCAGGCTGCGCGGCCGGCACCGACATGGCTGGTTTCAGACACCACCAGCGGCCGGCCATAGCGCTGGGCGGCCTCAGCCAGCAGCAGTGCGAAGCGACTTCGCCGCAGGTCACGGCTGGCCCAGTCCAGCGATTCATCGGCGCCCGCGACCCACTGGCTGTCGTGGTGGTGGTTGACGCCCACGATATCCAGCCACGCCATCGCGCCGCCCAGCGACGGTTCCAGCGTGCCGGTCAACATGTCCCAGGCCTGCCACTGCCAACTGCGCACCAACGCCGACTGTGCTGTCAAATCGGCGCGCCCCCTCGGCGGCACCACATGCACCAGCGGTTCGACATGCATGAAGCGTGCGTCGGGCAATTCGGCGCGAATGGCGTGCATGGCCTGGATCGCTGCCGCGGCGAGCCTGCGCTTGGCTGCGTAGCCGATGTCTCGCGGCGCCTCGCCAGCCTCGACCTTGGCCTCGCGCATGAGGCCTGCCTGCAGGGTGTTGGGCGGCGCAAACATCATCGGTTGCGCCGCGGCCCAGGCCAGGTAGCTGATCTCGTTGATGGGCGTGAAGACCGGCGTGTGGCCGGCCGCGCGCTCGCCGGGCCCCAGCGCGCGCGCCGCCGCGCCCGCAAAGCGGGCCATGCGCGCAATCATCGAGTCGTCATGCAGTGACAGATCCGCGGGCAGCCCGTAATGCATCAACGTCCACAGCACCTGCAAGCCGTGGCGGTGGGCGCTGGCTTGTGTGCGCAGGGCGCTGCTCGGGTCGATGACGCCGGCCGGGGACTCCGAGAGTCGCCACCCGATGCTCCCGCGCACGCAGCGAATGCCGGCCTGTGCGGCTCGGCGATGGTCTTGTTCCAGGCGGTCCAGATGCCCGCTGGAAGCCACCATGTCCAACGCGAGACCATGACCATTGGTGGGGTCGGCGCCTTCGAAGCCGCCCATCCAGAAGCCCTGGAACGGGTTGCGGTCGGGTGGTCTCACGAAGCTGCCTCGTCGATAGCCTCAACCTGCGCTGTTTGCGCTGCGGGAAAAGTGGCTTCAGTGGGTGATGTCACAACGGTCATCACGTCGATCAGCAAACGGCGTGCCGCCACGCAATGAGTGCCGATCAAACCAGACGGCAAGTTTTGCTGCAACGTAGCCGGCGGGTCAACGCGGGCACCGCGTTTGCCCGAATGCGGCATGCATACCTATAAATCCCTCATGCCCGCCCCGGCCAACTCATCGGCCGGTTATGACACTCTCGTGGTCGGCGCCGGTTTCGCCGGCAGTGTCATTGCCGAACGCCTCGCAAGCCAGGCCGGCGAGCGTGTGCTCGTCGTCGACCGCCGGCCGCACATTGGCGGCAACGCTTTCGACCGCTACGACGAACACAGCCTGCTGATCCATCCGTACGGGCCGCATATCTTTCACACCAACTCTGCGGACTTGTTCAGTTATTCGTCGCAATTCACGCGGTGGCGGCCGTATCGAAACCGGGTACTTGCCAGGGTAGACGGGCAACTGTTGCCGATGCCGATCAACCTGGATACGGTGAATCGACTTTATGGTCTGCAATTGAATGCTTTCGAACTCGACGATTTTTTTGCCCGCCACGCTGAAAAGGTCGAGCAGGTGAAGACGTCCGAGGACGTAGTGGTCACGCGGGTGGGGCGCGACCTGTACGAGAAATTCTTCCGCGGCTATACGCGCAAGCAATGGGGACTGGACCCCAGCGAGCTCGACGCCAATGTCACCGCACGCGTGCCCACGCGCATGACGCGTGACGACCGATACTTCACAGACTCCTACCAGGCCATGCCGCTTCACGGCTACACACGCATGTTCGAGTCCCTGCTGGCGCACCCGAAAATCCGCGTCATGCTGGGCACTGACTACCGTGATGTGGTGATCCTCGTGCCATGGAAGAAAATGGTCTACAGCGGGCCGATCGACAGCTTCTTCGACCATCGCTACGGCAAGTTGCCCTACCGCATCCTGGCCTTCGAGCATGTCACCGTGCAACCGCCGGCTGGGCAAAGCCTGGTCCAGGCGGTGGGCACCGTGAACCTCCCCAACGACCATCTTTACACCCGGGTCACGGAATTCAAACACCTCACCGGGCAGTCGCACGGGTCGACGTCGTTGGTGTACGAAGACCCGCAGAGCGCAGGCGACCCTTACTGCCCGGTACCGCGTGCCGAAAACATGCCGCTCTTTCGACGCTACGAAGCCGATGCCGAGGCACTCAGCGACGTGACCTTTGTCGGACGCTTGGCCAGCTACCGCCACTACAACATGGACCAGGTGGTCGGCCAGGCACTGGCCACGTTCAAGCGAATGGTGGGGTCGCCGACTGGTTCGCACCGCTGATGCCCTTCAGAAACACGTTGACCAGGTCGGTGCGCGGGAAGCCAGCGGCATGCCCAGCCGCGACACCTGCGTCCACAGGCGACCCGTGCGGGTGAGCTCGCCCAGGCCGATGGCCGGCGCGCCGTTGAGCAAGCTACCCTGTCGCAAGCTTGCCGTGGTGTAGGCGCCGATCACCGGCTCGGTGCCCGCGGTCTGGCAGCTGATGGGAACCTCGAGTGCCAGCGCGCTGACGTTCTGGCCTTCCAGGTCGTTGTTGTTGCCGCCCACCTCTGCGCCCGGGTTCAGGTTGCACACGTCGAAGGCCTTGCCCACGGCGATGTGGAAAGGCTCCTGCCGCTGGCCCACGGAGACGCAGCAAGCTTGGGCTGCCCGGCGGATGGGTGGAAAGCCGACCCAGGGCAGGAACGAGCTGAGCGTTCCCGCCATCAACCTCGGATGTGCTGCGCCGCGATATCGAATCGGCGGGGTGCGACTACTCAGGCGTGCGCTGGCTTCGAGTGAGGCTGTTCACGACCTTGTCGCTGGCCTCTTCGACATGTTCTTGTGCATCGCCCAGCTTCTTCTGCGCCTGTCAACGCCCGGCTTGTTTCGGGCGATGCGTACGACCGCCGCCTGGCTTCCCGTGCGCAGTCAACGGGCAGCTTCATGACGTGCTGTCGGACAGGAAAATCTCGACCCGCCGGTTGGCCGCCCGGCCGACATCGCTGTCGTTGCTGGCCACCGGCTCGCGTGAACCGCGACCCTGCACGACGACCCGTTCACTCAGTACGCCGCGCGAACTCAAGTAGTCACGCACTGCCAGCGCGCGATCACGCGACAGCGGCTCGTTGATCGAGTCGCCACCGGTGCTGTCTGTGTGGCCGACGACCGTGACCCGCACTCCAGGCGCGAGCGAACGGCCGACCTCGTCGAGCAGCGCGCGCATCTGCGGCTTGATGTCGGCGCGACCGGTGTCGAAAGAGACATCGCTGGGCACGTTCATCTTCAACCGGTTATCCGCCGTGCGCTCGACGACGGCGCCGGTGCCAGCGCCCGCGCGATTGAGCGCGTCGCGCTTGTCCTCCAGGTGCTTGGACCATACGTTGCCGGCGACGGCGCCCAATGCGCCACCCAGCACCGCGCCGCGTCCGGCGTTGCCGCCGCCGACGCTGCCCAGTACCGCGCCGGCCACAGCGCCAACGCCGGCACCCTGCGCCGTGCCGCGCTGGCGGTCACTCATGTTTTCGCAACCGGTGCTGAACAGGACGGTGCCTGCCAGCCCTGCAGCACAGCACAGTCGACGGCCGGGCCCGTCGAGAAACCAACCGATCCGCGGGACGGGTGACGGGGTGAGATTCGACGGCATGACGAAGACTCCGGTTGAAAGTGGGGAGACAGAGGATTCACCGTTCTCGTGACGCCGTCTGTTGTCTGCCGCGCATTGCGCTGGGTTCAGAGCAGTCATCGAGGTGGTTCTGGCGGCTGATGGCGACGCGTGACGCTGCCGCCCAGTGGCCGTGCCAGATCGGCGAGCGCCCTCAACAGCTGCGCCGGCATCCCCGGTTTGCCCAAGTGCTGCTGGTAGCCCGCGGCGAGCGCTCGTTCCCGGTCTTCGGGGCGTGCGTACGCGGAGTACGCCAGGGCCGGCGTCAGTCCGCCCTGCGCTTCAGGTCGTGCACGAAGCCGGCGCAGGAACTCGTGGCCGTCAACGCCCGGCATCCCGATGTCGCTCACGATCACGTCTGCAGCGAAGCTTTGCAGCGCAGTCAAGCCTTCGACCGCGCTGGCAGCCCGGCACAGCTCGGCACCAGCGCCTTGCAGGAGTTGGCCAGTCACGTCGCGCATGTCGGCCTCGTCGTCGACCAACAGCACGCGCACACCGTCGAGTCGCGGCAGCGACTCAGTTTCAGTTTGCGGGCCGGGCGTGTCGGCTGGCGCGAGGCCATCGGCACCGAACAGCGGCAGCGTGACGATGAACGTCGCCCCCTGCCCACTGCCTGGGCTGTCCGCCCGCACCGTGCCCCCGTGCAACTCGACCAGGTGACTGACGATGGTCAAACCCAGCCCGAGTTCGCCGTGTCTGCGTGTGGACGAGCCGTCCTGTTGACGGAACCGGTCAAACAGGCCGGGGAGGAAGTCAGCTTCGATTCCCTCGCCACTGTCGCCCACGGACAGCTGCAGTTGGTCGTGGGCCTGTGTCAGGCTGACGCTGACTTGCCCACCTTGAGGTGTGAACTTGATCGCGTTGTTCAGCAGATTGGCCGCCACCTGCTGCAGCCGGGCCGCGTCACCCCACATCCAGTGGCTGCCGGGGCTCGAAATAGTGCGAAGACCGACGCCTTTGACTGTGGCTGTGGGCAGCGCAGAGTCAATCGCCGCAGCAAGCACGCCGCCGAGATCCATGCGCTGTCGGTCCAGTCGCAACTGCCCGGCCTCGATGCGGCCCATGTCCAGCAGGTCTTCGATAAACTGTCCCTGCAAGCGGGCGTTGCGCGAGATCGCAGCCAAGCCATGCCGCAAGGTGGTGGCATCTACTTCGCCGCGCTGCAGCACCTGCGCCCAACCCAGCATGGCTGACAACGGAGTGCGCAACTCGTGCGAGACAGTCGCCAGGAAGTCGCTTTTGGCCTGGCTGGCGTGTGCAGCCGCAGTGCGTGCCGCCAGCGCGTTCGCAAGCATCTCCTCGCGTTCGCGTTGTTGGGTCAACCGCGCAGTGATGTCCTGGGTCAACTTCAAGAAGCCAAGCTCCTCGCCGTGCGCGCCTCGCAATGCCGTCAGCACCACGGCAGCGTCGAAGGTGCTGCCGTTCTTGCGCATCCGCTGGCCTTCGCACTTGAATTCGCGGTGCCTGACGGCCTGCGCCAGATCAAAGGCCGGGCGGCCCAACGCGCAGTCTTCATCGGTAAACAGCCGCTCGAAGTGACTGCCAATGGCTTCCTCGGCGCTGTACCCCATCATCGATTCGGCGCCAGGGTGCCATGAGGACACGCGCCCGGCTGTATCCAAGGTGTAGATGGCGTAGTCCCGCACGCCTTCGACCAGAGCGCGCAGTTCAGCGTCCCGCGCCTGCAGCACTTCTTGTACCCGGCTCAGGTCGCGCTGCTTGTCTCGCAGTTGCGAACTTTGGTTGAGGTCGCTGAGGATGACGACACTCCCTTCGACGCGGCCCCCGACGAGGATGGGCAAGGCGACGCAATGCAGCGCCACGTCGACTTTGCTGCCGATTTGCGTGACCCAGAGATCCTGGATGTCGCATCGGCCTGCCAACGCCACCCGCAGCGGCGTGTCCGCCGCCGCCATCGGCGGGCCGTGGCGTTCACGGCGGAGCGCGCATCGGCGCACCCAGTTGCCCGGGGAGGTCTGCAATTCGCTCACCGAGCCAGCACCGAGCAATGCCAGCGCACGCGGGTTGCAACGTTGCACCCCCATCCGGTCGCTCATGATGACGCCGTCGCTGACGGCGTCGATGACTGCGCTCAGTGCGCTTGCCTGCTCATCTGACAAGGCCTGCAATTGATCGTGCTGGCGTTGCTCGCGCAAGCGCAAGCCATCGGTCTGGTGCTGCGCGGTGCCGTCGCGCAGTGATTTGAGGTAGCCGACCGTGCGGCCCTTCAAATCCTGCAGCCGTGTCAGTGCGCCAACCGCAAAGAATCGACTGCCGTCCTTGCGCAGCATCCAGCGCGTGTCCTCACTTCCGCCGGTGGCGGCTGCCCGGCCCAACTCTGCCTGCGGCACGCCGCGCTGCACGTCGTCGGGCGTGAAGGCGACCTGCACCGGCTGCCCCATCCAATCCGCGCGCTCCCAGCCTAGAATGCCGCGCACGCCTTCGTTCCAGCTGGCCACACGGCCCCGACGGTCGATCATGAACAGCGCGACATCACGCACCGTTTCCAGTGCTCGGGCCGTGTCGATGTTGATGGCGTCAGGTTCGCCACGACTGTTGGCCAGGGTGTGCATGAATGGGATGGGGCAAGCGGTGTTCCCTCCCTTCAGGAATGGCGTCGCCCGCCGTTTGCGCGATCCTGGACAGGAAGCGCATGACGCAAATGCCGGCGCCCGTCCCCACGCCAAGGCGAGGCGATCAACCGGCGCTGAGTTGCAGTTCCCGTTCGAACTGGCGCTGTTTGCCCAAGGCCGCAACGAATCTGTGCGCATCGCTGCTCTGCAATGGCTGCGACTCGCTCATCACCAGGGCGGGGTCGGATGCGTCGTCCATTGACTGCGGCTGCACGCCGGACGCCCTCAGCAGCTCTGCCCCCGCACGGCCCAGCACCAGCAGCGGCTTGCCATGCCTGTACTGTTCCTTCACGAAGTCCTGAACGTCGGCGTTCGTCGCCAACGCTGCGGTGGCGCCTTCGCCGTCAGGCAGCACGACGGCGTCCCACAGCACCGAAGGCATGGCTTCGAGGGTGGTCTCGATCTCGACCGGCTGCCCTTCGCTGCTCAGCACACGACCGAGCCGGGTGCCGACCACGCGCGCAACGGCGCCGGCGTCCAGCAACTGGCGCTGCACCTCTCGAAGCGCTGCTCCGGCCATGCCATCGGCAGCCAGCAGGGCAACTCGCCGACCGACAGCCGCGATGTGTCCTGGCCGCGCGAACAGTGAGAGCGCGTCGGAAACCGCGACCTCACTCACCACCGGCGCAATGCCCAGCTCGTCCAGCACCAGCTTCTGCGGCTCGGGCAGCGCGATGCCAAGCCCGTCGGCAACACCGCTGGCGAGTTGCAGATCAACGTTCAGCAGCTGCGAAACCACTCGTGCGCGAATCGCCGGCACCGTCACGCGTGTTAGCTCGAAGCGGTAAGCATTGATGATGTGGCGTTTCTCGACCGGCGTCTGGCTGCGCCAGAACAGCTGTGCCTGGCTGACGTGGTCGGCGAACTTCTCGGGTTTGCCGCGCAACTTTTCGATGGTCCTGTCGCTCTCGCCAGGGCCCGGCTGCGTCGTGCGCTGCGCAGCCGACACGAATCCCGCCATGCCGGCCTGGTAGGGGCACCCGCCACCCAGGCTGTTGGGTTCGTAGGCGACCTTGCCGCGGTGGATTGCCAAAAGTCCCGGTCGGCGCCGCAGATCTTGGCTGCTTCGTCCCAGACCAGCGAATGGGTGCCGGCCGTCGGCAGCCAGTGAATCTCGTCAAAGACGGCCTCGCCGTCGGCGTTGACCAGCTTGAAGGTATGGACACCGAAGCCCTGCATCGTGCGGTAGCTGCGGGGAATGCCGCGGTCGCTCATCGCCCACAGCGTGTGGTGAATGGTTTCGGGCATGAGCGAAACGAAATCCCAGAACGTGTCATGCGCTGACGCCGCTTGCGGCATGCCGTTGTGCGGCTCGGGCTTGACGGCGTGGATCAGGTCCGGAAACTTCATCGCGTCCTGGATGAAGAATACCGGCATGTTGTTGCCCACCAGGTGCCAGTTCCCTTCCTCGGTATAGAACTTGACCGCAAAGCCACGCGTGTCGCGCACGGTGTCGGCGCTGCCGCGTTCGCCGGCCACGGTAAAGAAGCGAACGATCACCGGCGTGCGTTTGCCGGCCGCGCTCGACAGGTCTGCGCGGGTGATCTCCTCTTGCGACTCGTGGCACTCGAAGACGCCAAAGGCGCCCGAACCCAGGGCGTGAACGACACGTTCAGGGATGCGCTCGTGGTCGAAGTGGGTGATCTTCTCGCGCAGGATGAAGTCTTCGATCAGCGTCGGCCCGCGCAAGCCGGCCTTCAATGAGTTCTGGTTGTCGCTGACGAGGACGCCCTGGTTGGTGGTCAGCGCACGGTCGCGGCTGTCCACGCGCACCCGGTCCAGCGGATCGGACAGCGGGTTGTGCCCTGTGTGGGGACAGCCGTCGACGACCTTGGCGGAGTCGTTGACCTCGCTCAACGTGTTGCCGCTGGCCTCATCCTCGGGCGGCGGGTCGGCATGCGCACCTTCCTGCCGCCGCAACGCGCTCTCCTGGCCGTGTTCAGCGGCCTTGTCTGGGTTGCTCGGCAAAAGGCGGCCGCGCCGCGTTGCACCAACGCCTTGTTCAACACCAGCATGCGGTGCGCGTCGTTGGCCAGCGCGACGCCAGCCACCTCGCCGTCGTCGAGTTGTTCGCCGTCCTGCTCATCGCCCGCTGGCGTGGCCGGCCCCGACACCGTCGACAGGATCGAGCCCATCACGTGCTCCACCCGTGGCGGTGTCGGGTTGGCGTGGGGTACGGAGGCCACGGGCGAGGAGGACGGGGAGGAACGGCGTGACTTGGCCATGGAATGAATCCAGCATGAGTTGACGGGGCAGGACACAGCGGCAACCCGGGTGCCCAACGCCCTGCCGCCCTCCGTCAACCCAAGACACGTAAATCTTGCCGCAACCCCTTCCGATCTCCCCGCCCCAGAAACGGGAACGCCGTTTGCTCTGAAACGCTCTCTACTGTGAGCCTGGAGTTGCAATGGACCGCCTGCCCGTCTTGTACGTCGAGGACAACGCTTTGAATGTGCTCATCATGGAGGCGTTGTTTGACCGCCGGCCCGGTCTGCGTCCGGTGGTGGCCGGCACGCTGGCAGAAGCGCTGGAACAGGCCTGCGACTTGTACCCGGTGTTGCTGTTGCTCGACCTGCGCTTGCCCGATGGCGACGGCAGAGCGTTGCTGCCGATGTTGCGCCGCATCCCTGGCTGCGAAACTGCGCCGGCCGTGGCAGTGACGGCTGAGAGCGACGTCGGGCTGCGCGGCTCTGGGTTTCAGGATCTCTGGTCGAAGCCGATGGACCTTAAAAGCGTCCTGCACAAGTTGGATGTGCTCGCAGATTCCGTGCAGAGCACGCGCAATGCCCCCGTTCATCCAAGCCAGGGCTGGTTTCCCCGTCCGACTGGGTCAAGCCCGGCTCACGGTCGCGCGTAGAACCTAGCGCGTGCTGAATACGGCTGCAGTTGGCGTGGCCAGGCGCTGCAGACGGCGCTCAGACCGGTTGGTGGCACGTACCCTGTGCATGGAAACTGCGGTGGCGTAATCGACCCAAAAAATGTCTTCCCCTGAGGCATCCACACCGGGCTCCATCGCGAAGCGGACGGCCGGCGTGGTGCGCTCCTCAGGCGTTATCTCCGCCAACTCACGCTCACTGATACCCGGGACCGAGTCATCCCCGCGCGCAGATCCCAGCAGCACCGGTGTGCTTCCGAGGGGGCGGCTGTGCAGCGGCGGCACTGGAAGCCAACAGCACCCAGCCCGCAGCTGCAAGAAGTGAACGCGCAAACCGCATCACGGGCGCCCTGCGCGATCACCCGATGCACGAGATACGGCATCTTCACCACATCCGCCGACAGCACGATCGGATAGAAGTCCGCAACCCCGCATGCGAAAGTGACGACGGTCAGACAGAACTGGCAACATCGGCGTACAGCCTAGGCAGGTAACCGCGGCTTCAGCCAACGGTTGACGTAACCCGCCACATTGATCGATAGCGCATCAAGTCGGCTTCAGCGTGATCACCTGCTTTTCGCCCAGTCCGGCCTGCGTTCCGGCAATGACCGATGCGGCCAAGGCGAACGTGCGCGAAATGGCCCCCACTGGTCTGGGGTTCGGTACGCATAGGTCGAGTCCTCGTTTTCAGGGAAGTCAGCGCATTGAAATCGTGCCGTCGCCGTCGCCGTCGTCTTCGCGCTGTGTGCGTATCACCCAGGAGCTTGTCAGCATTCGGCGCGTGCCCATGGTGCAAATCGCCGGCCAGCGACTCTGCTCGAACAGACGGTTGGTCAAAATTGCCCCTGACTGCGGCGGTCAGGTGGAGAGCATCTTTCTGCGATACATCCAGGCCGTCATGACTCGATGAAAGGGGGGTCGACGATCGGCGCCCGTTCGCCCGCTTCGCCTGGCGGCTCGATGATCTCCGGCGGCGGCGGTGGGGCGATCTCTGGGGGCGAAGGTGAATGCGCCGGGCTGGGGGGTATCGGCACGACATCGGGCGGCGGCTGTGGGATCTCGATTTCGCCGGCGCTGACGCGGCGCGCCAGCTTTGGTAAGTGATCGTTGGAATGAGGGTGGGTTGACATGGGGTGATCTCCTGTGAGCGACCTCGGTCGGGCAAGCGGCGTTCCCTGGGCGCTGAACTTCCCGTCTTCAAGTCAGCACCAGCGAGTCGAAGTCAGCCGCTGGGCGTCGAGCGTACATCGCCGGCCGTGCTGCGCCGGGGAGCGGACGGGGCGACTGCGGCGGGCCCATCGATGGCTGCCATCTTGCCGCGCAGTGACCCGTGGCGCTGGGCGTAGACCCACGTCAGCTCGGCGCCCAGCAGGAACACCTGGGCTGAGTAATAGACCCAGAGCAAAAGCACCACCAACGATGCCGCTGCGCCAAAAGGCGAAGCGACTCCGCTGCGCCCGATATACAGACCGATGAGTGCCTTGCCGACGGTGAACAGCAGCGCGGTGATCAAGGCCCCCACGGCCACGTCGCTCCAGGCGACGCGCTGGCGGGGCATCCACTTGTAGATCATCGCGAAGATGGCAGCCACGAGCGCGAAACTGATGCCCAAGTTCAGCAGTTCGGCGAGCAGGCCCCAGCCTATGAACCAGGCGGCCCACCAGGCATCCAGGGCCGCCAGGGCCGCGCTGAACACCAGCGAGACCAGCAGCAAAAAGCCGATGCCCAGCACCAGCCCCAGCGACAGCAGCCGCGCGCGCAGCAGCGCCCACAGCCCGTTGACCGGGCGCTTGGGCGCGCGCCAGATGCGGTCCAGAGCATCTTGCAGTTCACCGAAGACCGTCGTCGCGCCGACGAGCAATGTGGTCACACCCACCACGGTGCCGACGATGCCGGCTTGGGGCCGGTTCAGGCTGACCAACAAGGATTCCACCGCCGCCGCCCCTTGGTCACCCAGCATGCCCGAAAGCTGGCCAAGGATCGCCCCCTGCGCGGCCTGCTCACCGAACACCAGGCCCGCCACCGAGATGACGATCAACAGCAGCGGGGCCAGCGAAAAGAGCGTGTAGAACGCCAGCGCTGCGCCCATGCTGGGCGCGTAGTCGTCTACCCAGGCCGAGGCAGCGTCACGCAGCAAACGCCAAGCAGCGCCCATGTCAAATCACCGCCGAAATCAATGTACTTGTGCGCCAGACGGCAGCAAGGGGGCGGTGGATACGTTCAGTCATGGCGGGCTTCTTTCGGCGTCAAGGGACCACCGCCCACGGCAATGGCCGTGCCTGCCACGACCCCAGGCACCGAGCCCGGCACGCCGCTTGCCATCCTTCCGCACCAACCGTCAAGCCAGAAGGAGCGCGGCACATGGCGGCACCAGACACCCCCGACACCGCACCTTCACGGCGACAATTCGCAACATGGCCTTCGTCGGCGGCAACGTCTTGCAGCGCACGCGCTGCAGATACGTCCACGACCTCAGCTGGGCTTGCAACAAGCGCGAGCCTGGCAGCGGTTTATCGGCGCTGGAGGGCATGCATAGCCTGCACGCGGTGCTGGGCACGTCCGAGCAGTGCATTGCCAGCGACCCCGGTGACTGGGCCACGGCGCTGGTGGCACTGGACGCCACGGTGGACACTGTCGGACCGGGCGGCCCACGCAGCATTCGCCTTGCGGAGCTACGCCATGCCTGATATCGCGCAGCATGAACGACCTGGTTGATCTGCTGCAGTGGCCTGCGATGGTGGTGACCATTGCTGCCTCGTGGTTCGTGGCGTCCAGCAGCGAACGGCGTCGGAACGTCGGCTTCTGGGCTTTCTTGGCGAGCAATGTGCTTTGGCTGGTCTGGGGTTGGTCAACCCAGGCTTGGGCGCTTGTCGCGTTGCAAGTGGCACTGGCGGCCATGAACATTCGAGGTGCTCGAAAGACTGACGCGGCACAGGGTGAAGAAACCGCGTCCAAGGACAGCAAGGCAGGCGCCTGAAAGGTGGCGTCGGCCCGATCTGCCTACTGCCAGCGAATCAACGCGTCGTCAGAGCGACGAGGTTGTGCAAGCGCTTGGGCAACCCGGATTCAGCGCCTGAATTCAGCCGTCCAGCATCGAAGTTGATCGCGGTGGTGGAACTGGGTGCGCCGTTGATCGTGGCACGCAGACAGGGCGTGCCGATTGCCTGGTGTCGAAGCTGGTTACCAGACTGCTGCACCTCGGACACATCGAAGATGTTGGCCTGGACGTTGGCGCAGTTCAGCGGAAGCGGGTCGTCGCCGCGCACGTAAACGCCCAGCGCCTGCGCCACGTCGAGGCCGGCCCATTCCACGATCAGGTGCGACACCGTGACATGGCCCAGGCTGGCAGCGACCCGGCCCTGCAGGTTGGCCAGGATCGTGGCCGTCGAGTTGCCGACGCCTTGCACCTGAAGCCTTGCCGCCATTCGGCCGCCCAAGAAGGGGGTGCTCCGGGCCTGAAGACGGCGCAACCACTGCTCGACCTGAACGCCGATGAAGCGCAAGTCGGCTTGCCAGCGCGCCACGCTGCTGGCAGGCGTCGTGCTGAGGCTGGTGCTGCCTCTCAGCCGGCCCCCGGCGACCTGGGCATGCAGTTCAGCCAGGTTAGAAACGCCGCTGCGCAGCGTCAAGTGCGTGGCCAGGCCACGCAACTGCGCGATGACGGCGTCGTCGCCCAAGTCGAGTGTAGCGATCGCCACTGTCAAAGTTCAGGTCTGCCTGGAGCCTGCTGCCGCCGATGCGGGCCTGGGTCGTCAGCATCGTCCAAAGCCCGGCGTCGTGCGTGATCGCGGCGGCCAGTCGAAACGACGGCGTGCTGGGCAAAGTGACCCCCAGCGTGTCACCGACGGCAGCCAGCGACGGGCCAAGCACCAGGATGCTGCCGCGCAAGGCGCGCGCACTCGAGAGATCGGCGGCAACGCCACTGAAGCGGAACTCGGTGTCGCCCATTCGCCCCTGCAGCGCCAACGGCCCCACTTCGCCGTCGTCCAGCAATGCGGTGCCGCCACCGGCCGTGCCGCGCAGGAAGAGCGGCCGGTTACGCCAGCTGCCCTTGGCCTGGGCCGCGATCCGGCTGGCACCGCCCTCGAGTTCTTCACATTGCAGCCGCACTTGCACATCGACGGCGGTGTAGGCGTCGCGGTACTGGATGTCACCGTCCTCGAGCCGTAACAGCGCCACCCGAAGTGGCAACTCGTCCAGCGCAGCCGCATTCGCTGCCGTCTTCGGTGCGGAAGGCACAGCCGACCAACTGCTCCGACCATCGGCCAGACGCACCAGGTTGGCTTGCAAGCGACGGGCACTTAACGTGAAAGACACCGCTGGGCAGGCGTGAGCAAGCCCGGCCCGACAATGGCCATGCCGTAGAGCAAAAGAGTGCCGGCGTTGTTAAGCGATCAGGCGGCTGCGGGGTCGGCAGTGGGCATGTAGCCGTGCTTGATCAACATCTTCATCCAGCGCGGTGCGTTTCGCTGCTCGCTCAAGGCCTCGCAGTCCACCGCCTTGTCGAGGTAGGGCGTCTTGTTCTTGACCACCGCAAAGACAATCCGCAGCATCTCGTGCGCCAGCGCCACGTTGGATTTCTTGTGACCTTTGCGAATGCTCAAGGCGGCGAATTTGTCCTTCAGCGCGCACCTGCTTCGTGAAGCCGCCTGGGCGAACTCGCACAGCAGACGCCTGACCCAGGCGTTGCCCTTGCGGGTCTTGCCAGTCTTGCGCTTGCCCGCACTCTCGCTGTTGCCCGGGCAGATGCCCACCCACGAGGCCAGCCGCTCGGCGCTGCCGAAGTTCTGCATCTCCGCGCTGGTCTCCGCCAGCAACATGGCCGCACCCATGATGTCGATACCGGGGATGGTCTGCAGCAGCACCAGCTCGGTCTGCCAAGCGCTCAGGCCCTTGAGCAATTCCTGCTCGAAGCGCTGCATGCGCGCCTCCAGCTCTTCGATGTGGGCCATGGTCTCGCCCAGCACGAACAGATGCGCTTGG
>JBBQZM010000049.1:0-20338 GCA_038207685.1 Burkholderiales bacterium
CGCTGCCAGCCGGCATGGGCTTCGCGAGGGCGCATGCCGACAACGATGGTGCCGTAGCGCTCGGCAAAGCGCTCCTGGCGCACGCTGCGGCCGCTCAACGGCGAGCCTGGCGTGACGATCATCTGCGCCACCACGGTCGAGACGGGCGGTTTGACGCCGTCCTCCGGCTCGGGCGCCTCGGAATCGTCCGGCGCCATGTCCACGCCATGCAGCGCGGCATGCAGGCTGGTCTCGAAGTCCTTCAGGTTGGCCGCTGTGTCTTGCACCAGCAGGCGGTCGCCGGCACGCAGGGTCACCGACGGCAGTCGGGTCAGTGAGCGGTGGTTGCGCCGCAGTTCCAGCAGGTGCAGCCGGTTGCCGGTGGCCTTGAAGATGTCGCGCAGATGGCGCCCTTCCAGCCAGCTGCCCGGCTCGACCAGCAGTTCGGCGTCGAACACTTGTTCGGACAGTTCCTCCACCGGCGGCTTGACATGGGCCAGCAGCCGCGGCGCCACCAGCCACAGGTAGAGCAGCGCCGGCACTGCTGCCGCCGCCACCAGCGTGTAGAAGCTGAACAGGTTGAACGGCGCCACCCCCAGGCCGGCGGCCAGTGCCACGACGATCAGGTTGGTCGAGGTGCCGATGGTGGTGGCCATGCCGCCGATCAACACCGCGTAGTTCATCGGCAGCAGCAGGGTGCCGCCCGAGCGGTTGGCCCGCGCCGCCGCTGCCAGGATCAGCGGGATCAGCAGCACCACCACCGGCGTGTCGTTGACCAGGCCGCTGATGCCGGCCGCGCCCACCAGCACGCCCAGCAGCGCCAGCTTGGGCCAGGTGGCGACCAGGCTGGACAGGTGGCGGGCCACGGGCTCGAGCGCGCCGGTGAGCACCAGGGCGTGGCCGACGATCATCAGCGCACAGATCGCGATCAGCGCCGGGTGGCCGAAACCGGCGAAGAAGCGCATCGGATCCACTGGCCCGGCGCCGATTTCCAGCGGCAGCAGCGCAAATCCCAGCGGCAGCGCCACCAGGATGCCCAGGCAGATGGTGGTGATGGGCAGCCGGTCGCGCACAAACAGGGCAAACACGATTGCCGCAAAGACCAGCATCGCCAGGCCATGCGCACTCAGCGGCGCGGCGGTCTGCACCAGGAAGGTTGGCGCTATCAATGGGCCTCCGGCAAGGGGGTGACAGCCACCGGACTGTCCTGGACGGGAAGTGTGTGCGAGGACACGATGAAGCGCATGAACGAGCGGGTCTGGGCGCGGCCGCAGAACAGCACCCGGTCGCCGTCCTGCAGCACGGTTTGCGCGTCCGGCAGCAGCAGGCGCTCATGGTCGCGCTGCAGCAGCAGCGCCACCGCATGCACCGGCGCATCGGGTGATTGCGCCAGCGCCAGCAGCCCGCCCAGGGTCACCGTCTGGCCCCGATCTTGCACATGGCGCAGCGCAGGCGCCGCGGCCGCGCTGACATCGAGCGACCAGCTCTCCACCACTTCGGCGCCGATGTGCAGGCGCAGGCGCTGCAGCAGCGCAGCCGACCAGGCTTCGTCCTGGTCGCGCGCCAGCCGCAGGAAGTTGGCCAGTTGCGGCGCGCGGATCACCCGCATCACCTCGGCGGCCACCACATAGCCGCTGAGCATCACCAGATCAGCCGGCGCGGCGCGGAACACCACCGCGTTGCGGCGCTGGGTCTGGCGCGCGACGATGAAGGCCTTCTTGTTGAGCCCGCGCGCGGCGAGCGTGATCGCCAGGTTGTCGATGTCCACCGTGGTGCCGGCCACCACCGCGCTGGCGTCCTCGATGCCGGCGCCGCGCAGCACCGACGGGTCGGTGGGATCACCGCACACGCTGTTGCTGTCGTCGCAGCTGTCGTCGAGCACGGTGTCGACGATCACCGTCTCGACGTCCAGCCGCTCAAGCTGCCGTCGCAGCGTGCGCGCAAACAGCCCGAAGCCGCACAGCAGCCAGCGTCCGCGCGGCAACCGCGGCACGTCGTCCATCGCCGTGCCGCGCTGGGTGGTCAGCGCCTCGTAGATCACATGCAGGCTGGGTGTGCGCAACGACAGCGCCACCCGCTCGGCAAAGGTGTCGTAGGGATTGATCAGCGGATCGGCGCCGGCGGCGGCCATGCGCGCATGGGCGGCGTGGTCGCGCACCGCGCTGAGTACCGGCAGGTCGGGTGCCAGCAGCCGGGCGGTGAGCGCAATCTTGATGTTGACGTGGTCGTCGCCGGTCAGCGCCAGCACGCCGGCGCACAGCGGATGCTGCAGCCCGGCGAGCAACAGGGTCTTGGGGTCGCTGGCGTCGCCGACCAGGGCCGGCACGGTGATCGACAAGTCCTCCACGTCCACCGTATCGGCGCGCTGGGTGTCGATGTCGATCACCACCACCCGCGAGCCGTCCTCAGACAACTCGCGGGCCACCCGGCTGCCGGCGTCGTCGTAGCCGCAGATCAGGTGAAACGGCTGGCGCAGCCGGCGCACCGAGCGCGCGACGTGGTTCTCATGCGTTATGCGGCGAAACAGCGGATCCTGCAGCACGCTGAACAAGGCGCCGATGGCGTACAGCCAGGACACCACGGTGGCATAGATCGCCGCCGTGGCCCACAGCCGCTGGGCATCGGAAAAGGGGTAGGGGATCTCGCCCAGGCCGATGGTGGTGCCCAGGTAGCTGACGAAATAAAACGCATGCAGAAAGCTCATGCGCCAGGGCTGGCCCTGCGGATCGGTGCCCGGCACCAGGGTGAAGCCCAACACCGCCACCGCATAGACCAGCACCAGCACCGCCAGCGGTACACGCAGGCGGCGCAGCAGGATGAAGATGCCGTGGCGCGTGCGCCCGGGGCCGGTGATCATCGACGCAGGTTCGCCATCTCGATCACCAGCAGCACCACAGAGACCACGTTGGCCACCGCGGCGCCAATGGCCAGCGACACCACGGTCGCGCTCTGGTGGGCGCTAAGTTCGAGACCGGACTGACTGTACAGGCCCCAGGCCGCGGCGGCGGCAATCAGTTGCAGATCGGCCACCAGGCTGGTGGCCAGCATGGTCGAGCCCAGGGCGGAGCGGTCGCCGAACTTCATGATGGTGGCGATCAGGCTGACCACCACCGCGGCATACAACTCATAGACGTTATGGTGTCTGACATCGTTGATGTCACCAGCGACAAAGCCGACATTCAGCGTCAGTGCGAGCACGATGACAAAGGCGAACAGCACACGTTCTGAACTCATGGGGCGGCGCTCCGTCGGCTTGAATCAGCGGCAGTCTACGCGGGGCGAGGGGTGCCGCCGGCAGTGCCCGTCCCGGCCGGGCGGGTTGCACTGGACGATATAGATTGACGCAAATACAATAAGCGCATTGCATCGCAGTAGCGGCTTGCATCTTCCGGATGCGGCGCCTGCCGTCAACGCCATCGCACAACCTCCCATGATCCCAGCCAAGCCCGCCAGCAAAGCACAGCACTTGCCCGGCTCCACCGTGCCGGCGGTGCCCGGCCAGGCCGTCGGCTTGTCGTCGGCCGATCCGGCGCAGCGTGTGCTGCGCCAGTTCAGACAGGTGTTCAACAGCGTGAAGACGCATTTCCAGCAGGTGGAGAAGCATGCCGGCCTGGGCGGTGCGCAAGTCTGGGCGCTGGCCATCATCCGCGACCAGGCAGGTGTCGGTGTCAATGACCTGGCCAAGGCCATGGATGTGCGCCAGCCCACGGCCAGCAACCTGGTGCGGGCCTTGGCTGAACAGGGCCACATCGAGGTGCGCAAGGAGGCGCAGGATCGCCGCGCGGTGCAGTTGTACCTGCGACCCAGCGGCACCCAGGTGCTGCAACGCGCACCCGGCCCGTTCAGCGGTGTACTGCCCAAGGCGCTGGCCGGCCTGGACCCCGCCACGCTGCAGCGGCTGGAACTGGATCTGGCCGTCTTGATCCGCGCCCTCGGCCCCGACGAGCATGCCGCCGCGATTCCACTGGGCGAGATGTAAACCCGACGCCGCTGCTGTACCCACCACTCGCGCTGCCCACGCCGCCGCGCACCGCCCCACTACCCCCTTGCCCGTCGGCCTCGGCGGGCGTCAGCCTTTGAGGAACCCCTATGTCATCGAGTGCGCTGGAAACCGTCCTGCCTGTCATCAGCGCTCTGGGCGGCTGGACTGCCACCGCCTTGCGTGTTTTGGCGATCCTGCTGGTGTCCTGGATCGCCGTGGCCGTGCTGCAGCGGGCCATCCGCGGCCTGCGCCTGCGCATTGCCAGCCGCATGGACGACCGCGAGGCCGTCAAGCGCGCCGAGACGCTGGGCCGCGTCTTTCGTTACCTGGCCTCGGTGGTGGTCTGGTTGGTGGCCGGCACGCTGGTGCTGTCGGAAGTCGGCATCTCGGTGGCGCCGATCCTGGGTGCGGCCGGCGTGGTCGGGTTGGCGGTGGGTTTCGGCGCGCAGAGCCTGGTCAAGGACTACTTCACCGGCTTCTTCCTGCTGCTGGAAAACCAGATCCGCCAGGGTGACGTGGTCAAGCTGGGCGAGCATGCCGGCCTGGTCGAGGAGGTGACGCTGCGCTACGTGCGCCTGCGCGACTACGACGGCCATGTGCACTTCGTGCCCAACGGCGAGATCCGCACCGTCGTCAACCTCAGCCGCGGCCATGCCCAGGCCGTGGTCGACGTGGGCGTGGCCTACGGCGAGGACCTCGACCGCGTGATGCAGGTGATGCACGACGAGGCGCGCGCGCTGCGCGAGGACAAGCTGTTCGCGCCGTTGATCCAGGACGACTTCGAGATGGCCGGGGTCGAGCGCTGGGACGACTCGGCGGTGATCGTGCGGGGACGCTTCCGCGTGGCGCCGCTGCAGCAATGGGCCGTGCGGCGCGAATACCTCAAGCGCCTGAAAGCCGCCTTCGACCGCCACGGCATCGAGATTCCGTTCCCGCAGATGACGCTGCACCAGCCGGCCTTCGACAAGCGCCGCGCTGCTGCTCCGGAGCCGGTTGCCGACGACAGCGTGCCAGGCGCCGCACTGGCGCGGCAGGGCTGAGGCGCAACTCAGTCGCTCAGTCCGGCGCACCCAGCGCAGCCGCTGCCAAGTTCAAGTGGCCGCCCGCCGGCGCAGCCGTCTTGGTCACCGCCTCCAGACCGTGCAAGGCCAGCAGGAAGGTGGCTGCATTCCAGCTCTGACCGGCCATGCCCATGGGCGCCAGCGTCTGGCCGTGTAACCACTCGGTGAAACGCCAGTCGTCCAGCGCATTGACCCGCGCCAGTTGCACCAGCGCCTGGCGCGCCGCCTGCGTCAGGCCCAGTTGGGCCAACACCATGACCCAGAAGCCGCCGACAAACGGCCAGATGCCACCGTTGTGGTACTGGTGCGGGTGGTTCTGCTGGTGGCGGCCCATGTAGGGGCGCCACAGTTCGTGCTCGCGCGACAGCGGGTGCAGCACGACGCGAATCGGGTAGGGATCGGCGGCGTGCGCGGCCTGCAGGGTCTTGACGATGCGCTGGCTCAGGGTCTCGTCGGCCAGGCCGTGGAGGATGGCCAGCAGGTTGCCGAAGACGTCGCCCTCGGCGCCGTGGCTGGCAAAGTTGACGAAGCTCAGGTAGAGGCCCGGGTCGCTCTGGCCGCGCCGCACGTAGTGCTGCAGCAGCCGGGCGCGGTGGTAGTCGGGCAGGTCGGGCGCAAAGGGGTTGAACAGGTGATTGAAATGGTGGCGCGTGGCCTCGGCCTCGGGCAGTGCGAAGCGCTGCTTGACGGCGTACCACAGCGCATTGCTGTAGAGCACGTAGCCCGAGCGCGGCATGATGTCGGCCCAGTCGCTGGCCTCGTTCTGCTGCAGCAGCCGCAGGCGCTGGTGCTCCTGCGCCAGCAGCCATTGCAGCGCCAGTGCGATCTGCGCAGCCCAGCGGTCGGCGCAGCCGGGCAGTGCGCTGTGGCGGCGCACATGGGCGGCGGCCAGCAGCCACCACAGCGTGGCGTCGATGCAGCCCAGGTACCAGAAATCGGCGTCCAGGCCCTCGGGGTCGACGTACTTGGCGATCTGCCCGTTGGCTGCCTGCTGCGCCGCCAGCGCATCCAGGCTGGCCACCGCGCCGCGCTCCAGCGACTCGACGCCGCTGCCGCACATCGCCAGCACGCAGATCGCCGCGTCGCGGCCGAAGATGCGGGTGTAGCGCCGGGCCACCGCGGCGGGCGTGGGCGAGGCCGCCAGGATGCCCTGCGGCGTGAGGTTGCGTTGCAGCAGGTCGAGCGATGCCTGCCGGCAGCGCTCGATCAGGTCATTGGATTCGGCGGATTCGGCATATTCAGCCATGGGCCGATCATCGCAGACCCTTCGTGTCGGCCACTAGCAAGGCCAGCGGGAAGTCGCGCAGCACGTCGACCAGCTTCAGCGTCGGGCCGGCCACGGTGCGCACCGCACCGCCCAGCGCGTCGCACAGGCGGGTGCCCACAGGCAGGTGTTGAGCGGCGTCGGATGCCGGCAGTTCGAGCACGGTGTCGCCCCAGGCCTCGCCGACAGGCGCCTCGCCCACCGGCAGCCCGAACGAGGCATACAGCCGCGGCGCGATCACGATCAGCCACTGCCCGGCCTCGTGGCGGGCGAAGGCCACCACCTGCGCAGCGTGCTTGCCGCTGGCCGCCAGCGGCAGGTAGTCGGCGTGCTGCAGCAGGCGCTCGTGTGTACGGCGCAGCTGCAGCGCCGCCCAGGTGACGCGGAACTTGGCCTCGCCGTCTTCGGCATGCGTCAGCAATGCGCGCCACTCGGCGCGGCGCGCGGCGTCGGGCAGGGCCTGCGCAGACTCGGCGCGGGCCAGCAGGGCGCGCCGCCGGTCATGGTCGACCGGGCTGCGGTTGTCGGGATCCATCAGCGTCAGTTCGATCGCGGCATGGCCCTGGTAGAAATCGGGCACACCGGGCGACAGGCACTTGATGGCCGCCAGCGTGGTGCTGTTGAGCGCGCCGTACCAGGCGAACAGCGGCACCGTGGCCAGCAGGTCCTGCAGGAACAGGTTGCCTTCGCGCGGCGCCAGCGCGGCCTCGATGAAATGCGTCAGCGCGGCCTCGTAGGCGGCATTCGGATTGATCCAGTTGCTGATCGCCTTGGACTCGCGCACCGATTTCAGCATCGCTTGCACGATGCGCCGGGTGTAGTGCGCCAGCGCGTCGCCAGCCAGCGGGCCGGCCGGTGTGCTGCCCACCAGGGTCTGGTACAGCAGGTACTCGTCGTTGCGGCTGGGCGCGGCGGCGCCGTCCACCCGCTGCTTGTGGCTGCGGTTCAGGCGCGTCCAGCGGCGCACCGTCAAGCGCCAGGCTGCCGGCATCTCGCTGATCACGTCGATGCGCGCGCGCACGTCCTCGCTGCGCTTGGCGTCGTGCGTCGAGGTGGCCAGCATGGTGTGCGGCCAGCGTTGCGCGCGGTCGCGTGTGGCGGCGTGGAAGGCCACTACCGACATGCCGAAGGCATCGGGCTCGCCGCCCACGTCGTTGACCGAGATCAGCCGGTGGTGGCGGTACAGCGCGGTGTCCTCGATGCCCTTGGCGGCCACCGGCGAGGTGTACTGCTGCAGCCGGCGGGCAAACGCGTTGTAGCGCTGGCCCAGGCCGGCGGCGGCGCCGGGCAGCGGCCGGCCCAGCAGCACGCGGCGCAGGAAGTCGAACACGCCGGCATCGGCGGCCAGGCTGCGGCGGCGCGCACGGCCGATGGCCCAATCGATGAAGCGGCGGTCCTGGGCACTGGGCTTGTCGACGATGTAGCTGCGGTAGACCGGGAACGAGGCCACCACGTCGGCCAGCGCGCGGCGCAGCGAGTTGAGCGTGAAATCGCGGGTACGGCGGTCCTCGCGGGCCAGGCGGCGCAGCGCGGTGGCCAGCACTGTCAGCTCGCCCGCCAGCGCACCTTCCATCACCTCGTGGCGACAGCGCCAGGAGAGCTCGTCGAAGTCCACCGCCTCGTCACCGACGAAGGCGCGCCAGACGCGGTCCAGCCGCGCCTTGGCCGCACCGTCGATCAGCAGGCCGTTGGCGATGTTGGCAAAGCGGTAGCCGGTGGTGCCATGCACGGCCCAGTCAGCAGGCACTTGCTCATGCGGGGCGACGATCTTTTCCAATGCCACATACAGCGGCTTGGCCGCCAGCGGCTGGCCCGGCAGGTCGGGCAGGTCCAGGCCTACCAGCTCGGCATAACGCGTCTGCAAGCGCCGAAAATAGGCTGCCGGGTCGGCCAGGCCGTCGGGGTGGTCGATGCGCAGGCCGTCGACCGCGCCGCTGGCCGCCAGCCCCAGCACCAAGGCGTGGGTGGCCTCGAACACCTCGGGCAGTTCCATGCGCAGCGCCGCCAGCCCGTTGATGTCGAAGAAGCGCCGGTAGTTGATCTGGTCGCCCGCCGCGCGCCAGTGCGCCAGCACATAGGCCTGCGCGTCGATCAGCGCGTCCAGCGCATCGAAGCTGCGGCGTGATCCGGGCGTGCCGTTGAGGCGTGCCACGCGCTCGGCAATCACCCGGGCCAGCGCCGGCTGCGCCAGCACCTGCTGCGCCAGCTGCTGCTTGAGCAGCGTCTTGTCGTGCTGGCGCCGGGCCACCGCCACCGCGTCGACGCTGTCGTGCGCGGGCAGTTGCTCGAAGCGCTCGATCAGCCCGGCCAGCGCCGCCAGCGCGGTGTCGTCCAGCTCGCGCGGGCGCAGCTTGGCCGCGGCGCGGCGCAGCAGCGTGCCGTAGCTGCGCGGGTCGATCGGCAGCCGGTGCTCGAAATAGTTCAGCGTGAAGCGGCCGGTCTCGGAGCTGAACTGCAGCTGCAGCTCGCCGCGCTCGAGCACCACGCCGTACTGCTCGCCCAGCAGCGGCAGCAGCACGCGGCCGGTGAGCAGCGGGTCGGCCGAGCGCCAGTCGATGTCGAAGTACTGCGCAAAGGCCGAGGCCGGGCCGTTCTCCAGCACGTCCAGCCACCAGGCGTTGTCGCCGCCGAGCACGCCCATGTGGTTGGGCACCAGGTCGATCAGCATGCCCATGCTGTGGCCGTGCAGCGTGGCTACCAGCGCGTCAAGCTCGGCGCGGCAGCCGATCTCGGGGTTGAGCTGGCTGTGGTCGACGACGTCGTAGCCATGCTGGCTGCCGGCGCGTGCGCGCAGGAAGGGCGAGCAGTACAAGTGGCTGATGCCCAGCGCGGCCAGGTAGGGCACCAGCGCGCTGGCATCGCTGAAGCGGAAGCCCGCATGCAGCTGCACCCGGTAGGTGGCGCGCGGGATGATGGCGTGCATCGGATCGGTGCGGCGCGGATTCATGTCGTGCCTTGCAGCGACACGCGCACCGACCAGGGCGGGCGCTGCGTGGTGGTGGCGTCGGGGTGGCTCTGGTAGATCACGTCGCCCGGCGGCAGGGCGCTGGCCTGGGCGTTGCGCCCGTCCAACTGGGCCAGCAGGTGCAGGCGCCGCCCGCCGCCCAGCGGCCAGGCGACCGATAGCAGGCCGTTGTCACCGACCTGGTGGCTGCCGCTGCCTGCCGCTTGCAGCCAGGGCACGAGCTGCGTGTTTCGCAGCCCCAGCAGCTTGGTGTACAGCGCCAGCCAGCGCGCGTGCGCGGGCTGTGCACGTTCGGCCCAGTCCAGCGTGCTGCTGCGCAGCGTGGCCTCGTCGTTGGGGTCTGGGATGCGGCTGCGCAGCGCGGGGTCGGCAAAGCGCGCGAAACGGCTGAACTCGTTGCGCCGGCCCTCGGTGACGGCACGTGCCAGGTCGCCCTGGAAGTCGCAGAAGTACAGGAACGGCGTGGCGGCGGCGTACTCCTCGCCCATGAACAGCATCGGCGTGGCCGGCGCCAGCAGCACGCAGGCCAGCAGCGCGCGCAGCGCGTCGTCGCGACCGGCCTGCGCGGCCAGCATCGCGATGCGTTCACCGAAAGCGCGGTTGCCGACCTGGTCGTGGGTCTGCAGCGAGTCGACGAAGGCACCAGGTGGCAGGCCGGTGGACGGCGTGCCGTGCGGCGCGCCGTCGCGGTAGGCCGAGGCCTGGCCCTGGAAGGCAAAGCCCTCGGCCAGCGCGCGGCCGAAGTGCTGCAACGGCTGTTCGGCGAAGTCGGCGTAGTAGCCGTCGGTCTCGCCGGTGGCGATCACGTGCAGCGCGTGGTGCAGGTCGTCGGTCCACTGCGCGGTGGCCAGCCGCGGCTCGCCATCGGGCCCGCGCGGCAGGCGGCTGGCGTCGTTGCGGTCGTTCTCCAGCACCAGGTGAACCTGGCGTTCGCGGCCCGGCCCCTGGTGCACGGCCAGCGCCAGCGCGTCGATGAAGTGCAGCGCCGAGCGGTCGTGCATGGCGTGCACGGCGTCGATGCGCAGGCCGTCGAAGTGGAACTCCTCCAGCCAGTACAGCGCGTTGTGGATGAAGAAGTCGCGCACGTGCTGGCTGCCGGGGCCGTCGAAGTTGATCGCCGCGCCCCAGGGCGTGTGTACCGCCGGGTTGAAGAAATCCGGCGCGTAAGCGTGCAGGTAGTTGCCGTCGGGCCCGAAGTGGTTGTAGACGACGTCGAGCAGCACCATCAGGCCGCGCGCATGGGCCTCGGCCACCAGGCGCTTGAGCTCGTCGGGCGAGCCGTAGGCCGCGTCGGGCGCATACGGCAGCACGCCGTCGTAGCCCCAGCCGCGCCGGCCCGGGAAGTCGGCCACCGGCATCAGCTCGATCGCGGTGATGCCCAGTGCCACCAGGTCGTCGAGCCGATCGATCACGCCGGCAAAGCTGCCGGCCGGCGTGAACGTGCCGATGTGCAGCTCGTAGACCACCGCCTCGTGCCAGGGCCGACCGCGCCAGGCGGCGTCGGGCCAGTCGAAGGCCAGCGGGTCGGTCAGCTGGCTGGCGCCATGCACGTCGTCGGGGTTGCAGCGCGAGGCCGGGTCGGGCACGGTCAGGCCGCCGTCGATGCGGAAGCTGTAGCGGGCACCGGGTGCCGCATCGGCCGCGGCAGCCTCGTACCAGCCGCCGTCGCCAGCGCTCATCGGCTGGGCGGCCTCGCCGATCATCAGCTCGACGCGGCTTGCGCCGGGTGCCCAGAGCCGGAAGCGCGCGCCGCCCTCGGGGCGCAGCGCAGCGCCGAAAGGCATCTCGTGCACCCGCTTCAAGCGGCCGCCTTGCGGGCAAAGCGGATCAGCGCCAGCGCACGCCCGGCCAGCGTGAACGGCTGGGCCGGATCGAAGGGCGTGCCGGGCAGCGCGTCGTCGGCACGCGAGGTGTCGACCAGCAGCTCGCCGGCTGCCAGGCCCAGCGTCGCGGGCAGGCTGAAGATCACGCCCTCGGCCGCGGCATTGAACAGCAGCACGAAGCTGTCGTCGCGCACCGGGCGGCCGCGGCCATCAACGTCGCTCAGGCCATCGCCCGAGAGGAACACCGCCAGCGCCCGCGCATACGACTGCTGCCAGGCCTCGGCGCTCATCTCGTTGCCGTCGGGCTCGAGCCAGACGATGTCGTGCACCTCGCTGCCGTGCAGCGGCCGGTCCTGGAAGAAATCACGGCGGCGGAACACCGGGTGCGCCGCGCGCAGCGCGATCAAACGCTGGGTGAAGGCCTGCAGCGAGCGCTGGGCCTCGCCGGACGACCAGTCGACCCAGCTCAGCGGGTTGTCCTGGCAGTAGGCATTGTTGTTGCCCTGCTGGCTGCGGCCGCGCTCGTCACCGGCCAGCAGCATCGGCACGCCCTGCGACAGCAGCAGCGTGGCAATGAAGTTGCGCTGCTGGCGGGCTCGCAGCGCCAGCACGCCGGCGTCGTCGGTCGGGCCCTCGGCGCCGTGGTTCCACGACAGGTTGTGGTTGTGGCCGTCGCGGTTGTGCTCGCCGTTGGCATCGTTGTGCTTGTCGTTGTACGAGACCACGTCGGCCAGCGTGAAGCCGTCGTGCGCAGCGATGAAGTTGATGCTGGCGTAGGGCTTGCGGCTGCTGCGGTTGTAGAGATCGCTCGAGCCGGTGAGGCGCTGCGCGAACTCGCCGATCAGGCCGCCGTCGCCCTTCCAGTAGGCGCGCATGGTGTCGCGGTACTTGTCGTTCCACTCGGCCCAGCCGACGGGGAAGTTGCCGACCTGGTAGCCGCCCGAGCCCAGGTCCCAGGGCTCGGCGATGAGCTTGACCTGAGACAGCACCGGGTCCTGGCGGATCACGTCGAAGAAAGCGCTGAGGCGGTCGACCTCGAACAGCTCGCGCGCCAGCGCCGAGGCCAGGTCGAAGCGGAAGCCGTCGACATGCATCTCGGTGACCCAGTAGCGCAGCGAGTCCATCAGCAACTGCAGCACGCGCGGGTGCTGCATGTTGAGGGTGTTGCCGCAGCCGGTGAAGTCCTGGTAGTGGCGCGGCGCATCGGGCACCAGCCGGTAGTAGGCGGCGTTGTCGATGCCGCGGAACGACAGTGTGGGGCCGTACTCGCTGCCCTCGGCGGTGTGGTTGTAGACCACGTCGAGGATCACCTCGATGCCCGCGGCGTGCAGCGTGCGCACCATGGTCTTGAACTCGTTGACCTTGCCCGAGGCGCTGTAGTGGTGCTCGGGTGCGAAGTAGCCCAGCGTGTTGTAGCCCCAGTAGTTGCTCAGGCCCTTTTCGAGCAGGTGGCGGTCGTCGATGAAGGCGTGCACCGGCATCAGCTCCAGCGTGGTCACGCCCAGGCGCTTGAGGTGGTCGATCAGCGGCGCACAGCTCAGGCCGGCGTAGGTGCCGCGCAGCGGCTCGGGCACCTCGGGGTGCTGCATCGTCAGGCCGCGCACATGGGCCTCGTAGATCACCGTCTCGTGCCAGGGCACGACCGGCCGCCGGTCATCGCCCCAGCTGAAGGCGGTCTCCACCACCTTGCATCGTGGCATGTAGGCCGCACTGTCGCGGCGGTCGAACGACAGGTCGCCGTCGCCGTGGCCGATGCGGTAGCCGAACAGCGCGTCGTGCCAGCGCACCCGGCCCACGATGTTGCGGGCATAGGGGTCGAGCAGCAACTTGTGGCCGTTGAAGCGGTGGCCGTCCTGCGGGCGGTAAGGCCCGAACACGCGGTAGCCATAGAGCTGGCCGGGCCGCACCTCGGGCAGGTAGCCGTGGAAGATGTGGTCGGTCTGCTCGGGCAGCGCGATGCGCTGCACCTCGTTGCGGCCACTGGCGTCGAACAGACACAACTCGACCCGCTCGGCATGCTCGGAGAACAGCGCGAAGTTGACGCCCTGGCCGTCCCAGGAGGCGCCGCGCGGCCCGGGTAGCCCGGGCCACACGGCGCTGATCTTGCGGGCGCCAGCGCTCACAGGCCGCCCTTCTTGTTCGGCTTGTCGTCGCTCGGGAACCAGCGCTCGATGAGTTGCGCGGCGCGTTCGCGCCCGCCCAGCCCCAGCGCCAGTGCGCCGGCAAACACCACGCCAGCCAGCAGGATCAGGAAGGTCTGCTGGATCAGGCCGCCGCCGATGTCGAGGTGGTCGATGGCCAGCAGCACGACGAAGGTCATGATGCCGTACTGCGCCAGGCGCCCCAGCAGGTCGCCGTCGCTGATGTCCACCCGCTTGCAGTAGCCGCGCACCGCGCCACCGATGAAGCGCGCGAAGTAGCTGCCGAAGATCACCACCAGCAGCGCCACCAGCAGTCGCGGCAGGAAGAACACCACCTGGCCCAGCAGCGTGGTCACCTGCGCCAGCCCCAGGCTGTTGGAGGCCAGGATCAGCGAGGCCAGGATCACCAGCGCATAGGCCAGCCAGCCGAACAGGTCGGTGGTGTCCTTGTCGGTGCCGCCCTGCTGCAGGAAGCCGTCGATGCCGGCGCGCTCGGTGAGCACGTGGAAGTTCAGCGCCCGCAGCGCCTTGACAACACCCAGGCGGAAGGCCTTGGCCACCAGCCAGCCCACCAGCAGCAGGCCCAGCGCAATCGCCAGCCGCGGCAGGAAGGCGCCGATCTGTATCAGCAGCCCGCGCACGGGCTCGAACATGACATCGATGTTCTGCATGGTCTATCTCTCCTGGTTCAGTGCTTGATGCCTGCCAGCGCGGCGATGCCGGCCAGGGGGACGCCGACCCAGTCGGGACGGTTGTCGATCTCGTAGCGCAGCTCGTACAGCGCCTTTTCCAGCTCGAACAGGTCGCACAGCGCTTGCGTCGCGGCCAAGCTGTCGGCGTCGGCATACAGGCCACCGGCCAGCGCCACCTCACCGTAGCTTTGCAGGAAGGCGCTGCGCACCTGCTGCGCCCAGCGCTGCGCCAGCGGCGCCAGCTGCGCCAGCTCGGCCGGGTGCTTGGCCGCCTGATGCAGCGCGGTGTGGCGCGCGTAGTCGAACGAGCGCAGCAGCCCCGCCACGTCGCGCAGTGCCGAGTGCTTGCGGCGGCGCTCGGCGAAGCTGCGCTGCGGCTCGCCCTCGAAGTCGATCAGCAGGAAGTCGTCGCGGCACAGCAGCACCTGGCCCAGGTGCAGATCGCCATGCAGTCGTGTCTTCAGGTGGCCGGGCGGCAGCACCGCCATCGCGGCGATGCGTGCCGAAAGCGCGGGGCCCGCGGCGATCACCTGCGCGGCAAGCGTCTCGAGCTCGCCGTGCAGGGGCTCACGCCGTTGGCCCAGCTGCGCCAGCGTGTGTGTGCATTCCGCCTGCACCGCGGCGGCCCAGCCGGCGGCATCGCCATGGCTTGCCGGCTCGGGATCGAAGGCGGCATCACCGGTGCGCCTGGCCAGTGCGATGTGCAACTCGGCCACCCGGCGCGCCAGCATTTGCAGGTGTTCGGCCATCGCGACGATGGCCGCATCGGCCTCGGCTTCGTCGCGGCCGTTGCTTTCGAGCAAGCGGGCCAGCTGGTCGACGGTGGCGGTCCAGGCATCGCCCTGGTTGGTGACCTGGGCCTGCAGCAGTGCCAGCGTCCAGCTCTGGCCGTCGGCAGCCACCCACTCGACGCTGCCGGCCACGGGCACACTGTGCGGGAAGGCCACCGCATCGGTGAGAAAGCGGCCCATCTCGAGCTCAGGGTTGATGCCGGGCTGCAGGCGCCGGTAGGCCTTGAGGAACAGGCGCTCGCCGAGCAGGCTGACCGAGTTGCTGCTGGTGGTCAGCCGGTGCAGCGGTGTGGCCTGGTCGGGCAGGTCGCCGACGAGCTCGGCAAAACCCTTGCCGGCGGCAAAACGCAGGCTGCCGCCGTCGGTGCGCTGCGACTTGCCGGTGCCCATCGCCGAGACCAGAGCGCGGCAGAAGGCCTCGTCGCCCATCGCGTCGGCGATCACGCCCACGTCGGCCTGCTGGCGCACCTTGGTCACGGCCAGCGCCATCAGCGTGCGCGCGCGCTCCTCGTCGTTGTCATCGAAGGCCAGCGTCAGCGGCACGAAGTAGCGCGCGCTGCCCTGCGGGCCCTGGCCCGCGCCCTGGGCGTCGACCATCGCCATCAGCCAGGGCTTGCCCTCGACGTCCAGCGTGCCGCTGTCAACCACCACGGCGCGCTCGAGCGTGGCGTTCTTGGCGCCGTACCAGCGCTGGCGTTGCATGAAGCGCGGCAGCAGCTCGCCCTCGAACTGCTTGCGCGTCTTCTCGGCCAGCCCCATGCGCCAGGGCACGACCTTGCCACGGAAGAAGCTGTTCCAGCGGTCGAACAGCACCAGCGTGGGCAGGTCCTCCAGCGGCAGCGTGTCGGCATGCCAGCTTGGCGGCACGGCGTCGGTGGACAAGCGGAACCAGAAGAAGCCGTAGGCCGGCAGCGTCAGCATGTAGGGCAGGTCGCCGATCGGCGGGAAGGCGTTGCGGCCGGCCATCTCGACCGGGACGCGGCCCTTGAACTGGCGCAGCTCGAGCTCCACCGGCTGCGCGCTGCGGCTGACGTTGGCCACGCACAGGATGACGTCGCCCTCATGCTCGCGCACATAGGCCAGCACCTTGCGGTTGCCCGGGTGCAGCATGGTGAATCGGCCGCGGCCGAAGGCCGGTGTGGTGCTGCGCACGGCCAGCATGCGGCGCGTCCAGTTCAGCAGCGACGAAGTCTCGCGCGCCTGGGCCTCGACGTTGACGGCCTCGTAGCCGTAGATCGGGTCCTGGATCGGCGGCAGGTACAGGGTCTGCGGGTCGCCGCGCGAGAAGCCGCCGTTGCGGTCGCTGGTCCACTGCATCGGCGTGCGCACGCCATCACGGTCACCCAGGAAGATGTTGTCGCCCATGCCGATCTCGTCGCCGTAGTACAGCACCGGCGTGCCGGGCATCGACAGCAGCAGGCTGTTCATCAGCTCGATGCGGGCGCGGTCGTTCTCCAGCAGCGGCGCCAGGCGGCGGCGGATGCCCAGGTTGATGCGTGCGCGCTTGTCGGCGGCGTACATCTTGTAGAGGTAGTCGCGCTCCTTGCTGGTGACCATCTCCAGCGTCAGCTCGTCGTGGTTGCGCAGGAAGATCGCCCACTGGCAATGCTGCGGGATCTCGGGCGTCTGCGCCAGGATCTCGACCACCGGATGCCGGTCTTCCTGGGCGATGGCCATGTACATGCGCGGCATGAGCGGAAAGTGGTAGGCCATGTGGCACTCGTCGTCATCGCCAAAGTACTCGCGCACGTCCTCGGGCCACATGTTGGCCTCGGCCAGCAGTAGCCGGCCCGGGAACTTGGCGTCGATGCGCTTGCGGATCTGCTTGATGACGTCGTGGGTCTCGCGCAGGTTCTCGTTGGAGGTGCCGTCGCGCTCGATCAGGTAGGGGATGGCGTCCAGCCGGAAGCCGTCCACGCCCAGCTCCAGCCAGAACTCCATGGTCTTGAGCACCGCGTCGACCACCGCCGGGTTGTCGAAGTTGAGGTCGGGCTGGTGGCTGAAAAAGCGGTGCCAGAAGTACTGGCCGGCCACCTCGTCGAAGGTCCAGTTCGACTTCTCGGTGTCGGTGAAGATGATGCGTGTGCCGCTGTACAGCTTGGGGTCGTCGGTCCAGACGTAGAAGTCTCGTTCGGGCGAGCCCTTGGGTGCCTTGCGTGCGGCCTGGAACCAGGGGTGCTGGTCGCTGGTGTGGTTGACCACCAGCTCGGTGATCACGCGCAGGCCGCGGCGGTGGGCCTCGGCCACGAAGCCTTTGAAGTCGTCGAGCGTGCCGTAGTTCGGGTGCACGTCTTCGTAGTCGGCCACGTCGTAGCCGTCATCGCGCAAGGGCGACGGGTAGAACGGCAGCAGCCAGATGGTGTTGACGCCCAGCGCCTGCACATGGTCAAGGCGTTGGGTCAGGCCCTGGAAATCGCCTATGCCGTCGCCGTTGGCGTCGGCATAGGCCTTGATGTGCAATTCATAGATGACTGCGTCCTTGTACCACTGCGGGTTGGCCAGGTTCTGGGCCTGGTGCAGTGCGGCGGTTTCAACGGCAGTGTCGGATTTCAAGGGCGGCACCTCACAGGAAATAGTCGAAATCGTTCTCGCGCTGCAGGCGACGGCGCAGCTGCATCACGTGCACCGGGGAGCGCTGCGGATCCAGGCTGACGAAGTTGCGCGGCCCCTGCCACAGGTAGTAGGTGCCGCTGATCGCATCGTGCATCTGGTAGGTCTGCTGGTCATCCATGCCCAGCGCGGCCGGGTCGATCTCGAGCCAGCCGCTTTGCACATGGTGCGGATCGAGGTTGACGATGCACACGACGATGTTCGACAGGTCGGCCGTGGCCTTGGCGTAGGCGATCAGCTGCGGGTTGTCGATCTGCAGGAAGCGCAGCCCGGTGTCGCTCTGCAGCGCCGGGTTGTCGTGCCGCAGCCGGTTGAGCACGCTGATGAAGCCGGCCAGTGAGTCGGCGCGTGTGCGATCCCAGGCGCGCAGCTGGAACTTCTCGGAGTCGTGGTATTCCTCGCCACCTTCCTTCAGCGCCTGGTGTTCCAGCAGCTCGTAGGCAGGGCCATAGATGCCGTAGCTGGCGGCCAGCGTGGCGGCCAGCGCCACCCGTGCCATGAACACCGGCCGGCCGCCGTACTGCAGCGCAGCGGGCAGGATGTCGGGCGTGTTGGGCCAGGCGTTCGGGCGGAAGTACTCGTGCCCCGGGCCCTGGCTCAGCTGGGTGAAGTAGTCGGTCAGCTCCTGCTTGGTGTTGCGCCAGCTGAAGTAGGTATAGGACTGGCTGAAGCCGGCCTTGGCCAGCCGGTGCATCACCCGCGGCCGGGTGAAGGCCTCGGACAGGAAGATCGCGTCCGGATAGCTTTCGCGCACCCGCGTGATGGCCCACTCCCAGAATGCGAAGGCCTTGGTGTGCGGGTTGTCGACGCGGAAGATGCGCACGCCCTGGCTGGCCCAGTACTCGAACACGCCGGCCAGCGCAGCCCACATCTCGCGCCACTGCGGCGTCTCGAAATCCAGTGGGTAAATGTCCTGGTACTTCTTGGGCGGGTTCTCGGCGTACTGGATGCTGCCGTCGGCGCGCTTCTTGAACCACTCGGGATGCTCGCTGACCCAGGGGTGGTCGGGCGCGCACTGGAAGGCGATGTCCAGCGCCAGCTCGATGCCGTGGGTCTTGGCCTTGGCCAGCAGGCGCTGGAAATCGGCCAGCGTGCCCAGTTCGCTGAGGATGGCATCGTGGCCGCCCTCGGCGGCGCCCACCGCCCAGGGGCTGCCGTGGTCGTCGTCGGTGGGCGTCAGCGTGTTGTTCTTGCCTTTGCGGCGCAGCCGGCCGACCGGGTGGATCGGCGGAAAGTACAGCACGTCAAAGCCCATCTGCTGCACATAAGGCAGCCAGGTCTCACAGTCGGCAAACGTGCCGTGGCGCTGGCCGTCGCCGGTGGCCGACCGCGGAAAAAACTCGTACCAGCTCGAGAAGCGGGCGCGTTCGCGCTCGACCAGCACGCCAAATCGCTGGTCGTGGGTCAGCGCCTGCTGCAGGTCGGGGTGGCGCTGGGCGATCTGGCCGCGCAATTCATCCATGCCCAGGCGCTTGATCGCCTCCAGCGGTGCGCCGGCCTGCAGTGCGGCGTCGATCTCGCGTGACCAGGCTTGCAGTAGCTCGCCCTCGCCGGCGGCGGCGGCGCGCTGCGCGGCCTGCGCGATCAGCGTGGCGCCGGTCTGGGCGGCGATGCGGATGTCCTCGAGCTCGATGCGCCGCCCGAAATCGTGGCGCCAGGACAGGAACGGGTCGACCCAGGCGCGCACGGTGTACTCCCAGCGGCCGATCTGATCGACCCCGAAGTCGGCGCGCCAGCGGTCATTGCCCAGCGGCTTCATGGGCTCGCTCTGCCAGTGCTCGGCGCCGGCCTGGCGCCACAGCAGCGCGCAGGCCACCACATCGTGGCCGTCGGCGAAGCCGTCGGCCTCGACCACCACCCGATCACCGGCGATACGCTTGATCGGGAAGCGCCCGCCGTCAACCGCTGGCTGGATGTTTTCGATCACCGCCCGTTGGCGGCCATCGGTCAGCTGAATCGGCAGCACCTGCAGCGTGTCGCTCATCTCGCCTCCTTGTCGTGTTGCAGTACCAGCAGGCCCAGTGGAGGCAGGCGCAGGTTCAGTGACTGGAACTGGCCGTGCGTGGCCACCGGCACGGTATCGACGGCGCCGCTGTTGCCGACGCCGCTGCCGCCGTACAGTGTGGCGTCGCTGTTCAGCAGTTCGCGCCAGCGGCCTGCCAGCGGTGCGCCGACCAACACGTTGTCGCGCGGCACCGGCGTGAAATTGGCCACCACCAGCAGCACGCTGCCGTCGCGCGCCTTGCGCAAGAAGCACAGCGTGCTGCGTTCGGCGTCGCCGGCATCCAGCCATTCGAATCCGGCGGGCTCGAAGTCGAGCTCGTACAGCGCCGGCTGGCTGCGGTAGAGCCGGTTGAGGTCTTCCACCCAGCGCTGCAGGCCGCGGTGCGGCTCTTGCTCCAGCGCCGCCCAGTCCAGTGAAGATTCGTGCGACCACTCGCGGCGCTGGCCGAACTCGCCGCCCATGAACAGCAGCTTCTTGCCCGGGTGCGCCCACATGTGGCCGAACAGCAGCCGCAGGTTCGCGAACTGGCGCCAGGGGTCGCCCGGCATCTTGTCGATCAGCGAGCCCTTGCCGTGCACGACCTCGTCGTGCGAGAGCGGCAACATGAAATTCTCGTTGAAGGCATACGCGAGCGAGAAAGTCAGCTCGCCGTGATGCCAGCGGCGGTGGATCGGGTCTTCTTGCATGTAGCTGAGCACGTCGTGCATCCAGCCCATGTTCCACTTCATGCCGAAGCCGAGGCCGCCGACGTATGTCGGGCGCGACACCATCGGCCAGGCGGTCGACTCCTCGGCGATCACCTGTACGCCCGGGTGGTCGCGGTAGGCCGATTCGTTGAGCAGGCGCAGGAACGAGATCGCCTCAAGGTTCTCACGGCCCCCGTGAACGTTCGGGATCCACTCGCCCTCCTTGCGCGAATAGTCGAGGTACAGCATCGACGCGACCGCATCGACCCGCAGCCCATCGATGTGGTATTCGTCGAGCCAGAACATCGCGCTCGACAGCAGAAACGCGCGGACCTCGTT
>JBBQZM010000050.1:0-20173 GCA_038207685.1 Burkholderiales bacterium
CGGATAACGCTCCATCGCGCCGCTGTCCATGCGCACGAGGGCCAGCAGCTCATGTGCCCGCTCCAGCGCCTGGGCGCGGCTCAAACCGTAGTTCATCGGCCCTTCGATCATCGCTTCCAGCACGGTGCGCCGCGGGTTGAGCGAGCGGTACGGATCCTGGAACACGATCTGCACCCGGCGCCGCAGCGGCCTGAACTGGCGCGCCGACATCATCGCGATGTCCTCGGCGGCTTCGCCCGGCCGGTCGCCGCCGCCGAGCAGCACGCTGCCGCCGCTGGGATCGATCAGCCGCACGATGCAGCGCGCCACCGTGCTCTTGCCCGAGCCCGATTCACCGACGATGCCCAGCGTCTGGCCGCGGCGGATCTCGAAGTTGACATCCTGCGCCGCGTGCACGCTGCGGCTCGGGCCGAACCAGCGCTTGTCGAGGTAGGTCTTGTCCAGGCCCTTGACGCTGAGCACCACCGGCGCCGTCGGGTCGCTGGGCCGCTCTTTCAGGTGCAGCGTGGGCACAGCGGCCATCAGCATGCGGGTGTAGGCATGCTGCGGGCGCTTGAGCACCTCGTCCTTGGCGCCGAGTTCAACCAGGTCGCCCAGGCGCAGCACCGCTACACGGTGTGCCAGTTCGGCGACCACGCCAAAGTCATGGGTGATGAACAGCACGCCGGCACCATGGCGGTGCTGCAGATCGAGCACCAGCTTGAGGATCTGCGCCTGGGTGGTGACATCGAGCGCTGTGGTGGGCTCGTCGGCGATCAGCAGCACCGGGTCGAGCACCAGTGCCATCGCGATCATGATGCGCTGGCGCTGGCCACCCGAGAGCTGGTGCGGGTAACTCGCCACCATGCGCTCGGGATCGGGCAGCAGCACCTCGCCGACGATGGCCAGTACCTTCTCGCGCCGCTCCGCCGGCGACAGGCTGGTGTGCTGGCTCAGCACCTCGTCGATCTGGTCACCGCAGGTCATCACCGGGTTCAGCGCCGTCATCGGCTCCTGGAAAATCATCGACATGCGGGTGGCGCGCAGCTCACGCAAACGCGACAAGGGCGCGTGGGTGATGTCCTCGCCCTGCAGGATGATCTGGCCGGCAGTGACCGGCAGCGACTTGGGCAGCAAGCCCATCACGCTCTGCGCGATGACCGACTTGCCCGAACCCGATTCGCCCACCAGGCAGACGATCTCGCCACGGCCTACGGTGAAGCTGACATCGCGCACCGCGGTGGCGCGGTCGGCGCCTCCCGGCAGCGCGATGGTCAGGTGCTTGACTTCGAGAATGGGCACGTCATCTGCCCCTCGTCCGGCCGGTCCCCCGGGGGGACGCGGGCCGGCTTGGGGCGGCCCGGCGCTCGGCCCGGTGTCGCTGCTCATGATCGTTTCGCCATCTTCGGATCGAGCGTGTCGCGCAGCCCGTCACCCAGGATGTTCACCGCCAGCACCGTCACCGCCAGGAAGATGCCCGGGAAGAAGATGTTGTGCGGATACTCGTTGAACTGGCCGCGGCCCTCGGCCATCACATTGCCCCAGGTCGGGATGTCGGGCGGCAGGCCCACGCCGAGGAAAGACAGGATGGCCTCGGTGAGGATGCCCGAGGCGCAGATGAAGGTGGCCTGCACCACCAGCGGCGCCACCGTGTTGGGCAGGATGTGGCGCAGCATGATCTTCCAGGTGGGGGTACCCAGCGAGATCGCGGCCTCGACATAAGGCTCTTCGCGGATGCTCAGCACCAGCGCGCGCACCAGCCGGGTGACGCGCGGGATCTCGGGGATGGCGATGGCGATCACCACGGTGATCAGGCTGCCGCGCCACATCGCCACCAGCGCGATAGCGATCAGGATCGCCGGGATGGCCATCAGGCCGTCCATCACCCGCATCAGCGGGCCGTCCAGCCAGCGAAAAAAGCCGGCCATCAAGCCCAGCAGGATGCCGATGCTCAGCGCCACCACTGCGGTGAACAGGCCGACGATCAAGGACACCTGGGTGCCGAAGATCACCCGGCTGTAGATGTCGCGGCCGAAGCTGTCGCTGCCCATCAAGAAACGGTGCGCCAGCGTCTCGCCGTCCAGCGTGGTGATCTCGCCGCGCGCGCCGGGCAGCAGATCGCGGCTGGCGGGATCAAACAGCGACGGATCAACCGTGCCCATCCAAGGCGCGGCCAGCGCGATCAGCACCAGCAGCAACATCACCGTGCCACCGATGCGCACCGAGGTGTTGGCCCGTACACGCTGCCAGGCGCTGGGTTGGACAAAAACGGTGGCGCTCTCGACCGACAGTGCTTCGAGTTCCTGGGCATCCATATCAGTTGTCCACGGTGCCAGACGGCACCCCGCAGGAATGAATCCGCGGCAAGCAAGTAGCCGCCGCGGAACCGGCTTCGCCGGGCCGCTGGGGGCAGCCCCCCATGGGGAGGAGTGCCGCAGGCGCTTCGGGGGGGGTCATGTCAGTAGCGGATGCGAGGGTCGAAAAATACGTAGGACAGGTCCACAAGCAGGTTGACCATCACGTAGACGAAGGAGAACAGCAGGATCACGCCCTGGATGGTGGGGAAGTCGCGCGCCAGCACGGCGTCCACCGTCAAGCGGCCCAGGCCGGGGATGGCGTAGACCGACTCGGTGACCACCACGCCGCCGATCAGCAGCGCAATGCCGATGCCGATCACCGTGACGATGGGCACCGCAGCATTGGCCAGCGCATGGCGCATCAACACCGTGGACTCGTGCAGACCCTTGGCCCGCGCGGTGCGGATGTAATCCTCGCCCAGTGTCTCGAGCACCGAGGCGCGGGTGACGCGGGCGATCAGCGCGATGTAGATCAGGCTCAGCGTGATCGTCGGCAGCGCCAGGTGGTAGGCCCAGGGCCCGATGCCGTCGCCGATGCGGCGGTAGCCCTGCACCGGCAGCCAGCCCAGTTGGAGCGAGACCAGCCAGATCAGCAGGTAGGCGCTGACAAACACCGGCACTGAGAAGCCCAGCACCGAGAAGCCCATCAGCCCCTTGTCGAGCCAGCCGCCAAAGCGCCAGGCCGCCAACACACCCAGCGGCACGGCGATCAACACCGCCAGCGTGATGGTGGTCAGCGCCAGCGACAGCGTGGGCTCCAGCCGCTGGCCGATCAGCGTGGTGACGTCGGTCTTGTAGTAGTAACTCTGGCCCAGGTCACCTTGCAGCACGCGCCCGAACCAGATCGCAAACTGCTCGGGAATGGAGCGGTCCAGGCCCAGGCTGGTGCGGATCTGGGCGATCTGATCGGTACTGGCGGCGTCACCCGCCAGCACCGCCGCCGGATCGCCCGGCGACAGGCGCAGCATCAGGAACACCAGCACCGAGACGATCAGCAGAACCGGCACGGTCGACAGCAGCCGGCGGAGAAGGAAATTGAGCATAAGAGGGCTGCTTCAAAGCTGACCCGGCAGGGCTTGCCGGGTCATCGTCGCGCGCATCAGTTCTTCTTCAGGTTCCAGTAGATGTTGCCGTTGGTGATGAAGAAGCCGCTGATGTTCTTGCCGGCAGCCATCGGCTGGTCGTATTCACCGAGCGGCGCATGGGTGCCGATCTCGAAGGCGCGGATGTGCATCTGCTCGGCCAGCTTCTTCTTGCTCGGCTCGTCGGTGGCGCGCATGAACTCGTTGCGCAGCGTGATCATCTTGTCGTCGGAGGCCCAGCCGAACCAGCCTGACTTCTCGCCGCGTGTGTCCATCGTCGGGTTGGCGATCGGACTCCAGACGTCGAAGGCCTGCCAGGCGGTGAAGAACATGTTCCAGCCGCCCTTGTCGACCGGATCCTTCTTGGCGCGGCGGCCCACCAGGGTCTGCCAGTCCATCGCCTGCAGGTCAACCTTGAAGCCGGCCTGGCGCAGCAGCTGGGCGGCCACGTCAGGCAGTTTCTGGATCGAGGCCAGGTCGGTCGGCTTCATGATCACGATGGGCGTGCCGTCGTAGCCCGATTCTTTCAGCAGTTCTTGCGCCTTGCGCATGTTGCTCTTGCCCTGGATGTCGCTGCCGGCGGTGGTGCCATAGGGCGTGTTGCAGATGAACATGCTTTCGCAGGTACGGTACAGCGCCTTGACGCCCACCGACGCGCGCAGGAAGGGCTCCTGCGACATCGCCGCGATCGCCGCGCGCCGCACCTTGACGTTGTCGAAGGGCTTGAGCAGGTGGTTGAAGCGGCCCATGTACTGCAGGCCGTAATTGGCGTACTTCGGCATCTGCAGGCTGGCGTCGGCCTTGACGGTCTCGTAATGGTCGAAGCCCAGTGCCTCGATGATGTCGACCTCGCCGTTCTTCAGCGCATTGACCTGGGCCTGCGCGTCACGCAGCGCCAGGTTCCATTCCACCCGGTCGACGTACACCCGCTTGCCGCCGGTGGTGCCCGACGGCGGCTCGCTGCGTGGCACGTACTTGGTGTTCTTCAGGTACACCGCGCGGTCGCCGGGCTTGAACTCGTCGCGCTTGAAGACGTACGGACCGGAGCCGATGTGCTCCTCGATCTGCTTGAAGGCATCGGTCTCGGCGATGCGCTTGGGCATGATGAAGGGCACGTTCGACGACGGCTTGCCCAGCGCCTCGAGCACAAAGCCGCAGGCCTCGCCGAGGAAGATGCGGAAGGTGTCGGGCGCGGGTGAATCCATGCGCTGCACAAACTGCATCAGCGCCGAGCCCATCGCATCACGCTTGCCCCAGCGCTGCAGGCTGGCGATCACGTCATCGCCGGTGACCGGCTTGCCGTCATGGAACTCGAGGCCCTTGCGCAGCTTGAAGGTCCACAGGCGATGGTCACCGCTTTCGGTCCAGCTCTCGACCATCTGCGGCTTGATCTTGGCGTTTTCGTCGGTGCCAAACAGCGTGTCGTAGATCATGTAGCCGTGGTTTCGGCTCATGTAGGCGGTGGTCCAGATCGGGTCGAGGATGGCCAGGTTGGAGTGCGGCACGACGCGCAGCACGCTGGTCTGCGCCAGCACCGGCAGCGAAGTGGCCAGGGCGACGGCCGAAAGAACGGCCGCGGTGGCCAGACGACGTGTGAACTTCATGGTGTGTTCTCTCCAAAAAAATTGCGCAGGCCAACAACCCTGCGCTGAGCCAAAAACGTAGGCGCTACGCTAACCCAAATTCAGGGCATGCCCCATCAGGGTTTGCACAATGCAAGTAGCGGGCCAGGGCATGAAACTCTCTGCGCGCAGGGCCTTCAGGCATCGATCGGCCACTTGGTCCGCTGAATGTGGCGATAGTCCAGCAGGCGCAGATCCGGCGTCACCGAGCCCGGCGCGCTGGCATAGACGATCTGCACCGCCAGCGGCGCGAAGGCGGCCTTGAAGTGCTGCGACGACTTGACGACCACCCGCCTGCGGCGCGGCAGATCGCAGCCCAGCTGGGTGAACAGATCGGTGCCCATGGCCTGGCCGCGACGGCTGGTCAGCACCACCTCGATACCGTCCACCTGCACCAAGGCGGCGTCACCCAGCGCCATCGGGGTGCCTGCGAGATCGCTCATCACCAGTTCGGGCACCAGGGCCAGCACGCGGCAGTGCGCGTCCAGCGGGTCGTCCGACATCGGCCCCACCTTGCCGCCCAGAGTAGGCCAAGCAAGTGGTGATGCCGCTGGGCTGGGCGGCGGCGACCAGGCCCTCGATCACCTGCCAGCCGTGCTCGCGGGCGCGCTGGCGCGCCGCCCACAGCGGGCCGGAGAACAGCGTCAGGTGATCGGGGTGGGTGCCGGCCGGAAAGTAGCCGCCGCCCTCCTGATTGAACGCGGCCAGCCCGGTGGGCATGGGCGCGAAGGTGTTGGTCTCGGTGGCCAGGCTGGCCGTGAACACGCGCATCGGGAACTGTCCTTCATCCGGGGCGGCCGCAGCGGCAACCGCAGCCGACACCGACCCGCGCGGTCAATCGCGCGCAAGGTCCGGCGCCACGTGATGGTGCTATCGTGGGCAAACTCAGGACACCCATGAGACCACGCCACTGCGCTGCGACGCCACCGATAGGCCACCGATGATCCGGCTGCGGCTGGCGCTGGAACTCGACTACCAGGTCGCCAACCCGGGCTGTGACTTCATCTTCAACATCCATGCAGCGCAGACCGCGAGGCAGTGGGTGCTGGAGGAGCGTCTGGAGGTCAGCCAGAACCTGCCGTTGACCGTCGATACCGATGCGGTCACGCTCAACCGTTACCTTCGGTTCAGCGCGCTGCCAGGCCCCTTGCGCGTGGCCTACAGCGCCACTGTCGACCTGATGCACCATGCGCAACAGCCGGCCAACATCGCCGAGGTTCCGGTGGCGCACTTGCCCACCGCGGTGCTCGGCTACCTCTACCCCAGCCGCTACTGCCAGAGCGACCGCTTGCTGCATCTGGCGGGGCGGACGTTTGGCGCGCGGCCTCAGGGCTATGCCCGGGTGCAAGGCATTCGCGACTGGGTGCTGCAGCACACCGCGTTCACACCCAACACCAGCAATACCAACACCTCGGCGGTGGACACGCTGATCGAGGGCGCGGGCGTCTGTCGCGACTTTGCCCACCTGATGATCGCGCTGTGCCGCGCCGTCAACATACCGGCCCGGTTTGCCACCGGCATCGACTACGGTGCCAACCCTGCGCTGGGCCCGACCGACTTCCACGCCTACGTCGAGGCCTACCTGGGCGGGCGCTGGTACATCTTCGACGCCGCGGGCACGGCGATCCCGATGGGCTTCGTGCGCTTCGGCACCGGCCGCGATGCGGCCGACGCCGCCTTCGCCACGATCTTCGGGCCGGTGCAGTCGTCACCGCCGCGCATCAGCATCGAGGCCCTGCCCGGCGCCGACGGCCGCTTGGTGATGCCCTGGCAATGCCCCGAGGCGCTCTCGACCGACGGCTGAGAAGATGGGCCGCGGCTTCAGCGCAGCGCCATTGCCTCGCCCAGGCGGACGACACCAGCGGGCGCCCAGTCCGGATTGAAGCGCAGGCCGGCCATGGCCTCGCCGGGGAACAGCATCACCACCGTCGAGCCCAGCAGGAAGCGGCCCATCTCGGCGCCCCGTGCCAGTTGTACCGGCGGCTGCCCATCGTCATAACGCCACGCTCGCACCCGGCCCGGCCGCGGCGGATTGACCAGACCATGCCAGACGGTGGCCATGCTGCCGACGATGGTTGCACCCACCAACACCAGCACGAAGGGCCGATCCGCGGCGTCGGTGAACTCGCAGACCACGCGTTCGTTGCGGGCAAACAGCCCCGGCACACCACGCACGGTGGTCGGGTTCACCGAGAACAGGTCGCCCGGCACATGGATCATGCGGCGCAGCGTGCCGGCGCAAGGCATGTGGATGCGGTGGTAGTCGCGCGGGCTGAGGTAGAGCGTGGCAAAGGCGCCGTCGGCATACGGCGCTGCCATGGATGCGTCGCCGCCCACCAGCGCGGTGACGCTGTACTGGTGGCCCTTGGCCTGGAAGATCTGGCCGCTGGCGATCGGCCCGAACTGGCTGATCGCACCGTCCACCGGGCACAGCAGCGGCGCCTCGGCCAACGGCCGCACACCAGGCTTCAGCGCCCGGGTAAAAAAGTCGTTGAAGCTGGCATAGGCCTCGGGCCGCGGGTCGGCCGCCTCGGCCATGTTGACGCCATAGCGGCCGATGAACCAGCGGATCAGCGCGGTGGTGCGTGCCCCGCCCTGCCAGCGCGCGACGATGCCGGCGAACAAGGTCAGGGCCTGCTTGGGCAGCAGGTATTGCGGCAGGACGGCGAGACGATCGGACAAGATGGCGGGCCAGCAGCGGCAGCAGGAACGGGCCGACAGTGTATCGGCGCGCCCCGCTGCGGCTGGTCTGCGCCGCGCCGCGCCGGATCAGAACGTTCCGGGGTAGGCGCCGCCGTCGAGCAGCAGGTTCTGGCCGGTCATGTAGCCCGCGTGCACGCTGCAGACAAACGCGCAGAGCGCGCCGAACTCTTCGGCGGTGCCGAAGCGCTGCGCCGGCAGCAGCTTGCGGCGGCGTTCGGCGATCTCCTCGATGCTGACACCGGCCGCGGTCGCCGCACCCTTGAGCGTGGTGCGCAGCCGGTCGGTGTCGAACGGCCCCGGCAGCAGGCCGTTGATGGTCACATTGCGGCCGGCCAGCTTTTGTTGCCGCGCCACGCCGGCGACAAAACCGGTGAGGCCGCTGCGCGCACCGTTGCTCAGGCCGAGGATGTCGATCGGCGCCTTCACCGCCGCCGAGGTGATGTTGACCACGCGGCCGAAGCCACGTTCGGCCATGCCGTCGACGGTGGCCTTGATCAGTTCGATCGGCGTCAGCATGTTGGCGTCGATCGCCTTCAGCCAGTCGTCGCGGGTCCAGTCGCGGAAGTCACCCGGCGGCGGGCCACCGGCGTTGTTGATCAGGATGTCGACCTGCGGGCAGGCGGCCAGCGCCGCTGCACGGCCGTCAGCGGTGGTGATGTCGCCGGTGACGGTGCGCACCTCGATGCCGGGCGCGGCGGCCCGCAGCGCAGCGGCGGTGGCCTGCAAGGCCTCATCGCCACGCGCCGTGATGACCAGGTTCACGCCTTCGCCAGCCAGCGCCGAAGCGCAACCACGGCCCAGCCCCTTGCTGGCGGCGCACACCAGCGCCCACTTGCCCTTGATGCCCATGTCCATGTCTTGTCTCCTGAGGGTTGAATGGATTGAATTGTCCGAGGCTAACGTGTTCGAGGCTAACGTGTTCGCGCCAGCAAGGTGACACCGGCCAGCACACAGGCCGTACCTGCCAGCATCCAGGCGCCGACCGGCTCATCGAGTATCAGCACACCGAGCACGATGGTACTGATGGGCCCGACCATGCCGAACTGCGCGGTGCGCGAAGAGCCCATGCGCTCGATCGCCATCATCACCATCAGCACCGGCACCACGGTGCACAAGGTGCCGTTGAGCAGGCTCAGCCAAAGCACCGGCGGCGCGATCTCGGCCAGGCCGGCCAGCGGCCGCAGCAGTACAAACTGCAACAGGACGAAACCGCAGGCCACGCTGCTGGCCCAGCCGGTAAGCCGCAGCGAACCGACGCGCCGCACCACCTCACCGCTGTACAGCAGGTAGCCGGAATAGGTGATCGTGCTGGCCAGCACCAGCGCACTGCCCAGCGCCACGCGCGGGCCGTCCAGCCGCAGTTCGTGGCCAAACACCAGCAGCAGGCCGAAGTAACCCAGCGCCATCGCCAGCCATTGCCGCGCGCTGGCGCGGCGGCCGTAGATCGCCCAGGACATCAGCAACACCACCGCCGGTGTCAGGTAGAGGATCAGCCGCTCCAGGCTGGCGCTGATGTACTGCAGACCCATGAAATCGAGCTGGCTGGACAGGTAGTAACCGCTGAAGCCCAGCACCGAGGCGGCGGCGACGTCGCGCCAGGGCAGCCTGGGCCGGCCGCGACCGGCCCACCAGAGCATCAGCAGGAAGAACGGCAGCGCCACCAACATGCGCAGCATGATCAGCGTGACCGCATCGACGCCATGCCGGTAGGCCAGCTTGACGATGATGGCCTTACCCGAGAACGCCACCGCGCCGCTCATCGCCAACAAGGGCCCGGCCCAGGGCGACTGGCCCAGTTCTGGCGCGGGGCCGGGCGCCGGCGGCAACTGCGATGACATTGCAGTCATTGTAGAAAGGCAGTCCAGCCACACGCTGTCCAGGCCAGGGCCTGGCTTCGTGATGGCGCAAGCCGCACTTGCACACAGCGCCCCCCTTGAGCGCGGCTGTCGGCATCCCGAGGCCTGGGCCATACTCGGGCGCAGACTGCCCGTGGCCTCGATGAACTCACCCGCCCTTCCCCTGCCCCGATCCGCGACCTGGCAACGCGCGCTGCTGCGCTCGGTGGCGCTGGCCGTGCTGTGTGGCCTGCTGCAGGCCTGGCTGCCCAGCTACACGCTGGGCGCCATGGCATTGCCGCCGCTGTCGGTGGTGCTGGGCGTGGCGGTGGCCGCAGCGGTGTCGCGTGGCCGCTGGACGGTGCCGGCGGCGATGGCCGGTGTACTGGCAGCCCGCTGGCTGGTCGGCGACGCCTGGCTGCAGGCCTTGTTCGACACCGGTGTGCTGGGACTGCAGGCGCTGCTGGCCGGTTGGCTGATGCGCCATGCCGCTGACCCGGACTTGCTGCAACTCGACACCGGGCCGCGCTTGCAGCGCTTTGTGCTGGTGATCGCGCCGGCCACCGCGCTGCTCGGGGCGGCGGCCTGGATTCTGGCGCCCTGGGCGCAGGACGCCGCCGCGGCCGGGCTCTTGTCGCGGCCGCAACTCGCAGCGGCGGTCGGCCGGCTGGTGGCCGACACGGCAGGCATCATCGTCACCGCGCCGGTGCTGCTGTGTTGGCTGGCGCGGCCGCAGGGCGTCTGGCGCCAGCGCCGCCGCGTGGTGGCACTGCCACTGTTGGTGGTGGTGGCGGTGATGCTGCCGGGCTTCGACCAGGTGGCGCGTCGCGACGAGTTGCGCCTGCAGGTGCGCTTCGACCGCGAAGCCAGCCTGCGGCAACTGCGGGTGCAAAAACTGCTGGACGACCCCTTGAGTGCCTTGCTGGCCTTGCGCGGCGTGCTGGCGGCTGGCGGTGGCGCGCTCGACACCGGCTTGTTCGACCAATTGTCGGCCGGTTGGATAGCGCGCACCGTCGGGCTGCGCAGCACCGGCTGGCTGGAACCCGCCACGTTGGACAACGGTGGTGATCTGATGCTGCGCCATGTCAACACCGCGCCTGGGGGCAGCGTGGTCTTGCCTGGCGCACGTGTGGCAGGCGACGGCCGCTTGCAGGCCGACGCCACCCTGCGCCAAGCGGTGAACAAGGCCTTGACCACCACCGCGCCGGTGGTGCTGAGCAGCGCGGCCGAGGGCCTGGTGGGCGCCCAGGGCAGCATGGCGCTGCTGCTGCAGTCGGTGCCGGCGGGCAAGGGCTCGACGCAGCGGCTGGTGTTTGCGCTGGTTGATGTGGGCGCCCTGCTGGTCATGGCCATGCCCGAAGACAATGACCCCAACCTGCGCGCCTGCCTCACCGGCTCCGCCGGCGGCAATGCCGCCCCGGCCTTGCGCCTGGCCGGACCGCCCGGCTGCGAGCGCGATCAGGTGGCCAGCGCGCTGCGGGCCATGCCCTTCAAGGTGACGCTGGCCGACCAGCGGCTGAGCCTCTTGGTCACCGAACCAGCCACCGCCGACAACCGCTTGTTCACCGCCGTCTGGCTGCTGGCGCTGCCCACCGCCGTGGGCCTGGCGATGCTCAGCGCCCTGCTGCTGGCGCTGAGCGGGCGCCTGCGCCGCATCGAAGACCGGGTGCGTGAGCGCACCGCCGCCTTGCAGACCGAAATCGACGAGCGTCGCCAGGCCGAAGCCAGGCTGGCAGTCAGCGAGCAGCGCTTTCGCGCCATCTTCGAGACCGTGCACATCGGCGTCACCGTGGTGGATCCCGAAGGCCGCATCGCCGATGTCAACCCGGCTTTCTGCACCATGATGGGCTGCAGCGCCGCCGAACTGCTGCATCGGCCACTGTCGGATATCCGCCTGCCCGATGTCAGCGAGGACGACGGCACGGCGGTGGCGCTGGGCGGTGGCCAGGCCCGGCGGCAGCGCTACATCACGCCCGACGGCCGGGTGCTGCAGGTGGCCGCCAGCCTGCGCACCCTGCTGGATGCCACCGGCGCGCCGGTGGCCACGGTGGGCGCGCTGCAGGATTTGACGCAGGTCTTGCGGCTGCGCGAGGCCGAACGTGAGCGCGAGGAGGCCGAGATCGCCAGCCGCACCAAGAGCGACTTCCTGGCCAGCCTCAGCCACGAGTTGCGGGCGCCACTGAACGCCATCCTCGGCTTTGCGCAGATGCTCGAGCAAACCACCGGCGGCGACGATGGTGATCATCCGCGCCAACAGCAGGGGCTGGCGCAGATCCGCCAGGCCGGCTGGCACCTGCTGGACATGGTCAATGACGTGCTCGACCTCTCGCGCATGGAGGCCGGCAGCCTGCGCCTGACGCTGGAGCCGGTCTCGCTGCCCGAGCTGGCCCAGGAGGCGATGGCCATGGTCGAGCATGCGGCGCAGCAGGCCCAGGTGAGCCTGTCGTTGTCGCTGTCGCCGCAGGCCGAGCTGGTGCAGGCCGATCCGGTGCGCCTGCGGCAGGTGCTGATCAACCTGCTGGGCAATGCGATCAAGTACAACCGGCCGGGTGGCCGGGTGGTGTTGCGTACGCGGCCGGGCGGCGTCGGCGAGATCGACATCGAGGTCGAGGACAACGGCATCGGCATGAACCGCGATCAACTGGGCGATCTGTTCACGCCGTTCAACCGCCTCGGCCGCGAGCGCCAGGGCACGCCCGGCCAGCCCGGCAGCCAAGGCACCGGCATCGGCCTGGTGATCTGCCGCAAGCTGGCGCGGCTGATGAATGGTGAGCTCGCAGTGAGCAGCGAAGCCGGTACGGGCTCCACCTTCAGCCTGCACCTGGCGCGGCCGGTGGGTGAACCCAGCCGCACCGAGGTCAGCGGCAGCATGCCGCTGATGCCGCAGGTGAGCATCGGCACCGTGCTCTACATCGAGGACAACGACGCCGATGCCGAGGCCATGCGCCAACTGGTGTTGCAACGCCCGGGCATCACGCTGATCTGTGCGCGCCGCGCCGCCGAAGGCCTGGCCCGCGCCGGCGAGGCCGATCTGGTGCTGCTCGACCTGGACCTGCCCGACCGGCCCGGCATCGAGGTGCTGCGTGCGCTGCAGGCCGACACCCGGCTGCGCAGCGTGCCGGTGATCGTGGTCTCGGCCGAGAGCCGGCCACAGCGCATCGACGAGTGTTTCGACGCCGGCGCGACGCAGTTCCTGACCAAGCCGCTGGAGGCCAAGGCCACGCTGCGGGCGATCGACGACAGCTTGAGCGGCTGATCAGAAACCGGCGGCCTGGCCGTCGCGGCGCGGATCGCTGGCGGCCACATAACCCTCGCTGGCCGGGTCGCCCAAGCGCCAGATGAACTGGCCGGCGCCCAGGTCCATGTAGCTGTCGGTCAGCTTCTCGGGCCGGTGGCCGAGATCCACCAGCCCTTGCACCAGCGCCGGATCCATGTGCTGGTCGACATTGATGGAGCGGCCTTCGTTGACACGCCAGCGCGGCGCGTCGCAGGCGGCCTGCGGGTTCTGGCCAAAGTCGAGCATGCGCACCAGCGTCTGCAGATGGCCTTGCGGCTGCATGTGGCCGCCCATCACGCCAAAGCTCATCTGCGGCTGGCCATCGCGGGTCAGGAAGGCCGGGATGATGGTGTGGAACGGCCGCTTGCCCGGCGCCACCACGTTCGGGCTGTCGGCATCCAGGCTGAAGTCGTAGCCGCGGTTCTGCAGGCTGATGCCGTACTCGGGCACTACCACGCCGGAGCCAAAGCCCATGTAGTTGCTCTGGATGAAGCTGACCATCATGCCGCTCTCGTCGGCGGCAGTCAGGTAGATCGTGCCGCCGCGGGCCGGGTTGCCGGCGCCGAAGTCCTGCGCCTTGCTGCGGTCGATCAGCTTGGCGCGGGATGCCAGATAAGCTGGGTCCAGCATCTGCTCGGCCGACACCTGCATCGCCGAGGGCTCGGCCACATAACGGTAGACATCGGCAAAGGCCAGCTTCATGGCCTCGATCTGCAGGTGTTGCGCAGACACGCTGTCGGCGCCCAGGTCGGCCAGATCAAAATGCTGCAGGATGCCCAGCGCGATCAGCGCGGCAATGCCCTGGCCATTGGGCGGGATCTCGTGCAGCCTTGAACCGCGGTAGTCCTGGCCAAGCGGCGCCACCCACTCAGGCTTGAAGTCCTCCAGGTCGGCCAGCGTCATCGCGCCACCATGCGCTGCCGCGTGGCGCGCCAGCGCCTCGGCGATCTCGCCGCTGTAGAAGGCCTGGCCTCGCGTGGCGGCGATGGCCTTGAGCGCGCGTGCCGCGCCCGGCATGCGGAACAGCTCACCGACCGCCGGTGCGCGGCCACGTGGCAGAAAGGTCTCGGCAAAACCCGGCTGCGACACCAGCGCCTGCACCTGGCTGGCCGCGGTCCACTTGTCCTGCACCACCACCGGCACCGCGTATCCGCGCTCGGCAATCTCGATCGCCGGCGCCAGCAAGTCCTCGAAGCGCAGCTTGCCGAAGCGTTCGCTCAGCGCCACCCAGCTGGCCACCGCGCCCGGCACGCTGACCGAATCCCAGCCGCGCATCGGCGGCTTGCGCGCGTCGCCACCATGCTTGCGTTTGAAGTAGTCCAGCGTCCAGGCCGCCGGCGCCGGGCCCGAGGCATTGAGGCCGTGCAGCTGCTGGCCGTCCCACAGAATGCAGAAGGCGTCGGAGCCCAGGCCGTTGCTGCAGGGCTCGACCAGGGTCATCACTGCGGCGGCGGCCACCGCTGCGTCCACCGCATTGCCGCCGGCGGCGATCATGCGCAGGCCGGCCTGCGCGGCCAGCGGATGCGAGGTGGAGACCACATTGCGCGCAAACACCGGCACGCGGGTCGACGGATAGGGGTTGCTGTAGTTAAACGATGAAGTCATGGCGGGTGGCATCCTGCGCTGGGTGAATTTGAACGATTGTGCAATCACGGGCGATCGACTGCGCGTGGGCGTGAAAACGGCCCTCGCAAGGGCCGTTGAGATACAAGTCGCCGCGGTGGGGCCATCTTGCCCCGACACGCAGCGGCCGCGTCAGTCCTCCTCTTGGAAGGCCTCTTCGCGCTTGGCCTTGATCGACGGCAGCATCACCACGATCACCATCAGCAGCGCGGCGGCCAGCAGCGAGGCCGACAGCGGCCGGGTGGCGAAGGTGGTCCAGTCGCCACGCGACAGCAGCAGGGCGCGGCGAAGGTTCTCTTCCATCATCGGGCCCAGGATGAAGCCCAGCAGCAGCGGCGCCGGCTCACAACCCAGCTTCCAGAAGGCATAACCGACGACGGCGAAGATCGCGGTCATGTAGACGTCGAACGCGTTGTTGTTCAGCGTGTAACTGCCGATGCAGCAGAACACCACGATGGCCGGGAACAGAAAGCGGTAAGGCACGGTCAGCAGCTTGATCCAGATGCCGATCAGCGGCAGGTTCAGGATCACCAGCATCGCATTGCCCACCCACATGCTGGCGATCAGGCCCCAGAACAGCTCGGGGTTGCTGGTCATCACCTGCGGGCCGGGCTGGATGCCCTTGATGGTCATCGCACCGACCATCAGCGCCATCACCGCATTGGGCGGGATACCCAGCGTCAACATCGGGATGAAGCTGGTCTGCGCGCCGGCGTTGTTGGCTGACTCGGGGCCGGCCACGCCGCGGATGTTGCCCTGGCCGAAGGGCACTTCACCCTTGCGGCCAGGCATCTTCTTTTCCAGCGTGTAGGCAGCAAATGAGGACAGCAGCGCGCCGCCACCGGGCAGGATGCCGAGGATCGAGCCGAGCGCGGTGCCGCGCAGCACGGCTGGGGCGGCATCCTTGAAGTCCTGGTAGGTCGGCCACAGGCCCTTGACGTCCTTGGTGAAGACCTCGCGGTGCTCGGCCGGCTTGCCCAGGTTGGAGATGATTTCGCCAAAGCCGAACACGCCCATGGCGATGGCGACGAAGCCGATGCCGTCGGTCAGCTCGGGGATGTCGAAGCTGTAGCGCGGAACACCCGAAATCACGTCGGTGTTGATCTGGCCGAGCAGCAGGCCCAGGATGATCATGCCGATGGCCTTGACCAGCGAGCCCGAGGCCAGCACCACCGCGCCGATCAGGCCCAGCACCATCAGCGAGAAATACTCGGCCGGGCCGAATTTGAAGGCCACTTCGGTCAGCGGCGGCGCAAAGGCCGCGATGATGATGGTGCCCACGCAGCCGGCGAAGAACGAGCCCAGGCCGGCCGCTGCCAGCGCCGGGCCGGCACGGCCCTTGCGAGCCATGGCATAACCGTCGATCGCAGTGACCACCGAACTCGATTCACCCGGCACGTTGATCAGGATGGCGGTGGTCGAGCCACCGTATTGCGCACCGTAATAGATGCCGGCCAACATGATCAGCGCGGGTGTGGCGTCGAGCGCGTAGATCGACGGCAGCAGCATCGCGATGGTGGCTACCGGGCCCAGCCCAGGCAGCACGCCGATCAGCGTGCCCAGCACCGCGCCGCCAAAGGCGTACAACAGGTTTTGCAGCGTGAAGGCCACGCCGAAACCCAGCATCAGGTTGTTGATGAGATCCATGTGCTGCCCCTTAGCCGGTGATGAAAGACGGCCACAAGGGAATGACCAGACTCAGGCCCTTGATGAAGATGAGCCAGGAGCTCAAGGTGAGGATGGCCGCGTTGATCAACGCGTCCTTCCAGTGGAATTCGTCACCGGCCAGCGCCGCGACGATCACCAGCACCGGCAGCGAGATGACCATGCCAAGCCGGGGCAGCATCAGGCCGAACATCACCACCGACAGCGTGATGATCAGCAAAGGCTTCCAGGCGATGGCGCCAATGCGATCGCCATCCTCGGTTTCGATGGTGATCGACGTGAACCACACCATCGCGCCAATGAGGGTCAGCAGGATGCCCAGCCCGAACGGGAAGTAGGCCGGGCCCGGACGGGCGGATGAGCCGAAGCTGTATTCAGTGGCGCCCCAGGCAAAGCCCAAGCCCGCCACGACAAACATCAGTCCCGACCAGAAGTCTTTCTGGCTCTTTATCTTCACAGCGTCATCTCCTCGCAGGGCTCCCAGCCCAGCGCGGATTCTAGGTAGTCGCCCCCCCGGCCCGCTGTGGTTTTCACGTAAACCCGAGGTCTAAAAACCCTGCTGTCCCGGCTGAGACAAATGCCCTGCCGGCACCGGCACGTGGGCTTGGTTCAGCCTTCGGTCCAGCTGGGCGTGGCGCGCAGCACCTCTTCCACCGTGGTGAGGCCTTCGGCCACTTTCATCATGCCGGACAGGCGCAGCGGACGCATGCCGTCCTTCACCGCCTGGCGGCGCAAGGCCACCATGTCGCCGGCTGGATGAATGGCGCGTTTGCCCGCGTCGCTGAGCGTGAGCAACTCGTACAGGCCGATGCGTCCGCGGTAACCGGTCTGCCGGCACAGCGTGCAGCCCACGGGTTTGTACGGCCGCACCCCCCCCGAAAGTCGCCAGGGTTTGGCATAGCTGTCCAGCGTCTCCCGAGTGGCGTCTTCGTCACGCTGTTTGCAGTTGTCGCACAGCGTGCGCGCCAGGCGCTGCGCCAGCACGCCGATCACCGTGGCGGAGATCAGGTAACCCGGCACACCCAGATCCTGCAGCCGGGTGATGGCGGCGGCGGCATCATTGGTGTGCAAGGTAGACAGCACCAGGTGGCCGGTGAGCGCCGCCTGGATCGCCATCTCGGCAGTGGCCAGGTCACGGATCTCGCCGATCATGATGATGTCCGGGTCCTGCCGCATCAAGGCCCGCAAGCCCTCGGCAAAGCCCATGTCCAGCGCCGCCTGCACCTGCGTCTGGTTGAAAGACGGCTCGATCATCTCGATCGGGTCTTCGACGGTGCAGACGTTGACCTGCTCGGTGGCCAGCGACTTGAGCGTGGAGTAGAGCGTGGTGGTCTTGCCGCTGCCAGTGGGGCCGGTCACCAGGATGATGCCGTGGGCCTGGGCCGTCAGCTTGGCCCAACGCTCGCCGTCGTGGGTTGAGAAGCCCAGCGCAGCCACCGACTTGACCACGGTTTCGGGATCGAACACCCGCATCACCATCTTCTCGCCAAAGGCGGTAGGCAGGGTCGACAGCCGCATCTCCACCTCGCCGCCACCAGCCACACCGTCCACCGAGTCGGGACGTTTGGTCTTGATGCGGCCGTCCTGCGGCCGCCGTCGCTCCACCACGTCCATGCGGCCCAGCAGCTTGATGCGCGCCGTCATCGCGGTCATCACGGCCAGCGGCACCTGGTGCACGGTGTGCAGCACGCCGTCGATGCGGAAGCGGATCGCACCCATCTCGCGGCGCGGCTCGAGGTGGATGTCGCTGGCGCGCTGGTCGAAGGCGTATTGCCATAGCCAGTCGACCACCTGCACCACGCCCTGGTCGTTGGCATCGAGCTGCTTGTTGGTCTTGCCCAGTTCCACCAGTTGTTCGAAGCTGGCGGTCGACGAGCTCTCGCTGCTCTTCTGCGCCTGCCGCACCGAGCGCGCCAAGCCGTAGAACTCGGCGGTGTAACGCGCCACATCTTCCGGGTTGGCCAGCACCAGCTTGACACGGCGCCGGCTGTGCGACTCGATCTCGCTGAGCCATTCCGTGTCATAGGGTTCGCTGGTGGCCACCGTCACCAGTTCGCTGCTGACATTGACCGGCAGCACTTTGCGCATCTCGGCGTACTGCAAGCTCATCACTTCGGCCACCCGGCCAACGTCGACCTTCAGCGGATCGATGCGCAGATAAGGCAGCTTGGCCCGCTTGGCCAGCCACTCGGTCAGCGCCTCGCAGTCCAGCGCCTTGCTGCCCTGCTTGAGCCCCGCGCCGCCCAGCCGCACCAGCGCGTGCAGGCTGGAAGTGCCGGCGCCAAAACGCTTGATCACCCGCTGCGCATCGGCCTCGTCGACCAGCCCGTCCTCGACCAGCCAATCAAGCAACTGCCGCCAATCCAGTCGACCGCGAGGTGCCTTGGCGGCATCCGCGTCCTCATCAGGGCGTTGGCGGGGGGCGTTGGGGGGCATGCTGCAACCGGTTGAATCTGATTGCCCATCTTAGCCCTCGGGCCCTGGCTCCCTGCCTCGATGAGCATCGCTTCGGTGCTGATCGGCCACCGGCTCGTAGACCCAGCTCAAGCCAAATCGCTGCCAACGGCTGCGCCAACTTGGCGCGCTGCCCTAAACTTTGGGTGACCTCGCCGAAGTCGAAGGGTTTGATCTTGGTCGTATCAGCCGGGTCGGCCGAGGGGCCCAGTTGGCGCCCAGCATCGTCAAAGCTGTTGCAATCGGCGTGGTTCCGGGCATGACGCTCAAAAGCGTCGGTTCGCCGTGTCATCCCCGCGCGCTGGGACGAGCCATGCGAATGCCTATGGCGTGCGTGATCAGCTGCTGCAGCAACTGCCCTTGCCACGTTCTTGGATCGGCGGGCACGGCACCGTGCCATAGGAGCAGTAGACGCAGCAATCTCCCGGCTTGGGCTTGAACACTGCGTGGCACTGCTCGCACTCATAAAACCACTGGCAAGCGTCGGTGGGCATCGTCTCGATCTTGGTATGCCCGCATTCGGGGCAGGTCAGCGTCGATTCCGGAATGACAACGGTCACTTGGCGGCTCCAATCACGGTCGACGGATACCCGGCGTCCTCGGTGGCACGCGTGATGGCCTCGGCGCTGGTCTTCGCGTCATCGAAGGTCACCTTGGCCTCGCGCCTGTCAAGACTCACCTCGGTCTTGCTGACGCCGGATACCTTGGTCAGCGACTTCTTGACCGTGATGGGACAGACCGCGCAGTTCATGTCTGGCACGGACAACGTGACGGTTTGCGTGGCCGCCCAGAGGGGTGAAGTCAGTGTGACCAACACGGCCTGTGCAAAGCGCTTCTTCATATTGTTTCCTTTCAGTAGAACCAGGGTGCGACCAGCGGGAATCCCAACGCGATGATCACCAGCGCCACCACGATCCCAAACAGCGTCTTGTAGCTTCGGTTGACCTGCGGCTGCGCCCAGACCTGCTCAGGCGCACACGCTGCCGGTTCTCGCCTGATGCGCCGGTATGCGAAGAACCAGGCCACCACCGCAGCGCCGATGAAGATCGGTCGGTAGGGTTCGAGCAGAGTCAAGTTGCTGATCCACGCCCCTGACACACCCAGTGTGATCAGAACGAAGGGGCCAAGGCAACAGGTGGAGGCGAGGATGGCCGCCAGACCACCGGTCAACAATGCGCCGCGCCCGCCGCCTTGCGATTCAGTTGGGGAATCTGGTTTCATGGCTTAAGCTTACTTCCGTACTTAAGTACGGAGTCAAGCGCCATGAGCCGATCACCTGAAAACCTGACCATTGGCGCACTGGCAGAAGCCGCCGGAGTCAACGTCGAGACGATCCGCTTCTACCAGCGCAAAGCGCTGATGCAGGAGCCCGTCCGGCCGCTGGGTGGCATCCGTCGCTACGGCGAAGCGGATCTGGCCCGGGTGCGCTTCATCAAGTCCGCCCAGCGGCTGGGGTTCAATCTGGACGAGATCGCGGATCTGCTCAGGCTCGAGGACGGTTCGCACTGCGCCGAGGCCCGCGAGCAGGCCGAGCACAAACTGGTAGATGTGCGAGCCCGTCTTGCCGACCTGCAAA
>JBBQZM010000051.1:0-19986 GCA_038207685.1 Burkholderiales bacterium
CCATGGCCGAGCATTTTCGCGATGTGGCGCACCGCGATGTGCTGCTGCTGGTCGACAACATCTTCCGCTTCATCCAGGCCGGGGCCGAGGTGTCCGGCCTGATGGGGCAGATGCCGTCGCGGCTGGGCTACCAGCCCACCATGGGCACCGAGTTGGCCGGGCTGGAAGAGCGCATCGCCAACACCGACAGCGGCGCCATTACCTCGATCCAGGCGGTGTACGTGCCGGCCGACGACTTCACCGACCCGGCCGCGGTGCACACCTTCTCGCACCTGTCGGCGTCGATCGTGCTGTCGCGCAAGCGGGCCAGCGAAGGCTTGTTTCCGGCGGTCGACCCGCTGCAGTCCAGTTCCAAGATGGCCACGCCGGGCATCGTCGGCCAGCGCCACTACGCGCTGGCGCAGAACATCCGGCGCACGCTGGCCCAATACGCCCAGCTCAAGGACATCATCGCGATGCTGGGCATGGCTCAGTTGTCAGCGCAGGACCGGGCGGTGGTCGGCCGCGCGCGGCGGCTGGAGCGCTTCCTGACCCAGCCGTTTTTCACCACCGGCCAGTTCAGCGGCATGACCGGCCGCCTGGTGAGCCTGGACGACGCGCTGGACGGCTGCGAGCGTATCCTGGCCGATGAATTCAAGGACCTGCCCGAGAGCGCGCTGTACATGATCGGCAAGGTGGACGAGGCCTTGGACAAGGCGCGCAAGACAGCGGGGCAGGGTGGCGCAAAGGCCGCTGCGGCCCCAGCGGCCAGCCCGCCCGCCAGCCCGCCGGCCAGTTCACCGGCCACCCAGCCCGCCGGCCCAGCCGTCGGCCCATCCGTCAGCACATCGGCCGCCGGGCAGCCCGCATGACCATGCAGCTCAAGATCCTGCTGCCGTTCCAGGTGTTTGCCGATGTGGCGGCTGTGACGCGCCTGGTGGTCGAGACTACGCGGGGCGCGTACGGGCTGTTGCCACGTCGCCGCGACGCCGTGATGGTGCTGCGCCCGGGCCTGCTGATCTATGAGGCCGAGGCCGCCGGCGAGGTCGTGGTGGCGGTGGACGGCGGCGTGCTGATCAAGACCGGCGCCCAGGTGCTGGTGTCGGTGCGGCGCGCGATGGGCGGCACCGATCTGGACGGGCTGCGCGCGGCGGTGCAGCACGAGTTCATGCGCCAAAGCGCCGAAGAATTGCGGGTGCACGAGGTGCTGGCCAAGCTGGAGGTGGGCCTGCTGCGCCGGCTGGGGGAGATCCAGCATGGTTGAGCCCCGGCCGCATGATCCGGCCAGCCCAGTACCACCGGCGGCCGCAAGCGCGCCGCCGCGGCCAGCGTCGGCCCACAGCGCGCCAGGGCAGCCCCCGGCCACGGGCGCGCCGGGCTTTGCCGCTCAAGCCGGCAGTCAGGCGGCACGCAAGCTCAAGGCCCGGCGGCATGCGGCCGAGGGCGTGTGGCTGGGCCTGGGCATGATGGGCATGGTCGGCTGGTCGGTGGCGGTGCCCACGGTGCTGGGCGCTGCGCTGGGCCTGTGGCTGGACCAGCGCTGGCCTGGCGGGCGCTCCTGGACCCTGGCGCTGCTGGTGGCCGGCCTGGTACTGGGCTGCTTGAATGCCTGGCGCTGGGTGGACAAGGAGCACAAAGCGATGCGCGACGTGCCCGAGGCGGCCGATGATTGATCCACTGAGCACCGCCTTGTCGTCGGTTCTGGTCACTGAACTGGCCGCCGTCGGGCCATGGTTACTCGCGCTGGCGCTGCTGGCCGGTGGCGTGATCGGTGCCGGCTTTTTCGGCGGCCTGTGGTGGACCACGCGCCGCGCTGCGGCCTCGACGCAGCCGGCGCTGTGGCTCATGACCAGCCTGCTGCTGCGCATGGGCGGGGCGCTGACCGGCTTCCATCTGGTGGGCGGCGGCCAGTGGCCGCGGCTGCTGGCCTGCCTGATCGGTTTTGTGCTGGCGCGGCTGGTGGTGCTGCGGCTCACGCGCCCGGCACTTGTCGCCACCACCACCACCACCACCACCACCACCACCACCACCGATGCGCTTCACCCAACCCAGGAGGGCCACCATGCGTCTGAGCCCCGATGAACTGATCTACTGGCAGGCGGGCTTTTTCAAGCTCAACGCCACCATCGTGTTCACCTGGTTGGTGATGGCGGTGCTGGTGCTGGGCTCGGCGCTGGTCACGCGGCGGCTGTCACACGGGCTGCAGCGCTCGCGCTGGCAGAACCTGCTCGAGATCATCGTCACGATGATCGAGACGCAGATCGGCGAAGTTGGCCTGCGCGCGCCGCGCCGGGTGCTGGCCTTCCTGGGTAGCCTGTTCCTGCTGGTGGCCGCGTCGGCGCTGGGCACGCTGCTGCCAGGCTTCGAGCCACCCACCGGTTCGCTGTCGACCACCGTGGCGCTGGCGCTGTGCGTGTTCGTGGCGGTGCCTTATTTCGGCATCGCCGACCAGGGCCTTGGCCGCTACCTGGCCAGCTACACCCAGCCGACGATGATCATGCTGCCGTTCAACATCATCAGCGAGGTCTCGCGCACGCTGGCGCTGGCGGTGCGGCTGTTCGGCAACATGATGAGCGGCGCGATGATCATCGCGATCCTGCTCAGCATCACACCCTTGCTGTTCCCGGTGGTCATGACCCTGCTGGGCCTGCTCACCGGCATGGTGCAGGCCTACATCTTTTTCGTGCTGGCCACGGTCTACATCGCTGCGGCGATGAAGGCGCGCCCGCCGCCCGAGGCCACGCACCCGCCCTGAGGCGCGGCGTACCTCCGCTCGCCGCACCTCATCCCGCTTGCACCACCCCCACTTCAGGATCCGCCCATGGACATGCTCACCGTCATTGCCGTCGCCTCCATCATCACCGCCGGCCTCACCATCGGCATCGGCGTCATCGGCACTGCGCTGGGCGAGGGCCGCGCTGTCGCGGTCGCGCTGAGCTCGCTGGCCCAGCAGCCCGATGCGTCGTCGACCATCACCCGTACGCTGTTCGTCGGACTGGCGATGATCGAGTCGACCGCGATCTACTGCTTCGTGGTGTCGATGATCCTGATCTTCGCCAACCCGTTCTGGAACCACGCCATCGCCCAGGCCGCGGGGAAGTGAGCCATGCTGGTCGACTGGTTTACCGTTGGCGCCCAGGTGCTGAACTTTGCAGTCCTGGTGTGGCTGCTCAAGCGCTTTCTCTACCAACCGGTGCTCGACGCAATCGACCAGCGTGAGCGCAATGTGGCCGCCGCGCTGGCTGACGCCGAGACCAAGCAGGCGGCGGCGCTGAAGCTGCGTGACGACTACCAGCAGCGTGAAGACCAGTTCGACCAGCAGCGCGAAGGCCTGCTGGCCAAAGCCACCGCTGCGGCCGAGGCTGAGCGCCAGCGTCTGCTGGCCGAGGCGCGGCAGGCCGCCGACCTGCTGAGCGCCCAGCGCCAGCAGGCGCTGCAGGCCGACGCCCGGCGCCTGAACCAGGCCCTGGTGCAACGCACCCAGCAGCAGGTGCTGGCCATCTCGCGCCAGGCCCTGGCCGATCTGGCGGGCACGCCACTGGAGGTGGCGATGGTGGCCGAATTCGTGCGCCGATTGCAGGCGCTGGACGGCGAGGCCAAGACCAGGCTGGCCCAAGTGCTGGGCGCGGGCGCGGGCGCGTCCGCTGGCGATCAGACGGCTGGCGCTGGTGCTGCGGCGCCAGCGGGCGCGCTGGTGCGTAGCGCGCTGGACTTGCCCGACGCGCAGCGCGCTGAGGTTCAGGCCGCGGTGGATGCGGCGTTTGGCGTCGGCACGCCGCTGCGCTTCGAGACTGCGCCCGACCTGGTGGCTGGTATCGAACTCAGCGCCCAGGGCCAGAAGCTGGCCTGGAGCATCGCCGACTACCTGGACGCCGTGCAGCGCGGCGTGGATGCGCTGCTGCCCAAGCCGGTGCCGCCGCCCAAGCCCGAGCCCGAGCCCGAGCCCGAGCCCGAGCCCGAGCCAGAGCCAGAGCCAGAGCCAGAGCCAGAGCCAGAGCCAGAGCCAGAGCCGGCTGCGGCCCCGATCCCGGCCCCGATCCCGGCCCCGGCCGCGGGCCCGACCCCGGCAGCCCCCGCGGCCAGCCCGGAAGCCGAAACCCCGCCCGCGGCGGATGCCGCTGCGCCTGCGGCGCCATGAGCCCCACCCGGCCGCCCGAAGAGGCGAATGCGCTGGCGGAGTCACAGGGCGACAAGTCCAAGGGAGCACCCGTTCGCGACGGGCGCCCCGGGCTGGACCAGGCCCCGGCCCCGGCCCCGGCCCCGGCGCTGGACCAGGCCTACGATCAGGCGTTCAGCGGCCTGGACCAGGCCCTGACGCAACAGGCCCAGGCCCCGGCGCTGCAGCCTCGCGAGGTGGGTACGGTCACCGCGGTGTCCACCGGCATCGCCACCGTGGTCGGCCTGCCCGGCCTGGGCTACGAGGAGCTGATTCGCTTTCCCGGCGGCCTGCACGGCATTGCCTTCAACCTCGACGCCGACGGGGTGGGCGTGGTGCTGCTGGGCGACCATACCCATCTGCGCGCCGGTGATGAGGTGCAGCGCACCGGCCGGGTCATGGACGTGGCTGTGGGCGAGGGCCTGCTGGGCCGCGTGATCGACCCGCTGGGCCGACCGCTGGACGGCCTGGGCACGGTGGACACCGACGAGCGCCTGCCGATCGAGCGCTCGGCCGCGCCCATCATGGACCGCGCGCCGGTCACCGAGCCGCTGCAGACCGGCCTCAAGGTGGTGGACGCACTGATCCCGATCGGCCGTGGCCAGCGTGAACTGATCCTGGGCGACCGCCAGACCGGCAAGACCACGATCGCGATCGATACCATCCTGAATCAGCGCGGACGCGACGTGGTGTGTGTCTACTGCGCCATCGGCCAGCGCGCGTCGGCCGTGGCCAAGGCCGTGGCCGTGCTGCGCGACCGGGGTGCGCTGGCCTACACCGTGGTGGTGGTGGCCGAGGGCAACGAGGCTGCCGGCCTGAGCTACATCGCGCCGTACGCGGCCACCAGCATCGCCGAATGGTTCATGGCCCAGGGCCGCGACGCACTGATCGTCTACGACGACCTGACCCGCCATGCCCGCGCCTACCGCGAGCTGTCGCTGCTGCTGCGGCGCCCGCCGGGGCGCGAGGCCTTTCCGGGCGACATCTTCTACATCCACGCCCGGCTGCTGGAGCGCTCGACCCGGCTGCGGCCCGAACTGGGCGGCGGCTCGCTGACCGCGCTGCCCATCATCGAGACCGAGTCCCAGGACATGTCGGCCTACATCCCGACCAACCTGATCTCGATCACCGACGGCCAGGTGGTGCTCACACCCACGCTGTTTGCGCTGGGTGTGCTGCCGGCGGTTGACGTGGGCAAGTCGGTGTCGCGGGTGGGCGGCAAGGCTCAACGTGCGGCCTACCGCGCGGTGGCCGGCGACCTGAAGTTGGCCTATGCCCAGTTCGAGGAACTGGAGAATTTCGCCCGTTTCGGCGCCCGCATGGACGAGGCCACGCGCGAGGCCATCACCCACGGCCAGCGCATCCGCGCCTGCCTGAACCAGGCCGAGGCCTCGCCGGTGCCGGTGCCGGCGCAGATTGCGGTGCTGCTGGCCTTGTCGGAGCGGCTGTTCGATCCGGTGCCGCTGCCGCGCATGGATGAGGCCGAGCGCACGCTGCGTGATGCAGCCGCCCGTTTGCCGGCCGCACTGGTGGCCCGGCTGACGTCGGCCGAGCCGCTGGCGGACGACGACCGCAGCGCCCTGGTCGCCCTCGCCCGGCAGACGCTGACGCCGTTCCAGGCACAGGACGATGACCCAGCCCAGGCCCCGAATCGGGATACAGCGCGGCCGGCGTCCGCGGCACCCGAGGCGACGCCCGCGCCAGAGGCGGCGCCCGCTTCCAAGGCGGCGCCTGCACCCGAACACGCGTCCGATCCGGCGCCTGACCAGCCGCCCCCATGAGCGACAGCATCACCGGCCTGCGGCGCCAGATCGACAGCGCCACCGACCTTCAAGGCGTCGTGCGCACGATGAAGGCGATCGCGGCCTCGCGCATCAGCCTGCTGGAACATGCGGTGCAGGCACTGGCCGACTACGAGCGCACCGTGGCCCTGGGCCTGGGCGCCAGCCTGCGCGCACGGGGTCCCGCCGCCGCGTCGGCCCAGCCGCCCGCGCGGGCGCCGGTGCGGGCGGTGGTCTTCGGCTCCGACCAGGGCCTGGTGGGTGAGTTCAATGAAGCCGTGGCCGAACTGGCCTGCAGCCGCCTGGTCGGTCTGCCGCTGCCACCCCGGGTCTGGGCCGTGGGCGAACGGGTGCAAGCACATCTGGCCGATGCCGGCCTGGCGGTGCAGGCCACCTGGGCGGTGCCCGAGTCGGTACAGACGATCGCGCCGCTGGTCGCCCAGGTGTTGCTGGCCAGCCAGCGCCCGGCGGGCCGCGGCGCAGGGCAGGGCGGCGTGCAGGCGGGCGCGCGTGGCGCCGCCGACCCAATCGCCGATCACAGCGCCGATCACAGCGGCGACCCAAGCGCCGACCACAGCGGCGACCGCTTGGGCGACCGGATGGGCGACCCGACCGGTGCGACGAGTGGTGAGGCGGCGGCTGACGGCGAGCTGCTGCTGTTCTACAACAGCCCGCTGGTGGGCGCCCGGCATGCACCGCTGAGCCTGCGCCTGTTGCCGCTGGACGACCAGTGGCGCCAGACCCAACTGGCCCGGCGCTGGCCCACGAGCCACCCACCCGAGTTGGTGGGCGGCCATGCGGCCACGCTGTCGGCGCTGGTGGGTGAATACCTGTTCGTCTCGCTGTACCGGGCCTGCGCGCTGTCGATGGCCAGCGAAAACGCCAGCCGCCTGTCGGCCATGGAACGTGCCGACCAGAACATCGACAGCCTGCTCGAGACACTGCGCAGCGGTTTCCACCGCCAACGTCAGAACCGCATCGATGAAGAGCTGTTCGACGTGATAGCCGGCTTCGAGGCGCTGCGCTGATGGCCAGCGAGCGCCCCGGCGCCGAGCTTCTGCCAGCCCACCCACCCGGCCATGCGCGGGTCTGACCGGTGCGCCGTTCGCGCCTGGACGCGGCAGCGGTCCCAAGGCACGATCACGGCGATTCGCTTAACCGAGGTCAAACTCTCGAATCCGGACGGGTTCACACTGAGATGCGACGTTTGGCCGTGGCTGCCACGGGCAGCCATGCTTCGGTGAGTTGAAGGACCGGCGGTGCCGACCCTTGACGCAGAGAAAGGTCCGCCCTGGACATCAAGACACTGAGCCTGCTGGCCACTGCGTCTGGTGTTCTGCTGGCGCTCGGCTTGCTTCTGGTGAGGCACCTCATAGACGACGAACGCAGCTTGCGCCTGTGGATCGTCGGCGCGATCTGTCTCAGCGGCGCCCTGTTCCTGCTGGCTTTGCGTGGGCTGATTCCAGACCTGCTGTCCATTGTTGTGGCCAACACCGGGATGGTCGCCGGGTTCGTGTTCATCTACCTGGGCAATCGCAGCCACAGTGACTTGAAGCCGGCCGGCTCATGGCAATGGGGGCTGGTCGTTGCTACCGCTGTTTTGTTTCTGTACTTCACCTATGTGCAGCCCAATCTGTCGGCGCGCATCATCGTTTTCGCGGTGGTGATGAGCATCGCGCGCATGGCCAGTGCCGTCGTGCTGCTCAGGTCGCGCAACGCGCATGACCGCATCGTGCGCTGGGTACTGGCTGCCGCGTTTGCCTTTACCGCATGTTTCTCGATGTTTCGTGCTGTGCTGACGGCGGTCATGGATCCGATCGCGCAGAACTTCCTCCAGCTGACCCACCCGATACACACCTGGACCTTCGCGGTCGAGTTGGGCATGAATCTCATGCTGGCTTTCTGCCTGCCCGTGCTGCTGCTGGGCAAGACGCATAACAGGCTCGCGCAGAGCGAACAGCGCTACCACTCGCTGTACGCCTCGATGACCGAGGGCCTGGCACTGCATGAACTGGTGCGCGACGCGTCGGGCCGGCCGGCCGGTGGACTATGTCTACATCGACGTCAACCCGGCCTTCGAATCCATTCTCGGGCTGCGCAAGGATGACGTGCTGGGACGCGCGGCCAGCCAGATCTTTGGCGAGGTGCCCTACCTGGAGGCTTACGCCCAGGTCGTCGAGCGTGGCGAGCCCATGCGCTTGTCGGGCCGCTTCGAGCCGATGCAGCGGGATTTTGCGATCACGGTGTTCTCGCCGGCGCCGGGACAGTTTGCGACAGTATTTCAGGACGTCACCGAGCATCGGCGCGCGGAAGAGCGCATCCGGCAACTGGCTTTTCACGACACGCTGACGCTGCTGCCCAACCGCCGACTGCTGGCTGACCGCATGCGCATGGCGCTGCCTGCGGTCCGCCGCCATGGGGGCCGCGCCGCCTTGATGTTCCTGGATCTGGATCACTTCAAGGCGCTCAATGACAAGGAAGGCCACAACGTGGGCGACCAGTTGCTGGTCGAGGCCGCAGGTCGCCTGATGGGCTCTGTGCGGGCCACCGATACCGTGGCGCGTTTCGGCGGCGATGAGTTCGTGATTCTGCTGGTCGATCTGGACGCCGATGCGGCCCAAGCCACCGCTCAGGCGGGCGTCTTCGCGGCCAAGATCCTGGCCACCCTCGACGAGCCCTTCGTACTGACTCGCCAGCCTGCCGGCTCGGACGAGAGCGAGGGCGGAGTGCGGAACGAGCACACCTGCTCGGCCAGCATCGGCGTGGTCGTGTTTGGCAGCGAGGCGGTCGATCCAGAGCAGATCCTCCAGGTTGCCGACGCGGCGATGTACCGGGCCAAGGCGGCAGGTCGAAACCAAGCCGTGGTCGACGCCGACCTCGGGCCGCCCGCCTGGCCGGCGCCGGCTACGCAGCAAGTACAGGGAGCTGTCGGGCTGCGTGCCGCCGCAACCTTCGAGCTGGCGGCCTCGGACCGTCGGCTGAGCCCGCTACAGTCAGCGCCATGAACCGTTTGAGCGAATTCCTGAGCCGCCAGATCGGCATCGAAGCCTGGGTGGCGTCGCTGATCGCGATCGCGCTGCTCACCTTGATCCTCAACCAATTGGCCCAGGTGCTGCTGCGCAACCTGGCGCGGATGACGCAGCGCACCAGCTCGGTGTGGGACGACGCGCTGGTGCAGACGGCGAGCAAGCCGATTCTGCTGGCGATGTGGGTGATCGGCGCCGGCTTCATGGCGCGTGTGCTGCAGACGCAGATTGACGAGTCCTTCCTGGACGAACTGATGGCCGTGCGCGACGTGGCGCTGATCACCTGCGTGGCCTGGTTCCTGTTGCGCTTCTCCGGTAAGGTGGGCCGCAACATCGCTGCCGCCCGCGAGTTGCGCGGCGAGGAGGTCGACCACACGACGGTGGACGCCCTGAGCAAGCTATCGCGGCTGGTGATCCTGATGCTCGCGCTGCTGACCGGCGCGCAGACGCTGGGCTTTCAGGTCACCGGTCTGCTGGCGCTGGGTGGCGTCGGCGGCATTGCGGTGGGTTTCGCCGCCAAGGACTTGCTGGCCAACTTCTTCGGCGGCCTGACGATCTACCTCGACCGTCCGTTCAGCGTCGGCGAATGGATACGCTCGCCCGACAAGCAGCTCGAAGGCACGGTCGAGTACATCAGCTGGCGCCACACCCGCATCCGCGCCTTCAACCGCAACCCGATCTATGTGCCGAACGCGGTGTTCACGACCATCGTGCTCGAGAACCCCTCGCGCATGACCCATCGCCGCATCAAGGAGACCATCGGCCTGCGCTACGACGACTTCGCGGTGGTGGCACCGATCGTGGCCGACATCAAAGCGATGCTGATCGCCCATCCCGACATCGACGCCAACACCACGCTTATCGTCAACTTCAACGGTTTCGGGCCGTCGTCGCTGGACCTGCTGATCTACACCTTCACCCGCACCGTGATCTGGGTCGAGTACCACCAGGTCAAGCAGGATGTGTTGCTGCGCATTGGCGAGATCATCGCGGGTCATGGTGCCGAGATCGCCTTCCCGACGCAGACCCTGCACCTGCATTCGCCGATGGATCCATCGGGTGATCCGGCAGCTGAACCTGCGCCGGGCTGATGTCCTGGACGCCTTCGGCGCCACCGCATCGGCAAAGTTTAGGTTGGGCTAGGGCCAAAATCGCGAAAACTGCGAGCTAGACTATCGGGCTCATGACATTGCTGTTCACCTCTGCCCAGTTCGCGATGCGCGGCCATCGGCCCTTCGCACGGCATCCCTTTCGGGCGGCTCATCTTCTGCGCCATGCCCTCGGTCAGCCTCGCGGCAACGTACGGGCCCACTATGAGCAGCAGTGAGTTCATCCTCGAAACACGCCGCCTGACCAAGGAATTCAAGGGTTTTGCCGCGGTCAGCAAGGTCGACCTTCGGGTTCGCCGCGGCAGCATTCACGCACTGATCGGGCCCAACGGCGCCGGCAAGACGACCTGCTTCAATCTGCTGACGAAGTTTCTGGTGCCGACCTCGGGCCAGATCCTGTTCGACGGCACGGATATCACCGCCGAGAAGCCGGCGGCGATCGCGCGGCGCGGCGTCATCCGCTCGTTCCAGATCTCGGCGGTATTCCCGCACCTGTCGGTGCTGGAGAACGTGCGCGTGGCGCTGCAGCGCAAGCTGGGCACCTCGTTCCACTTCTGGCGCTCCGAGCGCAGCCTGCACAAGCTCAACGACCGCGCCATGGAACTGCTGCAGCAGGTTGACCTTGACAGCTATGCGCTGATCCCCGCCGTCGAACTGGCTTACGGCCGCAAGCGGGCGCTGGAGATCGCCACCACGCTGGCCATGGAGCCCAAGCTGATGCTGCTCGACGAGCCGACCCAGGGCATGGGCACCGAGGACGTGGATCGTATCCGCCAACTCATCAGGAAGGTGGCGGCCAGCCGCACCGTGCTGATGGTCGAGCACAACATGAGCGTGGTGGCCAGCCTGGCCGACACCATCACCGTGCTGCAGGGCGGCACCACGCTGGCCGAAGGCAGCTATGAGCAGGTGTCGAAGAATCCGGCGGTGATCGAGGCCTACATGGGCACTGCCAGCACCGAGTTGCAGGGGGCGCACTGATGGCCGCGCCCTTTCTCGAGGTGTCTGGCCTGCACGGCTGGTACGGTGAGTCGCATGTACTGCACGGCGTGGATTTCCATGTCAACGAGGGCGAGGTCGTGACCTTGCTGGGCCGCAACGGCGCCGGGCGCACCAGCACCCTGCGGGCGGTGATGGGCCTGATCGGCAGCCGCAAGGGCTCGATCAAGGTGCGCGGCATCGAGACCACCGGCATGAGCACCCACGCCATCGCGCGCCTGGGCATTGGCTACTGCCCCGAAGAGCGCGGCATCTTCTCCAGCCTCTCTGCCGAGGAGAACCTGTTGCTGCCGCCCACGCTGGGGCCTGGCGGCATGAGCCTGGACGAGATTTACGCCATGTTTCCCAACCTGCGCGATCGGGCCGCCAGCCAGGGCACCCGGCTGTCGGGCGGCGAGCAGCAGATGCTGGCGGTGGCGCGCATCCTGCGCACCGGCGCGCGGCTGTTGTTGCTCGATGAGATCTCCGAGGGCCTGGCCCCGGTCATCGTGCAGAAGCTTGCCGAGATGGTGGTGGATCTGCGGGCCAAGGGCTATACCGTCGTGATGGTGGAGCAAAACTTCGTCTTCGCGTCCAAGCTGGCCGACCGCTTCCTGGTGATGGAGCACGGCCAGGTGATCCAGCAATTCACGCGCGACGAACTGCCGTCACAGATGGACACGCTTCACGAGTACCTCGGCGTCTGATCGCCGGGGCGTATTTCCTACCCTGTCAAAGGATTCCACCATGAGCTTCAAGAAAATCACCACCGCCTGTGCACTGGCCGCCTCGGCCCTGTTTGGCGCCGCTGCCCCGGCCCAGGCCCAGATCAGCGGCGATGTCATCCGCATCGGTTTCATCACCGACATGTCGGGCCTGTATGCCGACATCGACGGTCCGGCCGGTGCCGAGGCCATCCGCATGGCCATCGCCGCGATGGGCGGCAACATCAACGGCAAGAAGATTGAGCTGCTGGTGGCTGACCACCAGAACAAGGCCGACATCGCCGCCACCAAGGCCCGCGAGTGGTTCGACACCGAGGGCATGGACATGCTGATCGGCGGCACCAGCTCAGGCACCAACCTGGCAATGGCCAAGATCGCGGCGCAGAAGAAGAAGCCCTTCATCTCGGTAGGTGCGGCCACCTCGGCGCTGACCAACGAGCAGTGCTCACCCTACACCGTGCACTATGCCTACGACACCGTGGCCCTGGCCAAGGGCACCGGCAATGCCGTGGTCAAGGCCGGCGGCAAGAGCTGGTACTTCCTGACCGCCGATTACGCCTTCGGCCAGCAGTTGCAGGACGACACCTCGGCCATCGTCAAGGCGGCCGGCGGCACCATCGTCGGCTCGGTCAAGCACCCGTTGTCGACCAGCGACTTCTCGTCCTACCTGCTGCAGGCGCAGTCGAGCAAGGCGCAGATCCTGGGCCTGGCCAACGCCGGTGGCGACACCACCAATTCGATCAAGGCGGCCAACGAGTTCGGCGTCACCAAGACGATGAAGCTGGCCGGTCTGCTGATGTTCATCAACGACATCCACTCGCTGGGCCTGAAGGCAACGCAGAACATGTACCTGACCGACAGCTGGTACTGGAACCGCGACGCCGAGGCGCGTGCCTGGAGCCGCCAGTTCTTCGAGAAGATCAAGCGCATGCCCTCGTCGATCCAGGCCGGCGACTACTCGGCAGCGTTGACCTACCTGGCCGCCGTGAAGGCGATCGGCAGTGACGACGGCGACAAGGTGATGGCGCACCTGAAGAGCACCAAGATCAACGACATGTACACCAAGGGCGGCTTCGTGCGCCCCGACGGCCGCATGGTGCACGACATGTACCTGATGCAGGTCAAGACGCCGGCCGAGTCGGTTGAGCCCTGGGATTACTACAAGGTGGTCGAGACCTTCAAGGGCGAGTCGGCGTGGACCGCCAAGGCCGACTCGAAGTGCGCGCTCTGGAAGTAAGGCCCTGAGCCACGCCGCCTGACCTGTGGGTCGGACGGCGCCTCGCCTGCCAGGCAACCTCCTACCCGCTCCCCCATGGACATCTTCGGCATTCCGGTGCAAGCCTTCCTCGGGCAGTTGCTGCTCGGCCTGGTCAACGGCTCGTTTTATGCGATGCTGAGCCTCGGCCTGGCCGTCATCTTCGGCCTGCTGGGCATCGTGAACTTCGCGCATGGCGCGCTGTACATGCTGGGTGCCTATGTCGCCTGGATCGGCATGGACAGCTTTGGCATCAACTACTGGGCCTCGCTGCTGATCGCGCCGCTGGTGGTGGGTGCGCTCGGCGTGCTGATCGAGCGCACGCTGCTCAAGCACCTGTACAAGATCGACCCGATCTACGGCCTGCTGCTGACCTTCGGCCTGGCGCTGATCGCCGAGGGCGTGATGCGCGAGAAGTTCGGCGTCTCGGGCCAGTCCTATCCGGTGCCTGAGCTGTTGCAGGGTGCCACCAACCTCGGCTTCATGATCCTGCCCAACTACCGGGCCTGGATCATCGTCGCCTCGCTGGTGGTCTGCCTGGGCACCTGGTTCCTGATCGAACGCACGCGGCTGGGCGCCTACCTGCGCGCTGCCACCGAGAACCCGTCGCTGGTGCAGGCCTTCGGCATCAACGTGCCGGTGATGGTGATGCTGACCTACGGCTTCGGCGCCGGTCTGGCGGCGGTGGCCGGCGTGCTGGCCGCCCCGGTGATCCAGGTCACGCCGCTGATGGGCAGCCAACTGATCATCGTCGTCTTTGCCGTGGTGGTGATCGGCGGCATGGGCTCGATCCTCGGCTCCATCCTCACCGGCCTGGCGCTGGGCTTGATCGAGGGTCTGACCAAGGTTTTCTATCCCGAGGCCTCGAATATCGTGGTCTTTGTGATCATGGCGATCGTGCTGATGGTCCGCCCGGCCGGCCTGTTCGGCAAGGAAGCATGATGAGCAGCTCTGACGCCACCATCGACGCCAAGCGAGCCCACTGGGCCTGGCTGGCCGGCCTGGTGCTGCTGCTGGCAGCGCCCTTCATCGGCCTGTACCCGGTGTTCATGATGAAGGCGCTGTGCTTCGCGATCTTCGCCTGCGCCTTCAACCTGTTGCTGGGATTCACCGGCCTGCTGTCGTTCGGCCATGCGGCCTTTCTGGGCGCGGCCGCCTATGTCACCGGCTGGCTGGTGCGCAGCGGCGGCTTGTCGCCCGAACTGGGCATCCTGGCCGGCACCGGTCTGGCCGGTCTGCTCGGGCTGCTGGTGGGCCTGATCGCGATACGCCGCCAGGGCATCTACTTCGCGATGGTCACGCTGGCGATGGCGCAGATGGTGTACTTCGTCTGGCTGCAGGCGCCGTTCACTGGTGGTGAGGACGGCCTGCAAGGCGTACCGCGCGGCGTGCTGTTCGGCTTTTTGCCACTGACCAAGCCGCTGGTGATGTACTACGTGGTGCTGGCCGTCTTCGTCGCGGTGTTCCTGTTCATCGTGCGGGTGGTGCATTCGCCCTTTGGCCAGGTGCTCAAGGCGATCCGTGAGAACGAGCCGCGCGCCATCTCGCTGGGCTACGACGTCGACCGCTACAAGCTGCTGGCCTTCGTGCTGTCTACCGCGCTGGCCGGCCTGGCCGGCTCGATGAAGACCGTGGTACTCGGCTTCGCAACGCTGTCCGATGCGCATTGGTCATTGTCGGGTGAGGTGGTGCTGATGACGCTGCTTGGCGGCATGGGCACCTTCGCCGGCCCGGTGCTGGGGGCGTTCACCATCATCGGCTTGCAGAACTTCCTCGCTGACCGCGTCGGCTCCTGGGTCACGGTGATCATCGGCGTGATCTTCGTGCTCTGCGTGGTGGCCTTCCGCAAGGGCTTTGTCGGCGAACTGCTGGCCTGGCAGCAGCGCCGCCGCGCGCGCAGCGCGGGCGACAGCCACTGAGCGCCAGTGCAGACTGCGCCGCCGTCGGTGGCCAGTCCTCGCACAACGGGTAGTTTCGAGCGTGGTGAGGCAACCGCCGTTGGGGCATGATGAGCCCCGATGGCCACAAACGATCCTCTGCAACTGCTCTACCTGGGCCCGCGTGCGCCCGATTGGTCAACCTCGGCCTATGGACCCTTTGTGGTGCAGGCGGTGGTCACGCAGGCCGAACTCTCCGCCGCACTGGATGAGCAGGGCTTCGATGCCATCGTGATGCAGTTGCCCGATGCGAGCGGCATCGATGCGCTGGTGAACTGGTCCGGCCTGGCGCGCGCGGTGCTGGACGCTGCGGTGCTGGTGGTGGCGCCTGAACCGGCGGCGCCGCAGGCGTTCAAACTGATGCAACTGGGTGTGCAGGATGTGCTGCCACAACGCGAGGCAGATGCCACCTTGCTGGCCCGTGCGGTGCGGTTGGCGATCGAGCGCAAGCGGCTGGAGCGTGCGGCGCGCAAGGCCTATGCCACCGACCTGGCTACCGGACTGCCCAACCATGCGCAGTTGATGGAGCACATGTCGCACCTGCTGGCACTGCGCGAGCGCGAGCCGGCGGCAATGGCGCTGTTGGCGCTGCACATCGACGGCCTGGCGGCCACCGAAGCCCGGCTGGGCACCGAAGCCGCCAATGTGCTGCGCCGCAAGGTGGCGGTGCGGCTGCGCGCCGGCTTGCGCGCCAGCGACGTGGTGGCTTCGGTCGGCGTGGACAGCTTTGCCGTGCTGCTGGCCTGGATCGACGATCCGGCCGACGGTGACCGGGTGGCCGGCAAGCTGGCGCAGGCGCTGAAGCGGCCGATCTCCGTTGCCGGCCAGGATGTGGCGGTGGCAGCGAGTGTGGGCGTGGCCCGTTACCCGGTGCATGGCAAGGATGCCGATACCTTGCTGCGCCTGGCGCTGGGTCAGGCCGGTGGCAGCTTGCCGTCAGGCCGTGTCGGCATCAGTCCGCGTGGTGCGCAGGCGGCGGCCAATGACGATTGAGCGGGCGCGGCGATGGCGGGTTGCCGCCGCCCGTCACTTCAGGATGTCGCCCAGGCAGAGGTACTTGATCTCGACATAGTCGTCGATGCCCTGGTGCGCGCCTTCGCGGCCCCGGCCCGACTGCTTGACGCCGCCAAATGGCACCTCGGCGGTGGAGATCAGGCCGGTATTGATGCCCACCATGCCGTACTCCAGCGCCTCGCCGACGCGGAACACGCGGCCGATGTCGCGACTGTAGAAGTAGCTGGCGAGGCCGAATTCGGTATCGTTGGCCAGCGCCACCACCTCTTCTTCGGTCTCGAAGCGGAACACCGGCGCCACCGGGCCGAAGGTTTCTTCCTTGGCGCACAGCATGTCGGCGCTGACGTCGGCCAGCACCGTGGGCGTGTAGAAGCGATCGCCCATGCGTTGGCCGCCAACGACCAGCCGCGCGCCCTTGGCCAGCGCATCGGCGACATGGGCTTCCACCTTGACGATCGCCTGGTCGTCGATCAGCGGACCCTGGTTAACCCCGGGCTCGAAGCCGTTGCCCACCGTGATGCCCTGGCTCTTGGCCGCCAGCTTCTCGACAAACTGGTCGTAGACGCCTGCCTGCACATAAAAACGGTTGGCGCAGACGCAGGTCTGACCGGCGTTGCGGTACTTGCTGACCATCGCGCCCTCGACCGCCGAGTCGATGTCGGCATCGTCAAAGACGATGAAGGGCGCATTGCCGCCGAGTTCCAGGCTGATCTTCTTGACGGTGGGCGCGCACTGCCGGGCCAGGATGCGACCAACCTCGGTGCTGCCGGTGAACGACAGGTGGCGCACCAAGTCGCTGCTGCACAGCACCTTGCCGATGTTGATCGACTGCTCGGCATCGGCGGTCAGGATGTTGAGCACGCCGGCCGGCATGCCGGCGCGCTGCGCCAGTTCGGCCACCGCCAGTGCCGACAAGGGCGTGGCCTCGGCCGGCTTGATCACTACGGTGCAGCCGGCGGCCAGCGCGGGTGCGACCTTGCGGGTGATCATCGCGATCGGAAAATTCCAGGGCGTGATCGCCGCGCAGACGCCGATCGGCTGCTTGATGACGATGTAGCGCTTGTTGTTGTCGGTGGTGGGGATCGTCTCGCCATAGATGCGTTTGGCTTCTTCAGCAAACCACTCGATGAAGCTGGCGCCGTAAACCACCTCGCCGCGGGCCTCCGCCAGCGGCTTGCCCTGCTCGGCGGTCATGATGCGGGCCAGGTCATCGGCATGTTGATGCAGCAGCGCAAACCACTTCATCATCACCGCGGCCCGCTCCTTGGCGGTCTTGGCTCGCCAGGGGCCCCAGGCCTTGTCGGCGGCGACGATGGCGTTGTGGCAGTCCACCGGACCCAGGTTGGCCACGTCGGCGAGTTTGAGGCCGGTGGCGGGATCGATGACATCAAAGCGAGCGTTGCCGGCGACCCACTCGCCGCCGATTAGCGCATCGGTCTTCAGCAGTCCGGGGTCGCTCAGCAGGGCCAGCGGGGCGGTCTTGGTGTCCATGGCAAAGGCTCCTTCAGCGGGTCAGGCACGGGCTCAACGGATCTCGATCTCGATGAACACCACTTCATGGGCGCTGTTGTTAATCACGTTGTGTTCTACCCCCACCACACGGCTGTAGGCCTGGCCGGCGACCAGCGGCGCGGTCTTCTGGCCTTCGGGCGTTTCGAGCAGCAGTTCACCATCGGTCTGCGGCACCACCACATAGTCATGGCCATGGCGGTGCCAGCCGGTCTCGGCGCCGGGCGCAAAGCGCCATTCGGTGACGATGACCCGGGCGTTGTCGAGCTGCACGGTGGGTACGGCGGGCGGTCGGGGCATGGTGGGTTCCGGGTGGTGTTGTGTTGGGTTCGGATACGGCCTGATGCGTCAACGCGTCAACGCGCTGGCCAGCCGCCGCCGCGCGCCAGGGCTGCGCGGATGGCATCACCCTGCGCATCCAGGCCGGGCGGCGGCTGCTCGGCCAGCGCGCGTTCGCCGTCAAAGCGCATCGGGCTGGCCACCAGCGGCATGGGCTGGCCGTTGCCGCCGTCCATCGTCTGGTGCATGCCGCGCGCCACCACCTGCGGATGGGCAAATACGCCGGGCAGGTCGAGGATGGGCGCGCAGGGCACGGCGTTGGGTTCCAGCAAGTCCACCCACTGCTGGGTGCTGCGTTGCAGCATCCACGCTGACAGCCTAGGGATCAGCAGCTCGCGGTGCGCTATGCGCGCCGTGTTGGTGGCAAAGCGTGGGTCTTGCGCCACCTGGGCTTGGCCCACCAGCTCGCAGAAGCGCACAAACTGTCCGTCGTTGCCCACCGCCAGCACGATGTGGCCGTCGAGCGTGGCAAACACCTGGTAGGGCACGACGTTCATGTGCGCATTGCCCATGCGCTTGGGCACGATGTTGCCCACCAGGTGGTTGCTGGCCTGGTTGGCCAGCATCGCCACCTGCACGTCGAGCAGCGCGGCGTCGATGTGCCGGCCGCGGCCGCTGCGGCCACGCTCGATCAGTGCGGCCAGGATCGCCGTGGTGGCGTAGACGCCGGTGAACAAATCGGCCACCGCCACGCCCACCTTCTGCGGCTGGCTGCCGGGTGTGCCGTCCTTCTCGCCGGTCACGCTCATCAAGCCGCCAGTGGCCTGGATCGCAAAGTCGTAGCCGGCAGCCTGCGCCATCGGGCCGGTTTGGCCGTAGCCGGTGACCGAGCAGTACACCAGACGCGGATTCAGCGCCGACAGGGCCGCATAGTCCAGGCCATAGCGGGCCAGCTGGCCCACCTTGTAGTTCTCCAGCACCACATCGGCCTCGGCCGCCAGCTGGCGCACCAGATCGGCGCCCGCTGTCTCGGCAATGTCGATGGCGATCGAGCGCTTGCCGCGGTTGGCGCTGATGTAGTACGACGACATGCGCTGCGCCGGATCACCCCACCAGGGCGGCCCCCAGGCGCGGGTGTCGTCGCCGGCGCCTGGCCGCTCGACCTTGATCACGTCGGCGCCGTAATCGGCCAGGATCTGCCCTGACCAGGGGCCAGCCAGCACCCGCGACAGGTCCAGCACACGAATGCCATCCAACAGTTTCGGTCCACTCACGAGCGTTTCTCCAGCAACAGCGATGACATCAAGCACGCGGTGCGGATCCGGCAAGGCCGGTCCGCGGGTGGCAGTTTCCCTAGGGGATTGAGCGCGGACGCGAGGGTCTGCCTGCGCAGGCTCGAACGCCTCGCGAACCGCCCGCGCATTGCCAGGGCCTGGACTGCCGAAGGCGCTTCGGGGGTCAACTGAAAGCTGGAATGCCGGTGATCGCCCGGCCCAGGATCAACGCATGCACATCGTGCGTGCCCTCGTAGGTGTTGACCACCTCCAGGTTGACCATGTGGCGCACCACGCCGTATTCATCGCTGATGCCGTTGCCGCCCAGCATGTCGCGCGCCATGCGCGCGATGTCCAGCGCCTTGCCGCAGTTGTTGCGCTTCAGGAGCGAGGTGACCTCGACCGAGGCCGTGCCAGCGTCCTTCATGCGGCCCAGCTGCAAACAACCCTGCAGACCCAGCGCAATCTCGGTCTGCATGTCGGCCAGCTTCTTCTGGATGAGCTGGTTCTGCGCCAGGGGGCGGCCGAACTGTTGGCGGTCAAGGGTGTACTGGCGCGCCGCGTGCCAGCAGAACTCGGCGGCACCCAAAGCGCCCCAGGCGATGCCGTAGCGCGCCTTGTTCAGGCAGCCGAAGGGGCCTTTCAGGCCGTGCACGCCGGGCAGCAGGTTCTCCGCCGGAACGAACACGTCGTCCATCACGATCTCGCCGGTGATGCTGGCGCGCAGGCTCATCTTGCCTTCGATCTTCGGCGCACTCAGGCCCTTCATGCCGCGGTCGAGGATGAAGCCGTGGATGCTTTCCTGGCCACCGACGCGGCCGTCGGGATCCTCCTTCTTGGCCCAGACCACGAACACGTCGGCGATCGGGCTGTTGGTGATCCACATCTTGCTGCCCTTGAGCAGGTAGCCGCCGTCCACCGGCTTGGCGCGCGTGAGCATGCCGGCCGGATCGCTGCCGTGGTT
>JBBQZM010000052.1:0-19740 GCA_038207685.1 Burkholderiales bacterium
CACCCGCATGGACAAGTTCACCGAGATGATGCTGGCCCAGACCGGGCTGATCTCGATGATCGGCAAGGCCGAGCGCGGCCCGGTGGCGATAGCGGCGATCAAGAAGCACAAGAGTGCCTACCTGATGGCCGTGGGCGGCGCCGCCTACCTGGTGGCCAAGGCGATCCAGGGCGCCAAGGTGGTGGCCTTTGCTGACCTGGGCATGGAGGCGATCTACGAGTTCGACGTCAAGGACATGCCGGTGACGGTGGCCGTCGACAGCCAGGGCACCAGCGTGCACACCACCGGCCCGAAGGAATGGCAGGCCAAGATCGGCAAGATCCCGGTGGTGGTGGCCTGACAGCGCCGGCTGCCGCGCAAGGCCGTGGCAGCGCTTGATCGGCCGCGCTCAGGCGGCCTGGCCGGGCGGTTCGGGTGGCAGTTCGGGCGGCAGTTCAGGCGCCGCCGCTGGCACCCGCGCGCTGTGCAGCACACGCTGCGGGTAGGGAATCTCCACGCCCTGGGCATTGAGCAGCCGCAGGATCGCCAGATTGACTTCACCCACCGCATTGGCCTGGCCGTTCTGCGGATCGTTGATCCAGAAACTGATGATCAGTTCCAGCCCGTTGTCGGCGAAGGCCGCCAGCCGGATGCCTGGCGCCGGATCGTCCAGCACCCGGGGCGCCGCCGCCACCGCCGCCACCAGCTTGGGCATCAGCGCCTCGACGTCGGTGTCATAGGCCACTTGCACCGAGGTGGTCAGCACCACGTTGCTGTCGGCATAGGTCAAGTTCTCCACCCGCTGGCTGACCAGCAACTCGTTGGGTACCAGTGATTCGCGGCCGTTGAGCGCGCGGATCAGCGTGTAGCGTGTCGTGATGTCGCTGATGCGGCCCTCGAAGTTGTCTACCCGCACCATGTCGCCAATGCGCAGGCTGCGCTCGGCCAGGATGACGAAGCCCGAGACATAGTTGGCCGCCAGCCGCTGCAGGCCCAGGCCGATGCCCACGCCCACCGCACCGCCCATCACGCCCAGCGCGCCCAGCGGGATGCCCGCCGCCGACAGCGCCACCAGCAGGCCGACCAGCAGCAGCACCGCGCGGGTGGCATTGGCGGCGATCTTGCGCAGGCTGAAGTTGACGGTGCTGGCACGCAGCAGCCGCGCCTCGATGGTGGCCGACAGCCACAGCATCAGCAGCAGCACCGCCACCGCGCTGAGCGCGCCCTCGACCAGGCTGCGCAGCGTCACCGGTGAGCCGCCGATGCTCCAGCTCACGGCCTCCATCTCGGCCAGCACCAGTGGCAGCAGGCCGCTGATCCACAGCACGGCGGCGATCCACACGCCCCAGCTCAATGTGCGTTCAAAGGCCCGCACCAGCGCCGATGCCGGATAGGCCGCATGCAGTACCCGCACCGCGACGCGGATCAGCGCCAGGCTGGCCAGCACCGGCACCGCCAGCTGGAACACCGCCACCGGCATCTGGCCGCGCATCAGCAGCCGCGCCAACAGCGCCAGTGCCAGCGCCAGCAGCGGGAACAGCGCGCCGTCGAAGCCGCGCTTGCCGAACCAGATGCCGGCGCCCTGGTGGGCGGCATTGCCACGCGGGCGCAGCACGGCGCACAGCAACCAGGCCAGCGCCAGGCAGGCCAGCAGCAGGGCCAGCTCCAGCAGCGCCGACGAGCGTGTCAGTGCCGCCAGCAACTCCGGCAGCGTCTGCAGTCCGTTTTTCACCGCAAGGCTCGCGCTCAGACGCCGGCCAGCACCCGCACGTGGGTGACCACACTGCGCGCCAGCGCGCTCAGCGCATAACCGCCCTCCAGGCAGGACACGATGCGGCCCTTGGCATGTCGGTCAGCCAGGTCTTTCAGGCGGCGGGTGATCCACTCGTAGTCGGACTCGACCAGGCCAAGCTGGCCGAGGTCGTCCTCGCGATGGGCATCAAAACCGGCGCTGATGAAAACCATCTGCGGCGCAAACTCTTCCAGCCGCGGCATCCACATCAGGTCGATCATCTCGCGCACTTCCATGCCCCGGGTGTAGGGCGGGATAGGCACGTTGATCATGTTGGTGCCCTTGGGCACCGCGCCGCTGTTGGGATACAGCGGATGCTGGAAAAAGCTGCACATCAGCACGCGGTCATCGCCGGCGATGATGTCTTCGGTGCCGTTGCCGTGGTGCACATCGAAATCGATGATCGCCACCCGCTGCAGCCCCAGCACATCCAGCGCATGGCGCGCCGCAATGGCCACGTTGTTGAAGAAGCAGAAACCCATGGTCTCGTCGCGCGTGGCATGGTGGCCGGGTGGGCGCACCGAGCAGAAGGCGTTTTCCACCTCGCCGCGGAACACCGCCTCGGTGGCCGCCACCGCTGCGCCGGCCGAGCGCAGCGCAGCGCGCCAGGTGCCGGCGCAGACCACGGTGTCAGGGTCAAGGTGGCGCGACTCGCCATTGGCTTGCACCTGCTCCATGAACTCGCGCAACTGCAGCACGTAATTTGCGGTATGGGCGCGCTCCAGCTGTTCCAACGTGGCCAGCGGCGCTTCGCGCTGCTCCAGCGCGATGCTCAGACCCGAAGCCAGCAGCTGGTCGGCGATGGCATCCAGGCGCTGCGGGCACTCGGGGTGACCTGGGCCCATATCGTGCAAACGGCACTCGTCATGGCTGTAGAAAGCAGTCGACATCGTTGTCTCGAATCGTTTTCCGGGTATGGTGCCCGCAATGGCTGATTCCAACCTTGCAGGACGCTTGTCCAGGCTTATCAGCCAGATTAGCACGATCATCGTCGGCAAACAGCCGCAGATCGAGGATTGCGTGGCCTGCCTGCTGGCCGGCGGGCACCTGTTGATCGAAGACCTGCCCGGCGTCGGCAAGACCACGCTGGCCCATGCGCTGGCGGTGTCGCTGGGGCTGCGCTTCTCGCGGGTGCAGTTCACCGCCGACCTGATGCCTTCCGACCTGGTCGGCGTCAGTGTTTTCGAGCGCAGCAAGGAGATCTTCACTTTCCATCCGGGCCCGGTCTTCACCCAGGTGCTGCTGGCCGACGAGATCAACCGCGCCGGCCCCAAGACGCAGAGCGCACTGCTCGAGGCAATGGAGGAGCAGCAGGTCACGGTGGAAGGCGAGACCCGGCCGCTGCCCAAGCCCTTCTTCGTGATCGCCACGCAGAACCCCAGCGACCAGCTCGGCACCTACCCGCTGCCCGAAAGCCAGCTCGACCGCTTTCTGATGTGCATCACGTTGGGCTACCCCGACCGCGCCAGCGAACGCGCCCTGCTCGCCGGCGAGGACCGCCGCGACCTGGTGCAGGGCCTGGGCGCGATGATGACGCCGGCCGAGTTGCTGCTGGCGCAGGCCGCGGTGCAGAAGATCCATGCCTCGGACGCCTTGCTCGACTACCTGCAGGCCTTGATTGCCGCCACCCGCTCGGGCCAGTGGTTTGTCGATGGCCTGAGCCCCCGTGCCGGCATCGCCGTCCTGCGGGCCGCCCGCGCCCGCGCGCTGCTGGCCCAGCGCGACTATGTGGCGCCCGATGACCTGCAGGGCATCCTGCCGCAGACCGCGGCCCACCGGCTGGTGCCGGTAGCCAACGCCGGCCGCGGCCGCGCCGAGCAGGTGCGGGCGATGATGGAGGCGGTGGGGATTCCATGACCCGCGCCCGACGTCATCCTGGCGGCTTGATCGACTAGCCGCTTAGCGTCACCGAAGTGATCCGCCGCCGCATCCGCGACTGGTTCGAGCACCGGCTGCCGCGCAGCGACAGCTGGACGCTGACCCAGCGCAACCTCTACATCCTGCCCACCCGCGCCGGGTGGGCCTTTGCCATCACCTTGCTGGTGATGCTGCTGGCCTCGATCAACTACCAGCTCAATCTGGGTTATGCGCTGACCTTCTTGCTCGGCGGCGCCGCGCTGGTCTCGATGCACCAGACCCACGACAACCTGCGCCGGCTGGTGCTGCGGGTCAAGGCCCCGGCGCCGGTATTTGCCGGTGAACCGGCGACGCTGGAAGTGGTGTTCGACAACCCCGGCGCCCAGCGCCACGGCGTCGGCCTGGGCTGGTACGCCGGCCGCCGCGGCGGGTTGGCCTTCTGCGATGTGGCGGCGCAAGGCAGCGCGCTGCTGAAGCTGCGCTTCACGCCCAGCCAGCGCGGCCGCCACCCGCTGCCCACGCTGCTGGTCGAGACCCACTTCCCGCTCGGGCTGTTCCGCGCCTGGACGGTGTGGCGTCCGGCCGCCAGCGCCCTGGTCTATCCGGCGCCCGAACAACCGGCACAGCCGCTGCCGGCCGGCCAGCCCAGCGGCGGCAGCGAGTTGCAGTCGCGCAGCGGCCAGGGCGGCGAGTTCGATGGCGTGCGCGCCTACCGCCGTGGCGACCCGCTGCGCCAGGTGGTCTGGAAGAAGGTGGCGCGCAGCGGCGAGCTGATCAGCCGTGACACCAGCGCCAGCGCCGCCCAGGCCCTGGTGCTGGACTACGCCACGTCTGGCGCAGCCGACGCCGAGCGCCGCTTGTCGCGCCTGACGGCCTGGGTGCTGGCCGCCGAGCGTGCCGGTCTGGACTACGGGCTGCGCTTGCCCGGCCGCGAGCTGGCCTCGGCCGGCGGCGAGCTGCAACGGCGCGAGGCGCTGCAGGCGCTGGCGCTGTGGCAAGCCGGCGGCGCCAGCGCATCGGCAGGTGGCTGACATGGCGACCCAACCCTTGCCCACCAGCCCGCGCGACACGGCGCCCGGCCGCGCGCGCCTGGCCGCCTGGCGACACTGGCCACGCGAGACACGCGACACGCTGTTTCAACTGGCGGTGATCGGCTGGACGGTGATGCCGCATATGTTCCACCTGGCCGGCTGGTGCGTGCTGCTCACCGCCCTGGTGCTGGCCTGGCGGGCCCAGCTGGCGCTGAGCAACGGCTTGCTGCCCAGCCGCTGGAAGGTGATGGCCGTGCTGGCCGTGGCCATCGGCCTGACCGCGTTCACCGAGCGCACGCTGCTGGGCAAAGAGGCCGGCGTCACCCTGCTGGTGGTGCTGATGGCGCTGAAGACGCTGGAGCTGCGCGCCAAGCGCGACGCCATCGTGGTCTTCTTCCTCGGCTTCTTCCTGGTGCTGACCCATTGCCTGTACTCGCAGTCGCTGCTCACCGCGCTGGCCATGCTGGTCTCCACCTGGGGCCTGCTCACCGCACTGGTACTGGCCAACATGCCGGTGGGCAAGCCGCCGCTGTGGCATGCGGCGCGGCTGGCCGCCCGCTCGGCGCTGCTCGGGCTGCCGCTGATGGCGGCGCTGTTCCTGCTGTTTCCACGGCTGGGCCCGCTGTGGGGGCTGCCGCAGGACAGCGGCGGGCGCACCGGTCTGTCGGGCACGCTGCGCATGGGCGGCCTGGCCGACCTGGCCAATGACGACAGCATTGCCTTCCGCGTGCGCTTCGACGGCGCGCAGCCGCCGCCCGAGGCGCTGTATTTCCGCGGCCCGGTGTTGTCGCGCTTCGACGGCGTCGAGTGGCAGCCGGCGATCTGGGCCGGCCGGCGTGATGCCCAGCGCCCGCTCGACCTGCAGACCGGCGGCGCGCCGGTCCGCTACGAGGTCATGCTCGAGCCGATCCGGCTGGCCCTGCTGCCGCTGCTGGAAGCCACACCGGCCGAACCCGGCAGCGCGCCGCAATTGCCCGACTGGTCGATCTGGCTTGGCCAGGACCTGCAGTGGCATACCGACCGCCTGGTCGGCGAACGGCTGCGCTTCCAGGCCCAAGGTTACCTGCGTTTTCAGCACGGTCAGCAACTGGCGCCCCAGGAGCTGGCGGCCATGCGGCGGCTGCCGGTGGGCTTCAATCCGCGCACGGTGGCCTGGGCGCAGCAGATGCGCGCCCAGCTCGGCGCGGTCGATGCACGCACGTTGGCGGCTGCACTGCAAGCCCACATCCGCCAGGCCGATTACGTCTACACCCTGCAACCCGGCTTTTATGGCGGCGATGCGGTCGACGAGTTCTGGCTCGACCGCCGGCAAGGCTTTTGTGAGCACTTCGCCACCGCCTTTGTGGTGGCCATGCGGGCGATGGGCGTGCCGGCGCGGGTGGTCACCGGCTACCAGGGCGCCGAACCGCCGGACGAGGACGGTTTCCGCATCGTGCGGCAAAGCCATGCCCATGCCTGGGCCGAATACTGGAGCCCAGGCGTCGGCTGGATTCGCGCCGACCCGACGGCCGCAGTGGCGCCTGAACGGGTGCGGGCCAGCCGGCCGCTGCAGCCACGGCCCGGCCTGATGGCGGGCGCGCTCAGCAGCGTCAGCCCGGCGCTGGCCAGCCAGATCCGCCGCGCCTGGGAACTGCTCGACAGCCGCTGGAACCAGTGGGTGTTGGGCTATTCGCGCACCAGCCAGTTTGATCTGCTGAAAAGCCTGGGCGTGCGGCAACCCGACTGGGCCGATCTGGCGCGTGCGCTGGTCGGCCTGGTGGCGCTGCTCGGCCTGGCCGGCGCAATCTGGGCCTGGCAGGATCGACATCGGCTGGATCCCTGGCAACGACTGCACCGCCGGCTCTGCCTGCGGCTGCGGCAGATCGGCGTCGCCGCCGAGGCCCATCACCCGCCCCGGGCACTGGCCACACGGGTGCGCGAGGTCCACGGCAGCGCCGGCGAGCCGCTGGCCCAGGCGCTGGAGGCGCTGGATCGCTTGCGCTATGCGCCCGGCGGGCAGCGCCTGCCCGACCGCCTGTGGTGGGGCCGGTTGCGTTACGAGGCGAGCCGGCTGCGCGCGCCACGCCTCGAGTCAGGTTGAGCCCGGCGGTCATGATGCGCGGCTGGCGTGACCCAGGCCTGCCGGCAAGCTCTGGCATCATCCAACGCTATCCGCCGCGCGCCACCTGCCGATCCCGCCGCCGGCCAGGCGCTGTTGCAGGCCTTGCTGTCGCCAACGTCGGCCGCATTCCTGAATTCCATTTCCTTCCTACCGAGCTGATCGCGCGCGACAGCCGCCGCGCCCCATGAACCACAGCCCCCACCCGCCTATCGTCGCCCGTCGTGGTGCCGCCCGTCGCGGTGCCGCCCCTTGGCTGCTGACGCTGGCCCTGCTGCTATTCGCTGGCGCGCCGGCGCTGGCCGAAACGAGCAAGGCCCACCGCACATCGTCGGCCAGCAAGTCGAAGGCCGCCACCAAAGCGACCAAAGCCGCCAGAGCGCACAAAGGCAGCAAGCCGGCCGCCAAACCGGCCACCAAACCGGCCGGCAGCAGCGCCTACGGCCAGCGCGAGGACGCGATGGCGCTGGCCGACCTGCTGGCCGAGCGCCACGGCCTGGCGCCCGACTGGGCCCGCGCCCAACTGGCGCAGGCCCGCCAACTGCCAGTGGTGGCGCGGCTGATCATGCCGCCGCCGGCCGGCACCGCCAAGAACTGGGCCGCTTACCGCGCCCGCTTCATCGAGCCCGACCGGCTGCGCGCCGGCGTCGCCTTCTGGAACGCCAACGCGCGCTGGCTGGACGCGGCGGAACAGCGTTACGGCGTGCCGGCCTCGGTGGTGGTGGGCATCATCGGCGTGGAGACGCTGTACGGCCGCATCACCGGCAACTTCCGCGTGCTCGACGCGCTGGCCACGCTGAGCCTGGACTTTCCCAAAGGCCGCAAGGACCGCAGCGAATTTTTCCGCGATGAACTCGGCCAGTTCCTGCGGCTGACCTACACCGAGCAGTTGCCGCCGGCCGCGATCAAGGGCTCGTTTGCCGGCGCCATCGGCCTGGGCCAATTCATGCCGGGCAGCATCAACCGCTTTGCGGTCGACTTCGACGGCGACGGCCACATCGACATGGTGGCCAGTACCGCCGACGTGATCGGCAGCGTGGCGCACTACCTGGCCGCGCATGGCTGGCAACGCGACCAGCCCACCCACTTTGCCGTCAAGCCGCCGGTGGACAGCAGCGACCGCGCTGCGCTGCTGCTGCCCGACATCCTGCCCAGCTTCAGCGCGGCCCAGATGATCGAGCGCGGCGCCGAGTTGGACGAGGCCGGCACGGCCCACAACGGCCCGCTGGCGCTGGTGGAACTGCAAAACGGCGACGCCGCGCCCAGCTACGTGGCGGGCACGCAGAACTTCTATGCCGTCACGCGCTACAACTGGTCGAGCTACTACGCACTGGCGGTGATCGAACTGGGCGAGGCGGTAGCGGCGGCGCGCAGCGCCTCACGCTGACGGCGCCGGCCGTCGCAGGCTCAGCGCCGCGATCGTCAGGCAGCAGAACACCGCGCCGGCCCAGAAAGTAAAGGCCGCGCCCAGCCGATCCCACAGCAGCCCGGCCAGCAGGCTGGCCAGCAGCATCGCGACGCCGCTGACCAGGTTGAACAGGCCGAAGGCCGTGCCGCGCAAGGCCGTCGGCGCGGTGTCGGCCACCATGGTCGCCAGCAAGCCCTGGGTCATGCCCATGTGCAGGCCCCACAGCAGCATGCCGCCCAGCACCGTGGCCCAGTGGCTGCCGGAGGCCAGCACCAGGTCAGCGGCGATCAGCACCAGCAAGCCCAGCACCAGCAGCCGCCGGTGACTCCATTGATCGGCCAGCCGGCCAAACGGATAAGCCGACAGCGCATAGACCGCGTTCATCGCCACCAGCATCAGCGGCACCGCCGCCAGCAGGATGCCGGTCTGCTCGGCGCGCAACACCAGAAAGGCCTCGGAGAAACGCGCCAGCGTGAACAGACCGCCCACGCCCACCACCCACCAGTAAGCCAGCGGCAATTGCCGTATGGCGGTCCGAGAGATCGGGTTGCTGCGCCGCTCACCGACCGGCAGCGCTGGCTTCGGCGGCTCCTTGATGCCGAACCACAGCAGCGCCACCGCGGCCACCGCCGGAATCACCGCCACCCAGAACACGGCGCGGAAGTCGTTGGCCCACAGCAGCATCAGGCCGGCGCCGAGCAGCGGCCCGGCAAATGCGCCCACGGTGTCGAGTGACTGGCGCAGGCCGAAAGCCGCGCCGCGCTGGTCGGGCGGCGCCAGATCGGCCACCAGCGCATCACGCGGCGCACCGCGTATGCCCTTGCCCACCCGATCAATCAAGCGCGCCGTCACCAGCAACCCCAGACCGCCAGCCACCGCGAACAACGGCTTGCTCAGCGCGCCCAGCGCATAACCCGCCACGGCCAGGCCCTTGCGCCGGCCCAGCCAGTCGCTGAGCGCGCCCGAGAACACCTTGACGATCAGCGCGGTGGCTTCGGCCAAGCCTTCGATCAGGCCCACCCATAGCGCGCTGGCGCCCAGCGTGCCCACCATGAACAGCGGCAGCAGGCTGTGGATCATCTCCGACGAGACATCCATCAACAGGCTGACGCCGCCCAGCACCCAGATGCCAGCGGGCAGCGCAGCGCGTGGCACGGTGCTCAATTCAGTGCGCCGGCCGCTGGCCACGCAGCCGCTGCACCAGCGTCACCGCGCCCAGCACCAGCGCGCCGGCCAGCAGGCCGACCAGCGCATCGGCCAACAAGGGCAGCACGGCAGCAGCCAACCAGCCCATGCCCTGGGTGAGGGATTCAATCGCGTGGCGCAGCGGCGTGATGCCATGGCTGAGGATGCCGCCGCCGACCAGGAACATCGCCGCAGTGCCCACCACCGACAGCGTTTTCATCAGCCACGGCGCAGCCACCAGCAGGCCGCGGCCCAGCGCCTGTTGCAGCGCGCTGGCGCGTTGGCTCAGCCACAGCCCGGCGTCGTCGAGCTTGACGATGCCGGCCACCAGTCCGTAGACACCCAGCGTCATCAGCAGCGAGATGCCGGCCAGCACGCTGAACTGCTGGCCCAGCGGCGCATCGGCCACCGTGCCCAAGGTGATGGCAACGATCTCGGCCGAGAGGATGAAGTCGGTGCGCACCGCGCCCTTGATCTTGCTTTTCTCCAGCGCCACCAGGTCGATCTGCGGATCGGTCAGCGCCTGCACCAGGGCGGCGCGTTCGGCTGCGACCTCAGCGGCGCTGTGCAGGAACTTGTGCGCCAGTTTCTCGAAGCCCTCGAAACACAGGTAGGCGCCGCCCAGCATCAACAGCGGCGTGATCAGAAACGGCGCCACCGCGCTGATGGCCAGCGCCGCCGGCACCAGGATCAGCTTGTTGATCAGCGAGCCGCGCATCACCGCCCAGACCACCGGCAACTCGCGGTCGGCCTTGACGCCGGTGACCTGCTGGGCGTTGAGCGCCAGGTCGTCGCCCAGCACGCCTGCGGTCTTCTTGGCCGCCACCTTGGTCATGGTGGCCACATCGTCCAGCACACTGGCGATGTCGTCGAGCAGGGCAAGCAGGCTGGTGGCCATGGCGGGAAAAGGCGGGCGGCGGGATGGCCATGCTATCCCGCCGCCCGGGCGGGCCGCGGCCCGCTGTCGATCAAGGCTTGGTGGTGTTGGCCCGGTTGATCTCGAGCAGGCGCTGGTTGTACTGGACCATGGTCGCCTGGCAGGCCTCGATCAGCCGGGCCAGCGTCTCGGCCCGCTGGGCGCAGTTCTGCAACGCCTGGCGGTCCTGCTGGTACAGCGTCAACACATCGCCAAAGCTGGCGCGTTCGGGGATGGCCTTGGGCGTGGCGCAGCGGCCGGCCACCAGTGCGGCATCCACCGGGCAAATGACCGGCTGCACCACCACCGGCACGGTGGCTGCGCAACCCGCCAGCGCCAGCACACCAGCGGCCAGCCCCAGTCGGCGCCACGGCGGCGGCCTCATGTTCCCGCTCCCAGGCCGCTGCGCTGCAGCGGCAGCAGCAGTTCGGCGGGCACCGCCACCTTGGTGCACTCGAAGCCGGCGATCTGCGTCTCCTTGTCGCGCACCTCCTGGCTCAGCCGGTTGACTTCGGCCTGCAGCCGCTGGCGCTCGTCGGGCGCGGTGCTGCTGCTGTTGATCTGCGCCTGTATGCGCACGATGTCGGCCTGCTTGCCATCGCGGCTGCGGCCCAGCTCGACGATCTTCTTGTCGCGGCTGGCCAGCGCGGCGTTGAGCTGGCTGGCCTGCTGCGCATGCGCGGCATCACGCGCCTGCTGGCCTTGCTGGAACTCGCTGGTCAGCCGCGTCACGGTTTGCTGCAGCTCGGCCTGCAGCTTGTCGCGCTCGACAATGGCCTGCTGGCCCACCACCTTGGCCTGCTGCAAGGCGTTGATCGCATCGCGCCCCCTCCAGGAGCCGCCGTACCAGCCGGCGCCGCCGGCCAGTGCCATGATGAGCAGGTAGATCAGGTTCTGCATGTCGTCCTCGCCATCCCGATGGTCGAAGCTCATGCTGACACGGATTGCGCGGCCTTTGCCCGGCACCCCCCCAGAACCACCAGCCCGGCAGCCCTACCGCGACAAGGCCAGCTTGATGCCGAAGCCCAGCAGCAGCGTGCCGGCCAGCCGGTTGAGCCAGCGCACCGCCCGCGGGCTGGCGCGCAGCCGCGCTGCCAGCCGGTAGGCCAGGCCGACCGCCACGGCGCAGTACAACAAGGTGAGGGTCGCCACCGTGGCCGCCATGAAGCCGAAGGTCAGCAGGCCCTGGTGCCGCGCCGGATCGACAAACAGCGGGAAGAAGGCCATGTAGAAGACGATCGCCTTGGGGTTGAGCAGGGTGATCCACAGCGCCTGCCGGAAGTACTGGCCGGCGCGGATGTGCAGCACCGGCGCATCGCCGGGCCGCGCGCGGATCAGCCGCCAGCCCAGCCAGGCCAGGTAGGCTGCGCCCAGCCACTGCACGCCGTTGAACAGCAGCGGCGACGCCGCCAGCAGCGCAGCCATGCCGGCTACGGCCAGCCAGATCAACACCTGGTCGCCGACGATCACGCCCAGGCTTGCCGCCAGCCCGCCGACCAGCCCACCCTTGCCGGTGGAGGTGATCAGCGCCAGGTTGCCCGGCCCCGGGATCGCCAGGAAGACAATCACCGCTACCACGAAGGCGCCGTAATCCGCCACACCGAACATGTTCTCGCCTTCTCCTTGCTTTGTCTGCCCATGATGCCAGCGCTTGGCGGCCATCCGCTGCTCGACGAGATCGAGTTCAGTGCCATCCGTGCCCAGGGCGCGGGTGGGCAGAACGTCAACAAGGTCAGCAACGCGGTGCACCTGCGCTACGACATCCATGCCAGCAGCCTGCCCGAGGCGGTGAAGGCCCGGCTGCTGGCGCTGGGCGACCAGCGTATCAGCGGCGACGGCGTGGTGGTGATCAAGGCGCAAGAGCACCGCAGCCTGGAGCGCAACCGCCAGGATGCGGTGGTGCGGTTGCGTGAGTTGATCGAAGCCGCCGCCCATGTGCCCAAGCTGCGCCGGGCCACCCGGCCGACACGCGGCTCGCAGCGCCGGCGGGTGGAGGGCAAGGTGCAGCGCGGCCAGGTCAAGGCCTTGCGCGGCAAGGTCAGCGGCGACTGAGGTCGCCACCTGCCCGTTGCTTGGTGGACGAAAAAAAACGGGCGCCAGGCGCCCGTCATGAGGCTGAAGCCCGAAATTACTTCTTGGCTTCTTCCTTCTTGGCTTCTTTCTTCATGTCCTTCTTGGCGTCGGCCTTGGCGGCGCTGGCGGCGCTGGCGGCCGGCTTGGCGGCTTCGGCCTTCATCGGGGCGCCGCCCGAATGCGAGGCGGCTTGCGCGCCCAGGGCAAAGGCGGCGAGGAACAGGGCGCTGATGAGCTTGGTCATGAGGGTCTTTCAGAGGGGATGAAACGACATGGCGGGTTCGACAGCTCGGGGCATTCCGAAATCTCGACAACGCAGGGCGACGACCGCGAACCGGGGTTCTGACAATCGCTCACTGATAACGCCGGTCAAGGCAATCGGTTGACAGGCCACACCCAAGGTCATCGAACACAAGCGGGCGGGCGGCGCTGCGGGCCGCTACCATCGCCGCCGTGCTGCGATCTATTGCGCTTCTCCCTCTGCTCCGTCGGCTGCTGTGCTGCGGCCTGCCCTGCCTGCCGATGCTGGCCTCGGCCGCGCCGTTCCTGCCCAGCGCGGACACCCAGGTGCTGGCCACCGTGCCGGCGCGGGCCAGCGATCCGCGGGCGCGTGAGCTGGTGGCGCTGCGACAAGCCTGGCGTGCCCAACCGCAGGATGTGGGCACTGCGGTGGCGCTGGCCAGCCGCTATTTCGAGGAGGTCGCGGCCGAAGGCGACCCGCGCTACATCGGCTACGCGCAGGCCGCCCTGCAGCCCTGGTGGGCGCTGCCCGACCCGCCGGTGGCGGTGCGCGTGCTGCGCGCCCAGTTGCTGCAGTTTGATCACCGCTTCGATGAAGCGCTGGCCGACCTGGATGCGGCGGTGGCGGCGCAGCCCGATAACGGCACGGCCTGGTCCTGGCGCACCGCCATCCTGATGGTGCGGGCCGATTACGCCCGCGCCCGCGACAGCTGCGAACAGATGGCGCCGCTGGCCACGCTGCTGATCGCCGCCGCCTGCCGCGCCCAGGTGGAAGCGATCACCGGCCAGGCTGCTCAGGCGGCTCAACGCCTGCGGACGGCGCTGACGCAGCATCCCCAGGCCCATCCCGCAGAGCGGCTGTGGAGCCTGACCCGCCTGGCCGAGACCGAGGAGCGGCGTGGCGATAACGCAGCGGCCGAAGCGGCCTTCCGCGAGGCGCTGGCGCTGGGCCAGGCCGATGTCTATCTGCAGGCGGCCTATGCGGACTTTCTGCTCGACCGCGGTCGCCCGGCTGAAGTGCTGACGCTGCTGGCCGACGGCGCCCGCGCCGATCTGCTGCTGCTGCGCCTGGCGCTGGCGGCCAAGGCCCAGGGCGATCCGCGCGCGGCGCGCTGGCGTGACGAACTGGCGGCGCGCTTCGAGGCTGCGCAGCGTCGCGGTGATGTCTCGCACCGCAAGGAAGAGTCGCGCTTTGTGCTGGCCTTGCTGGACGATGTGCCGCGTGCGCTGCGGCTGGCGCAGCAGAACTTCGCGGTGCAACGCGAGCCCGCCGACGCCCGCATCCTGTTGGAGGCCGCACTGGCGGCCAAGCAAGCGGCGGCGGCGCAGCCGGTGCTGGACTGGATGGCCGCCTCGGGCATCGAGAGCCTGGCGCTGCGCGGCCTGGCCGAACGGCTGAAGGCCTTGAAGTGATGAGCCGCATGTTGCGCCTCGGCTTGATGCTGATGCTGGGGCTGGCCGCCACGGCAGGCTGGGCCCACAAACCCTCCGACAGCTACCTCAGCCTGACGGTGCAGGACGGCCGGCTAGCCGGCAGCTGGGACATCGCGCTGCGCGACCTGGATTTCGCCATCGGTCTGGACGCCGACGGCGACGGCCGCATCACCTGGGGCGAAGTGCGGGCACGTCATGCCGACATCGCCGCCTATGCCGCATCGCGGCTGCAGGTGCAGGCCGACGGCCAGGCCTGCACGCTCGGCGTGGGCCCGCAGTTGGTCGACGAACACACCGACGGCGCCTACAGCGTGCTGCCGCTGCAACTGGTCTGCCCGGTGGCGGCGGCGCAGGCGCTGACGGTGGGCTACAGCCTGTTCGCCGACCTCGACCCGCAGCACCGCGGCCTGCTCAAGCTGACGGTGGACGGCGTCACCCGCACCGCCATCCTGGGCCCACAAGCGCCGGTGCAGCGCTTCGAGCTGGCGCACGCCAGCCGCTGGACCCAGTTGCTGGACTACGGCCGCGAAGGCGTCTGGCACATCTGGATCGGCTTCGACCACATCCTGTTCCTGCTGGCGCTGCTGCTGCCCGCGGTGGGCCTGTGGGCTGGCCAGCACTGGCGGCCGGTGGAGCGCTTCAGCCAGGCGGGCTGGGATGTGCTGCGCATCGTCACCGGCTTCACCGTGGCGCACTCGATCACGCTGTCACTGGCCGCGCTGGGGCTGGTGTCGCTGCCGTCGCGGTTGGTGGAATCATCCATTGCCGCCAGCGTGGTGCTGGCGGCGCTGAACAATGTCTGGCCCTTGTTCCACGACCGGCGCTGGATGGTGGCCTTTGCCTTCGGACTGCTGCACGGCTTCGGCTTTGCCAGCGTGCTGATCGACCTGGGCCTGCCGCAGGGCGCGCTGGCGGTGGCGCTGCTGGGCTTCAACCTCGGGGTAGAAGTTGGGCAGCTGGCGATTGTCACCGCCTTCCTGCCTGTGGCCTATCTGCTGCGACGCAGCTGGTTCTATCAAAAGGCGGTGTTGATCGGCGGCTCGCTGCTGATCGCGCTGCTGGCTGGCCTGTGGTTTGTCGAGCGGGCCTTCGACCTGAAGCTGCTGCCATTCTGAAGGCCGGCCCTGCCGCTGCTCAGCGCAGCTCGAAAGCGAGCGTGATGAAGCGACTGTCGAAGCGGTCGGGCTTGTCGCTCGCCAGCCGCAGATCGATGCCACGCAGCAGCCAGCGGCCAGCGCCGGGCGAAGCGATCTGCAGCCGGCCCTGGGCATCGCTGCGCAGCCAGCGGCCGTCGGCAGTCGCGTCCAGACTGCGCAGTTCCAGCGCCAGGCCGGCCAGCGGCTGGCCATCGCGCAGCAGTTGAAAGCGCAGATCGCCACCGACACGCTCGAGCAGCAAGTCCATGCCCATGGGTGCGGGCATGGCTGCGGCAGCGCCAAAGCCGCCGTCTGCCGCGGGCAGCGCGATGCGCGCGTGCTTGGTGTAACGCTCCAACCAAGGCAGCCCGCGTGAGTGCATAGCCGCCCAGGCCGCCAACATCGCCGGCGATGGCCGCACCTCGTCGATGTAGAGGTCGATCTTGTCGGCGGGCAGATCCACCTCAAAGGGGCTGAGCTGGGTCCAGCAGCTGCTGGCCGCACTGCCGCTGCGCAGCCACAGCGTGGATGGACCGTCGCGCAGGGCTTCCAGCGCCAGCGGCGCGCCGGCGGCATCGCGGCAGCCCGGCTTCACCAGGTAACGCGAGTCAATACCGAACTCAAAATCCGGAAAACGGTTGCCGGTGCCCAGCGCCAGCAGGGCGCCGGCACGGCCCTGAGACAGCAGCTGGAACCAGCTGTCGTGGGCCGCGGCCGGCGCGGCGGCAATGGCCAGCCCGGCGGCAAGCAGCCAGGCAGACAGCGGACGGCAGGACATCAGTCGATGGATCAAGTGCATGGTGCTTCTACGTTGAGCGCAGCAGGTTGGATGCAGCGCCGGTGTCACGCGCCCGCTGGCGGCGCATAGGACCGCACCATCCGCAGCCACTTGCGCGCCTTCAGGCCAAAACGGGATTCGATGATCTCGGCGCGTGCCGTCATCGTCTCACGATCGGGCACCACCACCGCGTGGCCGGCCACCAGCACCGTGTTGCCTTCGACCGTGGGTGACAGCTGCCACAGCTGGTCAGCGCCAAAGGCAGCCGCCACCCGCGCCGCGCTGCGCTCGAAGCTGGCATCGCGGCCAAACAGGTTCACCGTCATCAGCCCGCCCGGCGCCAGCGCGCTGCGGCAGGCGCGGTAAAAGTCTTCGTCGTCGAGCACCGGCGCGGCGGCATCGTGGTCGTAGAGGTCGACGCACAGCGCGTCCACGCTCTGCGGCGGCGCCTGCGCCACCCAGCGGCCAGCGTCGGCGGTGATCACCTGCAAACGCTCGTCGTCGGCCGGCAGCTGAAACCACAGCCGGCAGGCGGTCACCACGCTGGGGTTGATCTCCACCGCGGTGGTGCGCCAGCGCAGCACCTGGTGGCAGAAGCGGGTGATCGCCGCCGCGCCCAGGCCCAGTTGCACGGCATGGCCCTGGCCGAGTGAGTCGCTCGACCGCCACAGCAGCCAGGCCATCATGCGCTGGATGTATTCCAGCTCCAGCTTGCGCGGCGCGCGCACCCGCATCGCGCCCTGCACCCAGTCGGTGCCCAGGTGCAGGTAGCGCACGCCGTCAAATTCACTGATCGTCGCGCCGGCCAGCAGCGTCTGGGTCTTCTTCTTTGTCGTCATCGGATGTCGTGGGCTTCGAACACGTCGCGCCAGGCGGCCAGCTTGCGCTCGAACGACCAGCTGGCGTTGGCCGGGCTGGTGGACGGTAGGCGGTAGACCGGCCGGCCCAGCGCGGCGGTGAGCTTCATCGACCGCGCCGACTCGCCACCATTGTGGGCGATGGCGGCCAGCGCCGGCAGCCGCGCCACCAGGCCGGCCAGGTCGTTGGGCTCGGCCTGCTGGATGGCGCTGTCCAGGCTGCCTTCGCGGTAGCAGGCGCCATACACGTCCCACAGTCCCAGGCCATGGTCCTGCATCAGCGCCAAGCGCTGGGCATAGGGCAGCTCCGGCAGATCTGCATGGCCCCAGATCGCCGCCAGCAGCGGCCAGAACTGATTGCGCGGGTGGCCGTAATACTGCAGCGCCTGCAGCGAGGCCACGCCGGGAAAGCTGCCCAGCAGCAGCAGCCGGGTGGCCGGGCCGGCCACAGGTGGCAAGCCCGTCAACAAGGGCAGCGGCTCGCCTGCGCCGGCCTGAGGCGCGCGCGTTCGCAGCAGCGCTTGAGCGCGGCGGTCTGGTGGATTGCCGGCATGCGGGTAACGACGGGACGGCGGAGGCACGGGCCGCATTGTCGATGCCAGGTCATGGCGCGCTGAACCGGCGCAGTGGGCCGCCCTCACAGCGCCGCCAGCCGCGGCAAGGCGACGCAGGCATTGGCGCGGGTGATCGCGGCGGTCTGCTCGATCGACCAGCCACGCAGCCCGGCCAGCACGGCGCCGATGCGCGGCAGCTCGGCCGGCTGGTTGCGGTGGGTCGCGCCGGCGGCGCGCTGTTCGGCCGTGCGGTACAGCCACTGCGGCGGGATGTCGGGCGCGTCGGTCTCCAGCACCAAGGCCGATTCGGGCAATTCGCTGGCCAGGCGGCGGATCTGCAGTGAGCGCTCAAAGGTCAGGGTGCCGCCAAAGCCCAGCCGAAAGTTCATGCCGACAAACAGATCGGCCTGCACCCGGCTGCCATTGAACGCATGGGCAATGCCGCCGGCCACCGGCACTCGGCGCAGCCCCGCCAGCAGCGCATCGGCCGATCGCCGCACATGCAGGATCACCGGCAGACCAACATCACGCGCCAGCTTGAGCTGCGCGGTGTAGAAGCACTGCTGGCGCGCCCAGTCCAGCCCCGGCACAAAGCCGTCGAGGCCGATCTCGCCCACGGCCACCAGCCGCGGGTCATCGCGGTGCTGCGCCAGCGCCTCGGCCAGCCGATCCAGGTCTTCATCGGCGGCGCGGTCAACAAACAAGGGATGGATGCCCAGCGCGTAGGCCAGGCCGTGCTGATGCGCCATCGCCCGCACCGCCTCGAAGTCGTCGGCCTGCACTGCCGGCAGCACCAGCATGGCCACGCCGGCCGCGCGTGCACGCTGCAGCACGGCGGCGCGGTCGGCGTCGAACTCGGGCGCGTCGAGGTGGCAGTGGCTGTCAATCCAGGTCGGGAAGGCATCGCTCATGCCGCGATGATGCCGCGCGTTGACGCCCGTTGGCCTGGCGGGGCCACTGCGGCCGGGGTCAGCGGGCAGCGCCTGGCCGTGATACTGTCTTTCGCAGGTGGCCCGGTGGCGGCTGCCGGAGCTGGTGACGATGGCCCGCACCCCGCTGTACAGCCGATCTACCGCGCGCGCCGCGCCAGGCGCGGTACCGCCGACTGCGCCTGCCCAGCCCATCGACGGGGCGGCAGTTGGCGACCCGGCGGCCGACACCACGCCAACCGGCTGGCGCCAGCGGCTTCGGCTGCAGCTGATGCGGCAAGAGCGCTTGCTGTGGGCGGCCGTGGTGCTGGGCCTGACGCTGCTGGCCGGCTGGCCGGCCTGGACTTCGAGAACCCATGCGCCGCTGCAGATCGCCGAAATCGATGCGGCGCTGCGCGAAGCCTTTGTCAAGGAACCGCTGCAAGCACCTGGCCTCGCGGCCTACGAAGCCATCCTGCCGTCGGTGGTGCGGGTGGTCGGCGAGAGCGCCCGGCCACCCGAGGCTGCCGCGTCGGCCGCAGCACGCAAGCCGGGCCGCAAATCGGCCAAGGGCGCCGACGATGACGATGACGAGGCTGATTCGCTGGCCGGCCGCAGCGTGGGTACCGGCGTGGTCATCGTCGACACGGGCTTGATCCTGACCAACCTGCATGTGGTCGAGGGCGTCCAGCGCATCACCGTGACCTTTGCCGACGGCAGCGAGAGTGAAGCCCGGGTGGTCAGCCTGCAGCGCGAGAACGACCTGGCGGTGCTGCAAGCGCTGACCATCCCCGATGACCTGCACGCCGCCACCATGCGCTCGACCGGCGGGCTGGCGCCCGGCGACGCGGTGCTGGCGGTGGGTTTTCCGTTCGGCATTGGTCCCTCGGCCTCGCAGGGCGTGGTCTCCGGCCTGAAGCGCGAATTCCGCTCGCCTGAAGGCCAGCGCATCCTGACCAACCTGATCCAGTTCGACGCCGCCGCCAACCCGGGTAACTCGGGCGGGCCGCTGGTCACCCTGGACGGCCATGTGGTGGGCATCGTCACCGCCATCATGAACCCCAGCCAGCAGCGCACCTTCATCGGCATCGGCTTTGCGGTGCCGATCGAAAGCGCCGCTGCTGGCGCCGGCTTGCCGCCGTTCTAGATTGCCCCAGCCCACAGGAGCCCCGCCCGCCCATGACCACCACGCCACCCACCATTGCTCCTGAAACTGCGCAGCTGATGGAGCGCATCCTCTACGAGGTCAAGCGCGTCGTCGTTGGCCAGGACCGCTTTCTTGAACGGGTGATGGTGGCACTGCTGGCCCAGGGCCATCTGCTGGTCGAGGGTGTGCCCGGCCTGGCCAAGACACTGACCGTGCGCACGCTGGCAGCCACGCTGCGCGGCAGCTACAAGCGCATCCAGTTCACGCCCGATCTGGTGCCGGCTGACCTGGTGGGCACCCGCATCTACAACCAGAAGACCGGCGAGTTCGGCACCACGCTGGGCCCG
>JBBQZM010000053.1:0-19653 GCA_038207685.1 Burkholderiales bacterium
TCACATGTGGTCGATCATGACCTGACCGAAGCCCGAACAAGAGACCTGGGTCGCGCCTTCCATCAGCCGCGCAAAGTCGTAGGTGACTTTCTTGCTGGCGATGGCGCGCTCCATGGACGCCAGGATCAGGTCGGCGGCGGCCGTCCAGCCCATGTGGCGCAGCATCATCTCGGCCGACAGGATCTCGGAGCCGGGGTTCACATAGTCCTTGCCTGCGTACTTGGGCGCGGTGCCGTGGGTGGCCTCGAAGCAAGCCACCGAATCCGACAGGTTGGCGCCCGGCGCGATGCCGATGCCGCCAACCTGCGCGGCCAGCGCGTCGGAGATGTAGTCGCCGTTGAGGTTGAGCGTGGCGATCACCGAGTACTCGGCCGGGCGCAGCAGGATTTGCTGCAGGAAGGCATCGGCGATCGAATCCTTGATGGTGATGGTCTTGCCGGTCTTCGGGTTCTTGAACTGGCACCAGGGGCCGCCGTCAATCAGCTCAGCGCCGAATTCCTTCTGCGCCAGCGCATAGGCCCAGTCACGAAAGCCGCCCTCGGTGTACTTCATGATGTTGCCCTTGTGCACGATGGTCACGCTGGGGCGGTCGTTGTCGATCGTGTACTGGATCGCCTTGCGCACCAGCCGCTCGGTGCCTTCGATCGACACCGGCTTGATGCCTATACCCGAGGTATCGGGGAAGCGGATCTTGCGCACGCCCAACTCGTCCTGCAGGAACTTGATCAGCTTCTTGGCCTTGTCCGACTGGGCCTCGTACTCGATGCCGGCGTAGATGTCCTCGCTGTTCTCGCGGAAGATCACCATGTCGATCTTCTGTGGCTCCTTCACCGGCGAGGGCACGCCTTTGAAGTACTGCACCGGGCGCAGGCAGACGTAGAGGTCGAGTTCCTGGCGCAGCGCGACGTTCAGCGAGCGAATACCGCCGCCCACCGGCGTGGTCAGCGGGCCCTTGATCGACACCACGAATTCGCGCAGGACGGCCAAGGTTTCCTCGGGCAGCCAGACGTCGGGGCCGTAGACCTTGGTCGACTTCTCGCCGGCGTAGATCTCCATCCAGTGGATCTGCTTTTTGCCACCGTAGGCCTTGGCCACCGCCGCGTCGACCACCTTGATCATCACCGGCGTGATGTCGAAGCCCGTGCCATCGCCTTCGATGTAGGGGATCACCGGATGGTCCGGCACATTCAACGAGAAGTCGGCGTTGACGGTGATCTTCTGCCCACCTTCGGGCACCTTGATGTGCTGGTACATGCGTTGTCTCCGCGCGCTGCGCTTGGGTTGGAACACTCTGCTTGATCTTATGCCATCGGGTGGGTCAAGCGGCCGCATCGGCGTGGTGCTTCGGGCTGGGCTTCCCAAAGCAGCAAGGCAAGCTCAACTTCAGCAGCATCGGGACGGGTGCCATGAACAACAAGCGTCTGGCCGGCGCTGCGTGCGGCGCCGGGGTGCTGCGCTGAACACTCGGCAAGCCGGGTGTTTTTGCATTCAGGCCGTCGGTTTTGCCCGACGCAGCCGGGTTGACCCGGTTCAGCTGAAGCACCAGGCGGCGAAGCGCATCCACATGCCGTGGCCCAGCGCCCAGGCCGAAGCCAGCGCCAAGGCCAGGCCGGCCCAGCGCACCGCCGCCGCCGGCGACAACCAAGCCACGCCGCGCCCACCCGACAGGCGCCACCACAACGCAGGCCCCAGGCTGAGGCCCAGCGCCGAGGCGCCTGCAAAACCGGCCATCACCAGCGCGCCGGACTGCGGACTGTTGGCCAGCGCTGCCACCAGCAGCGCCGATTGCAGCAAGCCGCAGGGCCAGGCCACCCAGGCCAGACCCAGGGCGAAGCGGCGCGCCGTTGCCGGCAGCGCGCCACGGCGCTTCGACAAGGCCACCGTCGAGCTGGCGCGGGGCCGCCCCAGCCGCTCCATCCAGCCGGGCTGGCGGCCTTGCCAGATCAGGTAGAAACCCAGCGCCAGCGCCGCCATGTGCACTAGGGTCCACAGCGGCCGCAGCGCGGCCACCGCCTGGCCCATCGCGGCCAGGCTGCCCACGCTGGCCGCGGCCACGGCGCCGGCGGCTGCATAGGCCAGCAATCGGCCCAGGTGCAGCGGCAGCAATTGCCGCGCCTGGCCACCACCGGCGGCCGCAGTGCAGGCGGCACCGCACATCGCCAGGCAATGCGGCGTACCGGCCAGGCCCATCAGCACGGCGCTGAGCAACAGCGCTTGATCCATGCTTCAGGCTTGTATCAGATGATGCGCGAGAAGCGTTCACGCACCTTGTCGGCGCGCAGGTGCTTGTCGAACACCATGGCTACCGCGCGCACGAAGAACCAACCAGTGGCCGTGACCTGCACCGAATCCTCGCCCAGCTCGCACAGGCCCAGGGCCTGCAGTTCGGCCAGCTCGGCCAGCTCGGCCTTGAAGTAGTCGTGCATCTTGATCAGGTGGGCCAGTTCGATCGACTCGAACTCGACCCTGCCCTGGCACATCAGCGCCATCACCACGGCGCGGCGCACCAGGTCGTCGCGGGTCGACGCCAGGCCGCGCACCACCGGGAAGTGGCCGTTACGCACCGCGTCGTAGTACTCGTCCAGCGTCTTGGCGTTCTGGCTGTAGGTGGCGCCCATGCGGCCGATGGCTGACACGCCGAGCGCGATCAGATCGCAATCGGGCTGGGTGCTGTAGCCCTGGAAATTGCGGTGCAACCGGCCCTGGCGCTTGGCCGCTGCCAGTGAATCGTCTGGCAGCGCAAAGTGGTCCATGCCGATGTAGGTGTAACCATGGCCGATGAAACCCGCAATGGCTCCGCCCAGCATCTGCACCCGGTGGTCGGGCGGCGGCAGTTGCTCGATGATGATGCGCCGCTGCGGCTTGAAGCGTTGCGGCAGGTGCGCATAGGCATAGAGCGCGATGCGGTCGGGCCGCAGTTCGGCCACCTGCGACACGGTGCGGGCAAAGGACTCGGGCGTCTGCTTGGGCAGGCCGTAGATCAGGTCGGCATTGATCGATGCAAAACCAATGCGCCGCGCCGCCTGCATCAGGTCGCGCACTGACTCAAACGGCTGCACTCGGTGCACTGCCTTTTGCACGTCGGCATCAAAGTCCTGCACGCCGAAACTCAGCCGGTTGAAGCCGAGATCCGCCAGATGCTGCAGCCGCTCGGGTGACGCGGTGCGGGGATCGACCTCGATCGAGATTTCAGCGCCTGGGGTGAGCTTGAAAGCCTCGCCCAGCATCGCCATCAGGCGGCTGAGTTCCTCGTCAGACAGGAAAGTGGGCGTGCCGCCACCCAGGTGCAACTGCGACACCGCCTGCCCGCGGCCCAGCACGGCCACATTCAGCGCCACTTCCTGTGCCAGTACATCCAGGTACTCGGCCGCCTTGCTGTGGTGCTTGGTGATGACCTTGTTGCAGGCGCAGTAATAGCAGACCGATTCGCAGAACGGGATGTGCACATACAGCGACAGGGGTGGCTGGCCGCCGATCGATGCGCCGCTGGCGCGCTGGGCCAGTGCCTGCGTGTACTCGGCCGGACCAAAGGCCTCGACAAAGCGATCGGCGGTGGGATACGAGGTGTAGCGGGGGCCAGGGCGATCCAGCCGACGCAACATCGGCTCGGTCAGCACAGGCACAGCATCTTCGGCGGTCTTTTGCATGCGGCTGACTGTGCCAACGCGTGGCCAGGCGCGTCTTGATGCACCTCAATGCCAGCCCGCCAAGATGGCGCAGCGGCCGCGCTGCCCGGCACCAAGCCCGCTGCGCCGACCGCGGCGTGAAACCCTTGATAATTGACTAATATCATTCTGAGCACAAGCCTTCTGCCTGCTTCGCCTCCGCCTCGCACTTTGATGGGAATCAAGCCCGATTCATGCCGATAATGCAGGGCATGAACACCTCCGCCGAAACCGCCCGCCTGCGCCCGGACTCCTTCAAGGTGGCTTGTTCAAGCTGCAATTTGCGAGAGCTCTGCCTGCCCGTGGGCTTGAACCGGGAAAACCTGGATCGCCTCGACACGCTGGTGGCCACGCGCCGCAACGTGGGCCGCGGCGACAGCCTGTTCCGTGCCGGTGACGCCTTCCAGTCCTTGTACGCAGTGCGCACCGGTTTCTTCAAGACACGCCTGTCGTCAGAGGACGGCCGCGACCAGGTCACTGGCTTCCAGATGGCAGGCGAACTGCTGGGCCTGGACGGCATCAGCACCGACAACCACACCTGCGATGCGGTCGCGCTGGAGGACTCGCAGGTCTGCGTGATCCCCTACAACCAGTTGGAAGACCTGTCGCGCGAGTTCTCCGAGCTGCAGCACCAATTCCACAAGATCATGAGCCGAGAGATCGTACGCGACCACGGCGTGATGCTGCTGCTGGGCAGCATGCGTGCCGAGGAGCGCCTGGCGGCCTTTCTGCTCAACCTGACGCAGCGGCTGCAGGCGCGCGGCTTCTCGGCGTCGGAACTGATCCTGCGCATGACGCGCGAGGAGATCGGCAGCTACCTGGGGCTCAAGCTGGAGACGGTGAGCCGCACCTTCAGCAAGTTCCAGGACGAAGGCTACCTTGAGGTCAAGCAGCGGCAGATCCGCATCCTCGACCAGGACAAGCTGCAGAGCCTGGTCAACGGCGCCAGCTGCTGAAGCGCGCCGCCGGGCGCGCGGTAGACGTCAGCGCCGGAAGACGCCTGAGGCGCCCTCGCGGTTGATCAACTCCGGCTCGCCATCGAGCAGCCGCATCAGCAAGCCGGCCACCGCGATCACGGCCCAGAAGACAAAAAATGCGGCCGTGTAGACCGCTGTTGCCGACCAGTGCAAGGCCTCGCCGTTCATCCAATGCAGGCTGGCTGGATCGACCAGCGCGAACACCGCCATCTCCAGCACTCCGGCCATCAAAAAGGCCGGCCACAGGATGCTCATCAAACGCCGCGGGATGCCACCGGTCGCCATGGCTTGCGCGTCCAGGCTCAACGCGGCGCCGCAGTGGCGGCGTGGTTGCGGGCGGTGACCGCCGGCGTGTCGGCATGGGGCTGCACCGGCGCGTCGCGGGCCGAAGGGGTCTGCACCAGCACCTCGTCGGCACCGCGATAGGCCACCACCGCGGTGGCAATGCTGGCCACCACCACCACTGCCGGGCCGCCCAGCACCAGCCAGACCATGCCCACGCGCCACCACGGCGCGACCTGGGGTGGCGAGGGTGGGGGGCTGGCTTGCATCGACAGGGTCTTGCTCATGGGGAATGTCCTTTCTGGCGCTCAGCGCGGGACTACAAAGGTGGATTTCTCGCGCTCGGCGGCGCTGGTAGTGGCGCCACCCGCCGCATCGGTGCCGAGCAGGGCGATGTCGAAGTGGATGGTATGGGCGCCCGCACCGGCCGACACGGCTGCCTCGGGCGGGATGCGAACGGCCACCGTCACCCAGCGGGCCTCGGCCGGCGCCAGTTTCATGTCGGGCGGCGCGGCCAGCGTGATGCCGGGCAAGCCTGCCACGCCCAGTCGGTACTGCTGCGGCCGTTCCGTGGCGTTCATGATCTGCAGCCGGTAGATGTTCTCGATCTGGCCATCGTCCACCAGCCGGGCCAGCGTGGCGCGGTCGCGCACCACGTCGACCTTGAACGGATGGCGCATCACCAACGCGACGAAGAAACCGATCAGGATGATGCCCAGGATGCTGGTGTAGACCAGCACCCGTGGCCGGAAGATGCGCGCCAGCCGCTGGCGCGGCGTCAGGTGCTGGGCCATGCCGTTCTGCGTGTCGTAGCGAATCAGCCCCTTGGGGTAGTTCATCTTAACCATCACGCTGTCGCAGACATCGACGCAGGCCGCGCAGCCGATGCACTCGTACTGCAGGCCCTTGCGGATGTCGATGCCGGTGGGGCAGACCTGCACGCACAGGTTGCAATCAATGCACGAGCCCAGGCTCAGTTGGGCTGGATCGGCCTTGCGCGAGCGCGAGCCGCGGGGCTCGCCGCGCTCGGCGTCATAGCTGATGATCAGCGTGTCCTTGTCGAACATCGCGCTCTGGAAGCGCGCATAAGGGCACATGTACTTGCACACCTGCTCGCGCAGGAAGCCGGCGTTGCCGTAGGTGGCGAAGCCGTAGAACAACACCCAGAACCACTCCCAGGGGCCGAAGCCCAGCGTCACCGCCGAGGCGGCCAGTTCCTTGATGGGCGTGAAGTAGCCGACGAAGGTCAGCCCGGTCCACAGACCCAGCGACACCCAGGCAGCCTGCTTGCCACCCTTGCGCCAGAGCTTGTTGAGCGACCAAGGCGCCGCGTCAAGCCGCATGCGGGCGACGCGGTCGCCCTCGAAACGGCGCTCCAGCCACATGAAGATCTCGGTGTACACCGTCTGCGGGCAGGCAAAGCCGCACCACAGCCGCCCCGCCACCGCGGTGAACAGGAACAGCGTGTAGGCCGCGATGATCAGGATGCCCGTCAGGAAGATGAAATCCTGGGGATGAAGCACCAGTGCCCCGATGTAGAAGCGGCGCGCACCAAGGTCGAACAACACCGCCTGGCGGCTGTTCCACTCTAGCCAGGGCAGACCGTAGAACAGCAGCTGGGTGAACCACACCAGCGACCAGCGCCAAGTGGCAAACAAGCCGCTGACGGCGCGGGAATAGATCTTCTGCTGCTTCTGGAACAGCGAGACCATGACCACGGCGGCGTCATCGCCGTCGGCCTTCTGATGGGCTCCCGGTACTGCAGAGCCGGCCTGCACTGCGGCAGGATCACGCATCAATGTTCACCAGCATCGCCCATTCACTTCGCCGCCACCGCGGTGCGGTTCGACAAGCTCCAGACATAGCCCGACAGCACATGGATCTGCTCGGCACTCAGGCGGTGCGAGAAGGCCGGCATCACGTTCTGCTTGCCCTGGGTGACCATGTTGATCACCGCTTCTTCGCCCCAGCCATGCAACCAGATCTTGTCGGTCAGGTTGGGCGCGCCCAGCGCCTGGTTGCCCTTGCCGTCGCCACCGTGGCAGGCACCGCAGGTCGCAAACTTGGACTTGCCCAACTGCGCCGCCAGGTTGTTGTGCGGGCTGCCCGACAGGCTGAGCACGTAGTTGGCGACGTTCTTCACGTCCTCACCGGTGCCCACCGCCGCGGCCATCGGCGGCATCATGCCGATGCGGCCTTCGGTGATCGTCTTGGCGATGTATTCGGCACCGCTGCCGCCCAGCCAATCGCCGTCGGTCAGGTTGGGAAAGCCCTTGCTGCCGCGGCCATCCGAGCCATGGCACTGGGCGCAGTTGTTGACAAACAGCCGCTCACCGATGCCCATGGCCGCGGCGTCCTGCGCCAGGTCCTCGGCTTTCATCGCGGTGTACTTGGCGTACACCGGCGCCATCAAGGCATGGGCCTTCTGCTGCTCGGTCTCCCACTGGCCGGTGCTGCTCCAATTGAGTGTGCCCTTGAAGGTACCCAGACCCGGGTACAGCGCCAGGTAGATCGCGGCAAAGACCACGGTGATCACGAACAACCACATCCACCAGCGCGGCAGCGGGTTGTTCAGTTCCACCAGGTCCTCGTCCCAGACGTGGCCGGTGGTGTTGTCCTTGGCCATCGGCGTGCGCTTGCTGGCCACCACCAGGATGAAGACGCAGAACAGCAGGCCGGCGATCGTGATGCCGGCGACATACAGCGCCCAGCCGCTGTGGATGAAGTCGCTCATGGTTTTTCTCCTCGGGGTTCGGCGGCCGGCTGGTCATCGATCAGCGGCAATTGCGCTGCCTCGTCAAAGCCGGCACGGCGGCTGCTCTTCCAGGCCCAGACCACAATGCACAGGAAGGCCGCGAACATGAACAAGGTGGTCAGGCTGCGAAGCTCAATGATGTCCATGGCAGTCTCCGTTCGTCAGTGCGCGGTTCATTTGCGGGCGGTGCCCATCACCTGCAGATAGGCGATGACAGCATCCATTTCGGACTTGCCTTGCACGTCCTCAGCGGCCTTGGCCACTTCGTCGTCGGTATAGGGCACGCCCACCAAACGCAGCGCTTTCAGCTTGGGCGCCATGTCGGCGGGATCAACCTTGGCGCTGGCCAGCCAGGGATAGCCCGGCATGTTGCTTTCGGGCACCAGGTCGCGCGGGTTGGTCAAGTGCAAACGGTGCCACTCGTCGCTGTACTTGCCACCCACCCGGTGCAAGTCGGGGCCGGTGCGCTTGCTGCCCCACTGGAACGGATGGTCGTAGACAAATTCACCGGCGGTGGAGAACGGGCCGTAGCGCAGCGTCTCAGCGCGGAACGGCCGGATCATCTGCGAGTGGCAGTTGTAGCAGCCTTCACGGATGTAGACGTCACGCCCGGCCAGTTGCAGCGCGGTATAGGGTTTCAGGCCTTCGACCGGCTGCGTCGTGCTGCGCTGGAAGAACAGCGGCACGATCTCGACCAGGCCGCCGAACAACACGGCCACCAGGATCAGCACGATCATCAGGAAGTTGCTGGTTTCGATCTTCTGGTGACCGGTCACCTTTTGATTTGCCATTTTTTATGCTCCTCGTCGGGTCAGGCGTGAGCCGCCACCAGCGGGATGCGCGCCTCGACCGCCTTGCCGCCCATGACCGTCATCACCGTGTTCCAGCCCATGATCAGCATGCCCGTCAGGTACAGCAGGCCGCCGCCGAGGCGGATCACGTAGAAGGGATGGGTGGCCTTGACGCTTTCGACAAAGCTGTAGACCAGGGTGCCGTCAGGATTGACCGCGCGCCACATCAGGCCCTGCATCACGCCGGCAATCCACATCGCGGCGATGTAGAGCACGATGCCGATGGTGGCGATCCAGAAGTGCAGCTCAATGGCGCGGGTCGAATACATCTTCTCGCGGCCGAACATCTTGGGGATCAAGTGGTAAAGCGCACCCATCGAGATCAGGCCGACCCAGCCCAGTGCGCCCGAGTGCACATGGCCGACCGTCCAGTCGGTGTAGTGCGACAGCGCGTTGACCGTCTTGATCGACATCATCGGGCCCTCGAAGGTGCTCATGCCGTAGAACGACAGCGAGACGATGAGGAACTTCAGGATCGGGTCATCGCGCAATTTGTGCCACGCGCCCGACAAGGTCATGATGCCGTTGATCATGCCGCCCCAACTGGGTGCCAGCAGCACCAGCGAGAAGATCATGCCCACGCTCTGCGCCCAGTCGGGCAGCGCGGTGTAGTGCAGGTGGTGCGGACCGGCCCACATGTAGGTGAAGATCAGCGCCCAGAAGTGCACGATCGACAGCCGGTAGCTGTACACCGGCCGGCCGGCCTGCTTGGGGATGTAGTAGTACATGATCCCCAGGAAGCCGGCGGTCAGGAAGAAGCCCACCGCGTTGTGGCCATACCACCACTGCACCATCGCGTCTTGCACGCCGGCGTAGGCCGAGTAGCTCTTGGTCAGGCTCACCGGCACCGCGGCACTGTTGACGATGTGCAACAGCGCCACGGCGATGATGAAGGCGCCGAAAAACCAGTTGGCCACATAGATGTGCGGGATCTTGCGCTTGCCGATGGTGCCGAAGAAGACGATGGCATAAGACACCCAGACCACCGCGATCAGCAGGTCGATCGGCCATTCCAGCTCGGCGTATTCCTTGCCCTGGGTCATGCCCAGCGGCAAGGTGATCACCGCAGCCACGATCACCAGGTTCCAGCCGATGAAGGTGAACATCGCCAGCTTGGGCATGAACAGCCGCGTCTGGCAGGTGCGCTGCACCACGTGGTAGCTGGTGGCAAACAGCACGCTGCCGCCAAAGGCAAAGATCACCGCGTTGGTGTGCAGCGGCCGCAGGCGGCCGTAACTCAGCCAGGCGATGTCGAAGTTCAGCGCAGGCCAAGCCAGTTGGGCCGCGATGATCACGCCCACCAGCATGCCCACGATGCCGTAGAGCACGGCCACCAGCGCAAAGCCGCGGACCACGGTATCGCTGTAGACCGGTGCGGTCGTTGTGGAGCTACTTGCCATGAACAGGCCTCCTTACAGGGGATTCAAATGTTTCAAACTCAGATGCGGCGCGATTGTTCTTGCGCTTGCGCATGCGTTGATTGATCGCCATCAACTGGCGGTGAATCATTCTCAATAATCCTCAGCCCTTCACGCTCGACGTCGTCGAACTGCCCTCGGTGAAGCGCCCAGGCGAATACAGCCACGATCATCAGCACCAACACGGCCGAAAGCGGAATAAGCAAGTAAAGGATTTCCACGACAGCCCGGTGTCAGTTCAGCGTGCCAAGCGCAGCGAATTGAGGATCACCAGCAGCGAACTGCTGGCCATGCCCAGGCCGGCGGCCCAGGGAGGCAGCCAGCCCACCAGGGCCAGCGGGATGCACAAGGCGTTGTAGGCCGCGGCCCACCACATGTTCTGGCGCACTACCCGCATCGTGCGAAAGGCCAGCTCAAAGGCCTGGGCCAAATCAGTCAGCCGGCTGGAGATCACCACCGCATCGGCCTGCGCTCGCGCCACCAGCGCGCCCTGGCCCATCGCAAAGCTGACGTCGGCGCGCGCCAGCACGGGCGCATCGTTGATGCCGTCACCCACCATCGCCACCCGCAGGCCGGCGGCCTGCGCCGCGGCCACTTCGGCCAGCTTGCTCTCCGGCGTGGCGCCGCCGATGGCGGCGTCCATCACCAGCCGACATCCCATGCGCGCAGCGTGTTCGGGCTGGTCACCCGACAGCAGCATCACCACCAACCCACGCTGGCGCAGCGCGGCCACTGCGGCCAGCGCATCGGGGCGCAAGGCCTCGTCAAAGTCGAAACGGCAGATCGCCACACCATCCACGCCCCAGAAGACCGCGGCGCGGCCCTCTGCGGCAGCGCCGCCGGCGCCTGCCGCTGACGGCGCGACAAACGCAGCCCGGCCCAAGCGCCAGCAACGGCCTTGCGCGTCCAGCGCCTGCAGGCCCTGGCCCGGCCGCTCCTGTACCTCGCGCCAGTCCTGCGCTGGCGCACCGCCACCCTGGGCCGCTGCAGCCGCCACCAGGGCCAGCGACAGCGGATGCTGCGACCAGGCGGCCAGCGATGCAGCCATCGCCAGCGCCTCGTTTGTACGCTCATTTTCGCCGTCAGGCGCAGCCGGCTGGATCGGCGCGTCATCTGCCGCCAGCGGCTGCTGGCCCACCCACTGCAGGTGCTGATCGGTCAGCGTGCCGGTCTTGTCGAAGTAGATGCGCTGCACCTGGGTCATGCCCTCGAGGGCGTCCAGCCGCTGCAGCAGCACGCCGCGCCGGGCCAACGCGCTGGCGGCCGACAACAGCGCCGATGGCGCCGCCAGCGACAGTGCACAGGGGCAGGTGACGATGAGCACCGACACCGCCACCCATACCGCACGGTCGGGATCGATCACGCTCCAGGCCGCGGCGCCACCAGCGGCCAACAGCAGCACCACCCACAGGAATGGCGTGGCCCAGCGGTCGGCAGCGCGCGCCAGGGCCGGACGTTGACTCATCGCATCGCGCATCAGAGCGACGATGCCTTCCAGCCGGGTGTCGGCGCCCGCCCGCTCGACACGCATCAGCACCGGCGCACCCAGGTTCACACTGCCCGCCACCACCGCCGCGCCAGCCGGCTTGGCCACCGGCGCGCTCTCGCCACTGAGCAGCGCCTCGTCGGCTTGTGTGCTGCCCTCGATCAACACGCCGTCGGCGGCAAAGGCCTGGCCCACCGGCACGCGCACACGGTCGCCAGGCTGCAGCCGCAACACGCTGACCACTTCAGCCTCGCCCTGGTCGTCCAGACGCAGCGCCGTTTCTGGCAACCCGGCCAGCGTGGCCTCCAGCACCTGCGCCACGCGGTGGCGCGCCCGCACCTCCAGCAAGCGCCCGCCGAGCAGAAAGCTGACAAACATGGTCAGCGAGTCGAAGTACACCTCGTGGCCGAACAGACCATTGGGATCAAACGTGGCGCCGGTGCTGGCGACGAAGGTCACCAGCACGCCCAGTGCCACCGGCACGTCCATGCCGATGCGCCGCGCGCGCCAGCAGCGCCAGGCACCGCTGAAGAATGGCCCCGCGGAGAACACCATCACCGGCAGGCTCAGCAGCCAGCTGCCCCAGTTCAGCAACTGGCGCAGGTCGGGCGCCAGTTCATTGCCGCTCGCCACGTAGCTGGGCGTGGCCATCATCATCACTTGCATGGCGCAGAAGGAGGCCACAAAAAAGCGCCACACCGCCTGGCGGTGCTCTAGCTTGCGCGCTTCGCGGGCTTCCAGCGCGGTGTCCGGCGTGGCCTCGTAGCCCGCGCGGTGAATGGCAGCCACGATGTCAGTCATGCGGGTACGCTGCGGCAACCAGCGCACGCTGGCGCGCTCACCCGACGCACTGACGGTAGCCGCCAGCACACCCTCAACCCGGACCAACGCTTGCTCGATCAGCCCGGCGCAAGCGGCGCAGTGCATGCCGCCTATGCGCAGCGACGAGTCGGCTTGCTCGGCGCCATCCGCCAACGCGCTGTAGCGGGTAAAGCGCCGCAACTCCACCGGATCGTCGAGCACCGCCACAGCGGCCGCCGTGTGGGCGGCGGGCCGGGCCAGCGGGTGTTCAGCGGTAAGTTGGGGCGGCATGGTGAAATCAGGGGGTGCGAGCGATCTTGTCGATAGACGGTCCGGATCAAGCGCTCGAATCTAGTGGGTTTCCCGAAGGTTGCACATGATCTATATCAAGACGGCAAGGCCGATGACCGCCAGCCACGGTGTTCGGCGAGGCTTGGCCGGGCTGGCGTGGCGGATGATAGGCCTCGCCTGGCTGGCCAGCGCCACCGGGGCCTTGGCGGCCGACGAGCAGCCGCAACGGCTGCAGGCCATCACCCTCAACGCCGGCATGCACAACATCCGCGCCGAACTGGCGATCACGCCCGATCAGCGCCAGAAGGGCCTGATGTACCGGCGCGATCTGGCCCAGCATGAGGGCATGTTGTTTGTCTTCGATGCGCCCAGCCCGCAGTGCTTCTGGATGCGCAACACACCCACGCCGCTGACCATCGCTTTCGTGGCCGACGACGGCAGCATCGTCAACCTGGCCGACATGAAGCCCTTCGACGACAACTCGCACTGCTCGAACAAGCCAGTGCGCTATGTGCTGGAGATGCACCAGGGCTGGTTCAGCAAGCGCGGCATCAAGCCCGGCTTCAAGCTCACCGGTCCGCCGTTCAAGCCCTGACCGAGGACCACCCAAAAGCAGTTCGGGCCGGCCAGCCGTGAAGCTGTCCGGCCCGATCAAGGCTGACCGCTGGCGAGGATCAGGCGAAGTTGGCTGCCGCGAAATCCCAGTTGACCAGCGAACTCAGGTAGGTCTCGACAAACTTGGGCCGCGCATTGCGGTAGTCGATGTAATAGGCGTGCTCCCAGACGTCGATCGTCAGCAGCGGCTTGTCGGCGCCGGTCAAGGGCGTGGCGGCATTGCTGGTATTGACCAGATCAACCGAGCCGTCGGCCTTCTTCACCAGCCAGGTCCAGCCTGAGCCGAAGTTGCCCACCGCGCTCTTGGTGAAGGCTTCCTTGAAGGCGGCATAGCTGCCCCACTTGGCGTTGATTGCCGTGGCCAGCGCGCCGCTGGGCTCGCCGCCGCCGGCCGGCTTCATGCTGTTCCAGAAGAAGGTGTGGTTCCACACCTGGGCGGCGTTGTTGAAGATCGGGCCCGACGACTTCTTGACCACGTCTTCCAGCGACAAATCGGCGAACTCGGTGCCGCCCACCAGGTTGTTCAGGTTGGTGACATAGGCCTGATGGTGCTTGCCGTAGTGGAACTCGAAGGTCTCGACCGAGATGTGCGGCGCCAGGGCGTTGTTGGCGTAAGGCAGGGCGGGCAGGACATGGGTCATGGGTTACTTCCTTGCGTGAGCGGCGCCAGAGGGTGACCGGTGCGCCTGGGTTGCGAGAAACGAGAACCTATCATTGTAGGCACGCGCCCTGGTGCGGCGAGGCTCAGGGGCTTGGCCGTCGCCTGCGCCGGGCCGGTGCGGGCGCAGGCGCCGCGCCCGCTTGGCCGCCCGAGCCTGCGGCCAGCGCGTTCACCGCCCCAATCGGCGCATCGGCCGGTCCCAGGCTGATATCGAGTACCTGCACCCCGGCGCGACCGTCGGCCCATTGCGCGCTCAGCAGGCTGCCCGGCTGCAGGCCGGCGGCGCGTGTCACCGGCCGGCCCTGACCATCGGCCAGCCAGGCATAACCCCGCGACAGCACCTGGTGGGGATCATTGGCCGCCAGCCGCAACGCCAACCGCGTCAGTTGCTCGCCCCGGCGCTGGCACTGCTGGCGGCCGGCGGCGTGCAGGCGCAGCGTCAAGTCGTCGAGCCGGCGCTGCTGCTGGGCCAGTACCAACGAACCCGCCTGGCGCTGGCGCGCTTGCAGCCGGTCCAACCGAGCCGATTGCTGGTCGAGCAGCCGTGCCGGCCGGCCCATCTGCAGCGTCAGCCGGTCCAGCCGCTGCGCCTGCTGATCGAGCCGGCGGCCCACGGCGAGGTGCAGCGCCAACGCCAGCGCCTGCAGCCGGGCCAGCGCCTCGGCGCGCAGCGGCGTGGCCAGCTCGGCGGCGGCGGTGGGCGTGGGCGCGCGCAGGTCGGCCGCCAGCTCGGCCAGCGTGATATCGGTTTCATGGCCGACGCCACAGACCACCGGCAGCCGGCTGGCCGCCACGGCGCGCACCACCGCTTCGTCGTTGAAGGCCCACAAGTCCTCCAGCGAGCCGCCGCCGCGGCAGACGATCAGCAGATCCACCTCGTTGCGCGCATTGGCCTGATTGATCGCCTGCGCCAGTTGCGCCGGCGCTTCGGCGCCCTGCACGCTGCTGGGGTAGATCACCACCTGCAACTGCGGCGCGCGCCGGGCGATCGCCGTCAGCACGTCGTGCAGCGCGGCGGCGCCCAGTGAGGTGACCACGCCCAGCACCCGCGGATGGGCCGGCAGAGGACGCTTGCGCTCGGCATCAAACAGGCCGTCAGCCGTCAGTCGGGCCTTCAGCCGCAGGAACAACTCGTAGAGCGAACCGTCGCCCAAGCGCTGCAGCGACTCGACCACGCACTGCAGCTCGCCTCGTGACTCGTACACCCCCAGCCGGCCGCGCAACTCCACCTGCTGGCCGTCGGCCGGGCGGAAATCGAGCAGGCTGGCCGAACGCCGGAACATCGCGCAGCGCAGCAGCGCGGCCTGGCCTTCGCTGTCCTTGAGGCTGAAGTAGCAATGGCCGCTGGCGGCGCGGGTAAAGCCCGAAATTTCGCCGCGTACCGTCACCGCGCCCAGCCGTGCGGCCAGCGCGTCGGCCACCGCCAGCAACAGCCCAGCCACGCTCCAGGCCCTGGCGGCGGTTTGCCCGTTGGACCGCTCAGACAGTGCCATCGGCTAGCCCGCCTGTTCCGGCCAGGCCGGTGAAATGCAGGGTGCGACGGGGCGCCACTGGCGCCTCAGAACGGCAGGTCATGAAGCAGATGGCGCGGCCCAAGTGATTGATATGAAATGGAAAACAACTGCTTAAAACTGCGGCAAACCAAGCCGAAGCCAGAGAAACCGTGGCTTTGCGACGCCGCCAGACGGCTTACCCACATGCTTATCCACAGCAGCAGTGGATGGATTCCTGGGCACCGCTTCCGGCCCGGACCCCCCGGTAAGCGCAAGCCATAATCGCCGGCTGGTTCTCCCACACCGCCCCGTCCCACCACGAGAGGCCTTTGACTTGCTTTCGATCATACAAGCCGCGGGTTGGCCGATCTGGCCGCTGATCATCTGCTCCATCGTCGGATTGGCGCTGATCGTCGAACGCCTGCTGAGCCTGCGCACCGTGCGCATCGTGCCGGCCACCCTGCTCGACGAGGTGATGGCAATCAGCCGCTCCAGCCTGCCAGCGATGGACGTGGTCAACAAGCTCAGCGAGAACTCGGTGCTGGGCCAGGTGATGGCCAGCGGGCTGCGCGCGGTGATCGTCGAGCCGCGCATCAGCGAGCCCGCGCTGCGGCAAAACTTCGAAAACGCCGGCCGCCTAGCCGCGCAGCAGCTCGAGCGCTACCTCAACACCCTGGGCACCATCGCCACCGCGGCGCCGCTGCTGGGCTTGCTGGGCACGGTGGTGGGCATGATCGAGATCTTCGGCTCGCAGGCGCCCACCGGCGCCAGCAACCCGGCGGCCATGTCGCACGGCATCTCGATCGCCCTTTACAACACCGCCTTCGGCTTGATCATTGCGATCCCGGCACTGATGTTCTACCGCTACTTCCGCGGGCTGGTCGATAGCCACCTGCTGAGCCTGGAACAGGCGGCCGAGCGCATGGTGCCGCACCTGATGCGCTTTGCGGTGCGTGCCGCACCGGTTGCGCGTTGACAGCCGCCTCGCGCCCATGAACTTCCACCGCCGCCGCAGCGAAGAGCCCGAGATCAACCTGATCCCGTTCATCGACGTGCTGCTGGTGATCCTGATCTTTTTGATGCTGTCCACCACCTACAGCCGCTACTCGGAGCTGCAGATCAACCTGCCCACCGCCGATGCCGAGAAGCTGGTGGAGCGGCCGGGCGAGATCCTGGTCAGCGTCTCGGGCGAAGGCCGTTATGCGATCAACCGCCAGCCGCTGGACGGCCGCAGCCTGGAACTGCTCACCGCCGCGCTGGGCCGCGCTGCCGAGCACGCGGGCAAGACGCCGGTGGTGATCGTCTCGGCCGATGCGCTGGCGACGCACCAATCGGTGGTCAATGTGCTGGATGCGGCACGCCGCGCCAACCTGCCCCGCCTGACCTTCGCCACCCAGTTGCCGACGCCCGGCGCGGCGCGCTGAGCGCGTGCGCGGCCGTCGCCTGCACCCCGCATGGCCAGCGCCGAGTCGGGCCTGACGGCCTGGGTCGTCAAGCAATGGGCCGGGCCGCGGCCCTCGGCGGGCGCGCGTCTGCTGCAGCCGCTGTCCTGGCTGTACGGCGCGCTCGCCGGCCTGCACCGCTGGGCCTACCGCAGCGGCCTGCTGCAGGTACAGCGCGCGCCGGTGCCGCTGCTGGTGGTGGGCAACCTGGTGGCCGGCGGCGCCGGCAAGACGCCGACGGTGATCTGGCTGGTGGACGCCTTGCGCGCCCAGGGTTTCAGGCCCGGCGTGATCTCACGCGGCCAGGGCCGCCAGGGCCATGGTGTCGAGCAGGTACGGCGTGACCGCCCGGCCGCTGAGGTCGGCGACGAGCCGCTGCTGATCCATCTGCGCACCGGCGCACCGGTGGTGGTGGGCGCCGACCGCACGGCAGCGGCGCGGGCGCTGTGCCAGGCCCATCCCGAAGTTGATCTGCTGATCGCCGATGACGGCCTGCAACACCATCGCCTGCACCATGACCTGGCGCTGCTGGTCTTCGATGAGAGGGGCGCGGGCAACAGCCTGCTGCTGCCGGCAGGCCCGCTGCGCGAGGCGCTGCCGGCGCGGTTGGGCCCGCGACAGCTCGTGCTGTACAACGCCGCTGCACCCAGCACGCCGCTGCCAGGCTTTACCGGCCGGCGCCGCCTGCACAGCGTGACCCCCTTGGCCGACTGGTGGGCTGGTCGGCCGCCGCCGGCCGACGGCGGCTGGGCCGCGCTGCGCGGCCGGCGCCTGCTGGCCGCCGCCGGGCTGGCCCGGCCCGAGCACTTCTTTCACATGTTGGAAGCCCAGGGCCTGAACATCACCCGCCTGCCGCTGGCCGACCACCATCGGCTCGACCCCCTGCCCTGGCCGGCCGACACCGTCGACCTGGTGCTGACCGAAAAGGATGCGGCCAAACTGCGGCCCGAGCGCGCCGGCCGGACCCAAGTCTGGGTGGCGCGGCTAGACTTCCAACCCGAGCCGGCCCTGGCCGACGCCCTGCGCACCCTGTGCGCGCCATTCAAGACCACACCATGAGCCTGGACCATCGATTGATCGACCTGCTGGTCTGCCCGCTCTGCAAGGGCCCGCTGAAGCTGGCCCGCGACGCACAGTCACGGCCGACCGAACTGATCTGCCCGGCCGATCGGCTGGGCTTTCCGCTGCGCGACGGCATTCCGGTGATGCTGGAAGCCGAAGCCCGGGTGCTGGAAGACTTTCCGCCGCCGGCGCCCTCGCCGCTGCCGCTGCGCGACGCACCATGAGCGCGTCGGGCCGCTCCCGAGCGCGAAGCCCGGCGCGTCGTGCGCGGAAGGCAGTCCAATGAGCTTCACCGTGCTGATTCCGGCGCGCATGGCCAGCAGCCGCTTGCCGGACAAGCCGCTGGCCGACATCGCCGGCCTGCCGATGGTGGTACGCGTAGCCCAGGCCGCGGCACGCAGCGCAGCAGCGCGGGTGGTGGTGGCTGGCGACGATGCCGCCATCGTCCAGGCCTGCCACGACCATGGCGTCGAGGCCGTGCTGACGCGCGCTGACCACCCCAGCGGTAGCGACCGACTGGCCGAGGCCTGCGAACTGCTGGGCCTGGACGGCGACGCGGCAGTGGTCAATGTGCAGGGCGACGAACCGCTGATGGCGCCGGCGATGATCGACGCTTGCGCCGCACTGCTGCGCCAGCGCCCCGACTGCGTGATGGCCACCGTGGCCCACGAGATCGATGACCTGGCCGAGTTCAGCAACCCCAACGTGGTCAAGGTGGTGCTCGATGCCGCCGGCCGGGCGCTGTACTTCTCGCGCGCGCCGATCGCCTGGTGGCGTGACGGCTTTGCCCAGGGCATCAGCGCCTTGCCGACCGCGCCAGCGCCGCTGCGCCATGTGGGCCTCTATGCCTACCGCGCGGGCTTTCTGCGCAGCTTCCCCAAACTGCCGGTGGCGCCGATCGAGACACTGGAATCGCTGGAGCAGTTGCGCGTACTGTGGCATGGCGAGCGCATCGCCGTGCACGTCAGCGCCGAGCGCCCTGGCCCGGGCGTGGACACGCCGGAAGACCTGGCACGGGTACGGGCGATCTTCGCCGCCGCTTGAGCATCTGCGGGCCAGCTTGACCTCGGCCAAGCCGGCCGCGGCGTCAGTTTTCTGCAGGGACACGCATGCTATTCTTGATCGCAATTTGAAGCGCCGATCAGGCTGGCCTGACGGTGCGCGCAGCCCAGATCCACACCATATGACGAGGCACGGATGAGATTGATCCTTTTGGGCGCGCCTGGCGCCGGCAAGGGCACACAAGCCCAACAGATCTGCCAGAAGTTCGGCATCCCTCAGATCTCCACCGGCGACATGCTGCGCGCCGCGGTGAAGGCGGGCACCGCCATGGGCTTGGCGGCCAAGCAGGTGATGGATGCCGGTGGCCTGGTCAGTGACGACATCATCATCGGCCTGGTCAAGGAACGCATCACCCAGCCCGACTGCGCCAAGGGCTTTTTGTTCGACGGCTTCCCGCGCACCATTCCGCAGGCTGACGCGATGAAGGCCGCCGGCGTCAAACTCGACCTGGTGCTGGAGATCGACGTGCCCGACGCCGCCATCATCGAGCGCATGAGTGGCCGCCGTGTGCACCCGGCCTCGGGCCGCACTTACCACCTCAAGTTCAACCCGCCCAAGCTGGCCGGCAAGGACGACGCCACCGGCGAGGATCTGATCCAGCGCGACGACGACAGCGAGGCCACGGTGCGCAAGCGCCTGGACGTCTACCAGAGCCAGACCCGGCCGCTGGTGGATTACTACGCCCAGTGGGCCGCCACCGGAGACGCCCAGGCGCCGCGTTATGCGCGCGTGGCCGGCGTCGGCACGGTTGAAGAGATCACCAGCCGGGTGATGGCCGCGCTCGAGGCCTGA
>JBBQZM010000054.1:0-19639 GCA_038207685.1 Burkholderiales bacterium
AGATCACCGTCTCGACGACCTTGAAATTGCTGATCGCGCCGCTGGTTTGATCGACATCCAGCGTGAAGCGTTGCGCCCGGGTGCTGTAGGGCAGCGTGCCGCCGCCGGGGCCGCGGTCTGACAGGCCCCACCAGGCTTTGGCGTTCGGGTCGTAGTAGATGTCTGAAAAGTAGCCGACGCGGCGGTCGAAATCGCTGCCGGCCGACAGGTCAAGCATGGCGCCATCCAGCGCCAGGCCGTTGACGAAGCTGGGCGTGGCGATGGCGGCGGTGCCGGCAGCCAACAAGGTGGCGGCCGTGATGGCATGAATTGAAAAGCGCATGTCGGTGATCCCCGGAGTAGTGACAAAAGTCACCGCACACTAGGGGCCCACCGTGACGGCCCCGTGACACCCACCCGAAACGAGGGGGTGTCAAACGGGGGCCGAACGGCTCACACCACCGTCAAGGTGACGTCGATGTTGCCGCGGGTGGCGTTGGAGTACGGGCACACCTTGTGCGCGGCGGCCACCAGCGCCTCGGCGGCTTCGCGCTCGAAGCCGGGCAGGGTGATGGCCATCGCCACCTGGATGCCAAAGCCGCCGGGGATCGGGCCGATGCCCACCTGGCTGGTGATGCTGACGTCGTCGGGCACCTTGATCTTCATGCCGGCGCCCACGGCCTTCATCGCGCCGATGAAGCAGGCCGAATATCCGGCGGCAAACAGCTGCTCGGGGTTGGTGCCGGCACCGCCGGCGCCGCCCAGTTCCTTGGGCGTGGCCAGATCGACCTTGAGCGCGCCGTCGGACGATTGCGCGGTGCCGGTGCGCCCGCCGGTGGCGGTGGCAGTGGCGGTGTACAGCACTTTGTCGAGAGCCATGGTGAGTCCTTTGCAGTGGGGGGTTGAAGCGGCTTCAGCGCCTGCTTGAGGAAAGGCCTAAGCGGCCGGGATGGAAATCTGGTTCAGTTGTCGGCGCAACTGCTTGAGCTGATCGGTCAGCGCGAGCAGTTGCTGCAAGTCGCAAGCGGTGGCACTGGCGATGGCTTGTGGCACGCTGAGGGCGCGGGCCTTCAGCGCCAGGCCCGCCGCCGTCAGGCGCAGCAGCACGCGGCGCTCGTCGGTGGCATCACGCAGGCGCTGCACCAGGCCCAGCGCTTCCAGGCGTTTGAGCAGCGGTGTCAGCGTGCCTGAATCCAGCGCCAGGCGCTCGCCCAGCGCCGACACGGCCAGGCCGTCACCCTCCCACAGCACCAGCATCGCCAGGTACTGCGGATAGGTCAGGCCCAAGGGCCCGAGCAGCGGCTTGTAGGCCTTGGTCATCGCCAGTGAGGCGCTGTAGAGCGCAAAACACAGCTGCCGGTCAAGCGCCAGCCGTTGCGACGCCGGGTCGGCGTCGACCGGGCCTTGGGGCGGTGCAGGGCGTGACATGGGCATAACTGTAGTACGCTATTAAATTGCACACAATATAAATGGTTGTTCGGATTGCGCCGCAGCCTGGATGCCGGGACTATCAGCGCGCTGCCGGCACAATGCGGCGGTGCGGCATGCCGACTCGCGCCGACCGACCTGACCCTCTGCCCGCTGCCTGCCCTGGCCCATGACCGAATCCGACACCCGCGCCGTGCTGCTGATGCGCGCCTTCGAGCAAGGCGGCGCCATGCCGGTCGAAGATGCGGACTGGGCTGACCGTGAAGCCCGCCGCCAGCTCGGCGAGAACGCCGATCCCCGCGCCTGGTTGGCCAGACGCGCACGGCTGGCGCTGGGCCGGCTGGTCGGTCGCGACCGCGGCCTGCGGCCGGTGTTGACCCGCTTGCAGCGCCCGCCCGGTGTGCTGTTGCCTGGCGTGCTGCTGCTGGCGGCGCTGCTGCTGGGCATGCTGGGCGAATCGCTGGGCGCCGATCGGCATATCAACTTGCTGGCGCCGCCGATGCTGGGTTTGCTGGTCTGGAATGCGGCGGTCTACCTGGGCTTGATGGTGCATGCGCTGCGCCGCCGCCCGGTAACGCCCGGCGGCCTGGGGGCCATCTGGACCCGTTGGTCGGGCCGTGGCCTGCGCCGCTTGCAGGGCGTGTCGCCGCCGGCACGCGTCAGCCTGGCGCAGTACGGCATCGACTGGCTGGCGGTGAGCGCGCCGCTGCAGGCTGCGCGCAGCACCGCGCTGATGCATGCCGGCGCGGCGGCGCTGGCGCTGGGCGCGGTGGCCGCGATGTACGGCCGTGGCTTGGTCTTTGACTACCAGGCCGGTTGGGACAGCACCTTCCTGCAGCCGCTGCAGGTGCGCTGGTTGCTGAGCGCTGTGCTGGCGCCGGCCTCGGCGCTGGCCGGCCTGCCGCTGCCCGATGAGGCGGGGCTGGCGGCGCTGCGTCTGGTGAACGGCGGTGGTGAAAGTGCCGCGCCCTGGATCCACCGCTGGGCGATCACGCTGGGATTGGCGGTGGTGCTGCCGCGCACGCTGCTGGCTGGGCTGGCCTGGTGGCGGGCGCGCCGTCTGGCCGCCGATTTGCCGCTGCCCGACGATGAGTCGCTGCGTCGGCTGTTGCACCGCGCCAGCGGTGTCAGCCGCGCGGCGACGGTGCTGAGCTACAGCTACCAGCTTGACGCCCCGCGTGAGCAGGCGCTGGCGCCGGCGCTTGAGCGCTGGCTGGGCCCGGGCCTGCGTTGCCAGCTGCAGCACAACTTGCCGCTGGGCGCCGAGGACGATCTGCCGGCCTGGCTGCCGGCCGTGCTGGACGACCCGTCCGGCCAGCCCGGTCTGCTGGTGCTGTTGTTTGCCATGATCGCCACGCCCGAGCGCGAGAGCCACGGCGCGCTGGTGACGGCACTGAGCCAGGCGCTGGCGGCGCAGCCGGCGCCGCGACCGCTGCTGCGGGTGGCGGTAGACGAGTCGGGCTTTCGCCAGCGGCTGATCGGCGCCGACGGTGTGCAGCGGCTGGCACAGCGCCGCGCCGCCTGGGAGGCGCTACTGATCGGCCAGGGCGTGGTGCCCGGTTTCATCGACCTGAGCGCGCCGCCGGCGCCCGCCGCATGAGCCTCGATCCACGCGACCTGTCGATCAGCCTGGTCTCGCACACCAATGTGGGCAAGACCACGCTGGCCCGCACGCTGCTGGGCCGCGACATCGGCGAGGTGCGCGACGAGGCCCATGTCACTGAGGCGGCCGAGCCTTTTGCGCTGCTGGAGACCGAGATCGGCGACCGCCTGCTGTTGTGGGATACGCCGGGCTTTGGCGACAGCCTGCGGCTGGCCAAGCGGCTGGCGCAGCAGGGCCAGCCGCTGGGCTGGTTGCTGACCGAGGTCTGGGACCGCTGGCGCGACCGCGCTTTCTGGGCCAGCCAGCGTGCGATCCGCCATGTGCTGGAGCAGGCCGATGTGGCGCTGTACATGGTCAATGCCGCCGAGGCACCCGACGACGCCGCCTACCTGGGCAGTGAGCTGCGGGTGCTGGGTCTGCTGGGCAAGCCGGTGATCGTACTGCTCAACCAGCTGGGCCCGCCCGGCAGCGCCGATGAAGAGGCGCGCCAGGTGCGGCGCTGGCAGGACCACCTGGTGGCGCTGCAGACCCAGCCGGGCCTGGCCCGCGTGCTGGCGGTGCTGCCGCTGGACGCTTTTGCCCGCTGCTGGGTGCAAGAGAGCGTGTTGCTTCGTGCCGTGGCGCAGGCCTTGCGGGCCGAGCAGCAGCTGGCGATGGCGCGGCTGACTGCGGCCTGGCAGCAGCGCCAGCAGCACATCTGGCAAGCAGCGATGGCACTGCTGGCCGAGCGGCTGACGCAGGCCGCGCTGGACAGCGAGCCGGTGGCCAGCGCCGGCTGGCGGGCGCCGCTGCAGGCCATCAAGTCGCTGGCCGCAGTGTTGGGCAGCGCCGACGAGTCGCAGGCACCCAATCCGGCGATGACAGCGCTGGCGGCGCGGCTGGATGCCGAACTGCGACGCAGCACCACGGCGCTGATCGAACTGCATGGTCTGCAAGGCCAGGCCGGTGGTGAAGTGCTGGCCTTTCTGGCGCAGGACTTTGCGCACCGCGAGCCGGTCAGCGAAGGCAAGGCTGCGCTGTGGGGCGGCGCGGTGGCCGGCGCGCTGGCCGGGCTGAAGGCTGACCTGGCCAGCGGCGGCCTGACGCTGGGCGGCGGCTTGCTGGCGGGTGGTGTGTTGGGCGCGTTGGGCGCGGCCGGCGCGGCGCGCGGCGTCAACCGCATCCGGGGCTTGAGCCAGCCGCTGCTGGCCTGGGACGACAAGGTGCTGGGCACCTTGCTGCACTCGGCGCTGCTGGCCTACTTGGCGGTGGCGCACCATGGCCGCGGCCGGGGCAACTGGCAGCCCAGCGCGCCGCCGTCGGCTTGGCGCGAAGCGCTGGACGCGGTGCTGGCCGAGCGGCGTGATGCCATCGACGAACTCTGGCACGGCCGCCAGCGCTGGCTGGCCGAAGACGCGGCCGGGCTGTCGCGGCGCCGCGCCGACTTGCAGGCTGCCGCCCAGCGGCTGCTGACCGACGCCTGTGCAGCGACCCTGGCGCGTTTGTATCCCGAAGCCTCGACGCTGGTCGGCTTGCAGGACTGGACGCCGGAGACGCCAGCGACGCCAGGGACGCCGGGGACGCCAGGGACACCAGGGACGCCAGGGACGCCAGGGACGCCAGGGACGCCAGGGACGCCAGGGACGCCAGGGACGCCAGCGACGCCAGCGACGCCAGCGACGCCAGCGACGCCAGGCCCGCCAGGCCCGCCAGGGGCGGCCCAGCGCTGATCGAGATGCTCGCACGGGTTTGATCGAAAACAAATAAGATCGATTCGCATTTGGCATAATTCCAACCATGGAACAAGCCTTGCAGCCGCCGACCGGCCTGGACAACGCGCGAAACAGCGCTCCCGTCCCGCCGGCAGCGGGCGTGATGGCGCTGGACCGCCTGGCGCTTCAGCAAAGCGCCCGCGTCTGGCGGGTGGACGCCGCCGCCGCCGGCCAGCCCGAGGAGCGGACCCGACAACTGGCCGACATCGGTTTCGTGCCAGGTGAATGGGTGACAGTGCTGGGCCAGGCCTGGCCGGGCGGTGATCCGCTGGTGGTGCGTGTGGGCAGCTCGCGTTTTGCGTTGCGCCGCGCCGAGGCCGCCTGCGTGCAATTGATGCCCATCGGCTGACCATGGCCGCCGTGAAATCCGCGGTGGTGCACCTGCATCCGGCCGGCGCGCTGGTGGCCCTGGTCGGCAACCCGAACTGCGGCAAGACCGCGCTGTTCAACCTGCTCACCGGCAGCCGGCAGAAGGTGGCCAACTACGCCGGCGTCACCGTCGAGCGCAAGGAGGGCCGGTTGCTGGGTGTGACCAGCGGCACCGCGCCGCGTGTGCTGGACCTGCCCGGCGCCTACAGCCTGTACCCGCGGTCGCCCGACGAACGGGTCACCGCCGAAGTGCTGGCCGGCCGCGCCATGGGCGAGAAGCGGCCCGACCTGGTGGTCTGTGTGGTCGATGCCACCAACCTGCGGCGCAATTTGCGGCTGGTGCTGGCGGTGTTGCGCCAGGGCTTGCCGGTGGTGGTGGCGCTGAACATGGCCGATCTGGCCGAGCGGCGCGGCCAGCCGGTGGATGCCGAGGCCTTGTCGGCGGCGCTGGGCGTGCCGGTGTTGCGCACGGTGGGCGTGTCGGCCGGCGGTGATGCCGCGCTGCGTGCGCTGATTGCCGACCGCAGCGCCTGGCCGGCGCCGCCGCCGCAGCAGCCCGACGCCTCACAGGACGACGAACGATTGCGCCTGCTGCTCGACGGCCTGGGCCTGGCGCTGCCACAGACCGATAGCCTGACCGAGCGCATCGACCGCCTGGTGTTGCACCCACTGCTGGGCCCGCTGGTGCTGGCGGGTGTGCTGTTCCTGGCGTTCCAGGCGGTCTTTAGCTGGGCGCGCTGGCCGATGGCGCAGGTGCAGGCGGCCACCACGGCGCTGGCCGGCCTGGTGAGCCAGGCTGCGCCGGCCAGCGGCCCGGGGGCCTGGCTGGGCAGCCTGCTGGCCGACGGCCTGATCGCCGGGCTGGGCGGCGTGCTGGTTTTCCTGCCGCAGATCCTGATCCTGTTCTTCTTCATCCTGGTACTTGAAGAATCGGGCTACCTGCCGCGCGCGGCCTTTCTGCTCGACCGGCTGATGGGCGGCGTGGGCTTGTCGGGCCGTTCGTTCATTCCCTTGCTGTCGAGTTTTGCCTGTGCCATCCCCGGCATCATGGCCACGCGCACCATCAGCGATCCGCGCGACCGCATCGTCACCATGATGATCGCGCCGCTGATGACTTGCTCGGCCCGCTTGCCGGTCTACACGCTGCTGATCGGCGCTTTTGTGCCCAGCCGCACCCTGGCCGGCGGCGTGGGCCTGCAAGGCGTGGTGCTGCTGGGCCTGTACCTGGGCGGCATCGTCAGTGCCTTTGTCGTGGCCTGGGTGCTCAAGCAGTTCACCAGCCGCGGCGAGGTGAGGTTGTTGATGATGGAATTGCCGGCCTACCACTGGCCAGCGCTGCGCCATGTGGCCATCGGCCTGCGCCAGCGCGCGATGATCTTCTTGCGCCGGGTCGGCGGCGTGATTCTGGTGCTGACGCTGGCGCTGTGGCTGCTGGCCAGCTTTCCGTCGCCACCGCCCGGCGCCACCGGCGCGGCGGTCGAGTACAGCCTGGCAGGCATGTTGGGCCACGGGCTGGCGCACCTGTTCGCGCCGATCGGCTTCAACTGGCAGATCAGCATCGCGCTGGTGCCCGGCCTGGCCGCGCGCGAGGTGGTGGTGTCATCGCTGGCCACGGTGTATGCGCTGGGTGGCAGCGGCGATGCGGCGGGTGCGCTGGCGCCACTGATCGCCCGCGGCTGGAGCGCAGCCACCGCCTATGCGCTGCTGGCCTGGTTTGTATTTGCGCCGCAGTGCCTGGCCACGCTGGCCGCGGTGCGACGCGAGACCGGCGGCTGGCGTGTGCCCGCGCTGCTGGCCGGCTACCTGTTTGCGCTGGCCTACCTGGCGGCCTTCATCACCTACCGGGTGGCGCTGGTGTTGGGTGCGGGCTGAGGTATCGGCGCTGCCGTCGGCGGCAGCGTTGACGCGGGGCGCAGGCTGAAACGCGTGTCGTGGCGGGGCGCCGAGTGGAGGCGGTGCCGTTCGGGCACAAGGCGCCAGAATTGCCGCAGGACATGCCGCCAGACATGCCACCAGACATGCCGCCAGACTTTCAGCGAAGTCTCTGCACTCAGGTTGACCGCGCCGCGGTTGAGGCTGCGTCGAGCCGCCGGTCCAGGCCCTTCGGCGGTTATCGGAAGTCGTTGCGTCTGAGGAACAACGTCGGCGAGAGTCCTCCGCCGTTTCACCGTTCTGATGTAACCGAATGACGGGTTCACCGCCGGCAAGGAAGGCCCCCGGCCGGTGCGGACGACCCTGTACCGGTTGCTACAGCAGCATGCGGCCAACTTCATCGCGCATACCGAAGCCAGCACTGACGCTGAGCTGCCGTGGTTCATCAAGCACGAGTTCGCCGCCTTCCGCCGGGGTAGGGGTTGATCCACGCGCGGCGCGGCAGGATCATCCGGGCATGCGACGTGTACTACCGATCCTCCTGTTGGCGCAGATTGCCTGGGTCGTGGGCTGCAAACCGAGCCGGGATTTGCCCACGCCACTTGGCGAACAATGGGTCACCACCTGAATCGCAACGCCGGATTGCCGGCGCGAAATCGACTCCCTAGACCCGAACTCACTGCCTTTTCTCGTGTGCGCTGGCGCAGCCGGCACAACGGTGCGGATTCGCAGCGTCGAAGCCGGCAAGGTGTCGGTCGATCTGGTGTTGCCCAACCAGCGCGTGCTGCCGCTGTCACTGCAGGAGCATGTGTCCAGGCACATGTACAGCCTGGAGGGCCCGCTGCACTGGCGCTTGGAGCAACGAGCGCTTGGTTGGCAGGTGAGCGCGCTCGTCCTGCAAGTGGCCGAGCGGGCCGATAGCGACGACCCGGCGCTGGTGACGCGCCGGATCGATGCACTGGCCAAAGTGGACGCCGATGGCGCCTGCATCGTGGCGCTTCGGCCGGCCACCAACCCCGCCGGTGGCGGCAACGCGGCCTGGATGGCTGATGCCGCGGCCCAGCCCTGCGCCAAAGGCTTACCTGACTGAACCCCGCGCCTGCAGGCGGCTGACAACGCGCTGAGACCACATCTGTCAAGGAGAACTCATTATGGTGACCCCCGTCAACTTCATGAACCAGTACCGCAACCTGAGCGTCCCGGCGCCGTTCGACGACGCCGTCCGCCGTATGTCCACGGTTCTGACCCATACCGTGCAGTTGCGTAAGTACTTCATGATGAACTGGAACTCGGGCACAGAAGAGAGCAACGACTACAGCGCCGTGACCAGCGGTGGTTCGTCCGGCAACGCTAGGTTCCAGGCCAACAAGCAGGCCATTCGCACCGCGGCCATGGGCAAGGGAGCGCCGCACGACTACGAACTGGCCATGGAGTGGGCGGTGCGCAGCGGCAAGGTCAGCAACCCAACGCAGGCCTCGATCCAGACCTATTGCGACGAGCACCTGGGCATCGACTGCTCGGGTTTCGTCACCAACTACCTGATCGCCAATCAAAGGCGCGCGGCCTCCGCAGCGCAACAGCGGCGCGGCGTCGTACTACAGCGCGGCCAAGGCGGTGAATGACCAGCCAGAATCATGCAGGGGGATCTGCTGTTTTGGATGACCGGCAACGCCATCAAGACTGATCCCGGGCACGTGGCGGTGGTGGAGTCCTACGTGCCGCAGTCACGGCCTGGGGGAAGCATGCGCGTGGTGGAGGCCACGGGAGCGGCCGGCGCGACACCGAAGCTGCTGGATTCGATGTACACCGTGGAACAGATCATCCCGAAGGCAGGCGCGGTGCCGGCAATGATCCTGGTGGTCAAGCGCCACGGCGTGTCTGGAAGCCGCGTGGTGGTGATAAGGCCGTAGCCGCCCGATAGCCTCCTAGCTCCGGTCGGATGCCCAGTACCAGCACCAGCACCAACACCAGCAGCGTCAAGCCAGCCTCACCGCGGTCAACGTCAAACTGTCGTGACCAGTGCCTTGGCCAGGGGCCCGGCCTGGACGGCACGTTACTTCGTATGAGCGCCTTGCAGGGCTTGTGAGCCGCAGGTCTGGCGGTCTTCCGGGTCGGCCTCGAAGATGTCCTTCATGATCGCCCGTTCAATGTCGGCAGTGCAAGTAGGCGGGCCTGCCAGCAAGCAGACTTCGGCCGAGGGGCGTCGTTACTCGATCGACAGCAAACCGCAGATGCCAGCAACTAACGGTGTCGGCCAAAGGTCTCTGCTGCGTCACCCTGAACCAGCCGTTCGGCCCTGCTCGCGCCAGCGCTGCCAAGGGTTGCCGCAATGGCCGCGCTGACTCGGGTTTGCTCAGGACGATGTGCGCAAGGCGCGCATGGCCACAGCCCGCATCTTCGCCACCCGCGCGCTACGAATCAGCCACTCAGCCACCGCCAGGTTCACCACCCAGGCCGCACCCATCATCAGCGCCAGGGTCAGTTCGTCCGGCGCCCCGAAGAGCAGCAGCAGCGGGAGCTGGGTCAAGGCCTGAGTCCCTGCGCCGAGGCCGATCGCATAGCCGCGGCACATCCAGTCCTGGTGGCGAACCACCTCGCGTCGCCTGATGGCCAGGGTTCCCAACAGGATCGACATTGCCATGGCTGAGCCGAAGAACAGCCTGAAGGTGTGTAGCAGCGCGCCGTCGGCCGGAACAATCTTGTAAAACAGGGTCATCCAGAGCCCCGACAAAGCCACGAACAGGCCCGAGACCACCAGGATGCGGCCGGCGGCACGGTGCCAGTCGGGCCACCCACGGCGAAAGCCCGCAGAGAACTGAAATGCGCCGAGCAGGCTGTAGATCGTCGCACTGACGATGTGCAGCAGCACGGGAATCGGTGCGGCGAAGAAGCGTGCGTTGTCAGGCATGGGCGGCCCGCCGTCAGTCAGCAGGGTCGCCAGCAGGGTCAGGCGGACCCCACCCGCCACGACCGGAATGAAGGCCAATGCGATCAGCCCTGAGGGGATGAGCCAATCGGCTCGCTCGCAGGTTGCCATGCGCTCAGAGCGTGAAGTGCAAGCCGACGACCAGGGCACTGGCCTTGACCTTGTCCGACACCCTGCCGAAATTGTCGTAGTTGACCGTTAGCGCGATGTTTGGCTTGGGCCTGTATTACGCGCCGAGACCGAACAATACCGAGGTCTTGCCGCCCATCAGGTTGTCGCTGGCCGGCAGGTGATTCGTGCCGCTGACCTTGCCGGCCGAGAGGCCCAGCCGCCCGTGCAGCGCGAACGTGTCGTCCAAGGGCAGTCGGCCGGTCGCCGCAGCGAAGATGCTGCGTGCCTTGCCGTCTTGCGTGACGCTTGATCCGCCGACGGTGATGCTCTTGCTGAATTTGCCCAGCGCAGCGTAGCCCGCTTCAACGCCGAAGTTCTCGTTCAAGCGGTAGCCGCCAAAGGCCTTGACAGCCTGACCGTGCTCGTCTGATGTCGACACCGGCCGTGCGCTTGACAGGCCGAAGTTGCTGCCGCCGACTTCAATGCGAGCATACAGGCCGACGATGCCGTCGTTCGGAGCAGCCTGCGCAGCAAGTGTCAATGTACTGAGCGCGGCAAGGACGAAACTGGATGATTTCATGAGAAGGATTTTTTGGGTGAAAGCTGTGTGGTTGGCCCCATAACAAGACACGAACGCAAGGGACGGGCTACGGCAGATCGTTGCCCGCAAGAGCAGTGCTGGGTCCCATGCGGGGCTGCAGCGGCCCGGTCTGTTCAGGCGGAGAGTGGTGTCAACGCAAGCGCGCGGGCTACGGCTTCCACGCGTCGCCGGTCCGGCGGCTCGCCTAAGGGCTCAGGGCTTCAGCGCTGCATGGAAGAAGCCCAACACCGCCGCGTTGAACTCGCGGTGAAAAGCCACCCTGTCGAAGTCGGGCTGACTGCTGCACAAAGGCGGCGCCATCGCGGCAAAGCGCGGCGTGCAGGGCGCCAGGAAGTCGAAGTGGCCCGCCTTGGGTACCTCGTGGTAGTCCAGCGGTTTGGGCAGCGCCGAACGCACCGGTTCGACATACCAGGGATGCGGCAGCACCGCGTCCGCTTCAGCGCGCCAGAGTTGGATCGGTACCGAGACCGCCGCGAGCGACTCCTGGGTGAAGGTGAAGCCGAGCGCCGGCGCCGCTACCGCAGCGGCGCGCACACGTGGGTCACGTCCCTGCACCACTGCTGTGTCCACGGCCGCCGTTCCAGCGGGCCGCCGGGCAATCAACTGGCATGCGTAGTCACCGGTGTGTTGCTGACAATACGGCGCGATACGCCCCAAATCAGCGGCACCACCCACCACAGTCAATGCTGTAAAGCCTCCCGACGAAAAGCCGAACACGCCAATGCGTGCGGCATCGATGTGGTGGCGGCCTGACCACTTCGTCAGCAGGTGGTCAATCACGCGGCTGATATGGCGCGGGCGCTCCATCATCGACGCCTCTCTGCTCTGGTCGGCATGGTTGTCGCCCGTGTGCGTGACCGCAGCGACGACAAAGCCCGCCTCGGCCAAAGCAATCGCCGTGTCGTGGTGCCCCAGCGAAGAGCCGCCGTTGCCATGCGAGATCACGATCAGCGGCAAGCCCTGACCTGCGACAGCGCCGCCCTGGGCGATGTTGAGCCTGAAGGGCCCGAGATCGACCTCCTGGGCCACTGCCTCAGTGGGATACCAGAGCGACACCTCCAGCGGTTTGTCTGCGCCATCAGCGGCCTGCAAGCGCTCGAAGCCAGCGGCAAGCGGCGCTGCCGCCAGCACCGGCGACAGCAGACAGCTTGAAATCCAGAGCAACGCCGAACAGGCGAGGCGAGCAACGAAGCCCGGGGTCATGATGCGTGGCGCCGTCTCCGTCCGGGTGATCTGCCGTTCAAGGCCGGTCGTGGCTGCGGGGCACGAAGGACGGAAGTTGAGCCGGGGGTGCATGGGGTGATCCTTGTGGTGTCAAAGTGAGCGTGGCTTGCCGCGAGAAGGTCTGGCCTACCGGCGCGATGGCCATGGCGATGGCGACGGCGACGGTGATGGCGAGGGCGAGGGCGAGGGAGACCGGAACCACTGCCACGACGGACCTGAGAGGACCACAGCAGAAGCACGGGTCAACTTCAGCAGCGACAGCGAGCGGCCCATGAACAAGCCGCTGAAACCGCCGTACAGCAGCGCCAGCGGCAGCAGCACCTCAGGCGCACTGCGCCAGCCGGGGTTGATCGCCATGCCCACGTTGGCGGCGTAGCGCAGCAAAAAGACGCCCAGGATGAGCAGCATGGGCATCCAGCTGCCGGGCAATTGAAGGCGTTGTTCGGCGGGCAGCCACACTGCGCCGGCCCGCGCCGGCCGGCCGGCCAGCAGCGCAGCGCCCGCGCCCAGCGCCGCCAGCCAGACGGGTGCGGTCAGCGGCAGCGCGATGAAGCCAGGCGCCATCGACCACAGGCCCAGTCCGAGCAGCACCAGTGGCAGCACCAGCAGGCGCCAGGGTGCCAACTGGCGCTGGCGGGTTTGAGAAAAACCCAGCGCCATCAAGGCGGCGAGCAGACCCCATACCCAGACGGGGGTGTGCGAGAGGATGTTGACGATCATGCGGATGCTCCGGCGTCAGGTTGAGGAAGGCGTGCTGCTAATGTGCTGCCCGCCCGGCGCCGCTGCCAGCGCCTGGTGACAGGACGGCGCGCCGCGGTGCGGAACGCCGCTGACAGGGTGTGAACCGACGGAACACAAAAGCTTCCATCAGTCGTTTGGGTAGGAGATTCAGGTCATAACCTCTTCCGTTGCCGTGAAAACCGCCTTCAGTGGATCCCGTTCAGGGCGTTTAACAGCAGTCCTGAGGCGAGGTCTTCGCAGGCCGTAGGGGGAAACCCATTTCAGTTGCACGAGCTTAGTGAGCCAGTCGGCCTGGCGGAAGGCGCATGATCTGCACTTGGTTCGTGCATGGGGCGCCATGTCAGGACTGCCACGCTTGGAGCGACGCTTTGGCCAGACCTGACCTCAACTTGCTGTTCACCCTCGACGTGTTGCTGGCCGAAGGCAACGTCGCGCGCGCCGCACGGCGCTTGCAGCTGAGCCCGTCGGCGATGAGCCGTGCATTGGCGCGATTGCGTGAGGCGACCGGCGATCCGCTGCTGGTGAGGGCGGGTCGCGGCATGGTGGCCTCGCCCCGGGCGCTCGTGCTTCGTGATGCCATCACTCAACTCGTTCACGACGCCGAAGCGGCCTTGCGGCCCGCCAACACGCTCAACCTCGGACAACTCGACCGAACCTTTACCTTGCGGGCCAGCGAGGGCTTCGTGGAGAACTTCGGCGCCCGCCTGCTGGCGCGTGTGGCCGCAGAGGCGCCCGGCGCACGCTTGCACTTCCTGCACAAGCTCGACAAGGACAGCGGGCCGCTGAGGGACGGGATTGTCGATCTGGAAACAGGCGTGGTCGACAAGGCCATCGGCCCGGAAGTGCGCACGCAGGCCTTGTTTCGCGACCGCTACGTGGCTGTCGTTCGAGCGGGGCACCCGCTGAGCGAAGGCGATGTGACGCCCTTGCGCTTTGCCGAGGCAGCGCACGTCCACGTCTCGCGTCGAGGCGGCGACAAAGGGCCCGTCGACAGCGCCCTGGCAGGCTTGGGGCTAGAACGGCGGATCGCAGTCACCGTCGGTGGTTTCTCGGCGGCACTGGCATTGGCTCGCGCCACCGACCTGGTCGCAACCGTTCACGAGCGGCATACCGGCAATCTCTACGCCGGCATGCACAGCTTCACTGTTCCGCTGGCCATTGCGCAGTTCACGGTTGCACTGCTCTGGCATCCGCGGCTGGATGGCGACACCGCGCACCGCTGGCTTCGCGGATGTGTTCGAGAAGTCTGTCGAGCGACGTCGGATTCAGACGGCGCACTCGAGTTGTCGGGGATCGCACAGGATCAGTCGGTGCGCTGAAGGCGCGGCGTGAACTTGCCTCGGGCGTGCGCACGGCGCAGCAACAGCGCGGCGGCCACGGACCACACCAACAGCGCCATGACTGACGCTTCTACGCCGTACGCCCCGCCACTGAGCCACCCGGGGCCGCTCATCGAGCCGTGTAGCCAGGCTTCGGCCTCATGGCCCGACACCGGCACTGAAAATACGGCCGAGAACAGGTAGTTCCAAGCGAAGTGCATGCCCATGGGCAGCCAAAGGCGCTCGCTGACTTGATAAGCGGCGGTGAAGGCCAACGAGGCCGCGGCCGTGACCAGCATGCCTATCCAGCTGATGTCGCCGGGCAGGTGGGCAACGACGAACAGCAAGGTCGTGAGCGCAAGTGCCCGCCGCGTTCCCCAAGCCTGCTGGGCGATCCGGAACACCACGCCGCGCATCAGGAGTTCTTCCATCACCGATACCAGCAGCATCTCCGGAATCTGCTTGAGGAGCGGAAAGCTGGCGCCGAGGCCCTCGAAGCGGTAGACACCGATGCCCCACAGCGGCGCCAACGTCAACAAGCCCAGCAGCACGCCCAGCGCCGCGCCGCGCATCCACTCGCTTAGCGCCCCGGAGGCCCCCAATTCGGTGACATCTCGCCGCTCGACCCGTTTCACGTAAGCCCAGTAGCCCAGCGCACAGGCCGCCGCGGCCGCCAGGTTGGGCCAGGCGATGCGCATGTCCTTGGGCAGCAACGCTTCCGTCAAAGCGAAGCTCAGCGCCAGCGCCAGAAACATCACCAACGATGCAGCCAGCATGCGCGCCAGAGGGTGGCGCAGGACCCGGTGCCACCGTGAGCTGGGATCGGGCCTGGCGGGCTGAGGAGGCAAGACGGTGCGTGTCATGGCGAAAGGGATTCAGGGTGTGATGTAGGGGGTCGACCTGTCAGCGGTCGGCCGTCACCTTGACTCGCAGCATGCTCACGAGCCCTGCGGACAAGGTCAACAGCGCGCCCAGTGCAAGCCCGATTCGCGGTGCCACTTCGGCGGGCGCCACCGTGAAGAGCAGGCTCATGATCACGCCCCCTGCGGTCTGGCCCGCCAACCTGGCGCTGGCCTGCATGCCCCCTGCTGCGCCACTGCGTTCGCGCGGTGTCGAGAGAAACATGTTGCGGTTGTTCGGCACCTGAAAGAGCCCGAATCCCAGGCCACACAACACGGTGAGCGGCACCAGCGGCAACGGGTCGCCTTGCAGCGGCCACAGCGAGGCGGCGGCGAGCCCGACGGCAAGAATGACGCCGCCAGCGGCACAAAGCCAGGCGGTTGCGACACGCTCGGCGAGGCGGCCCGCCAGGGGGGCCACGATGGCCACGGTCAACGGCCAAGGGGTCATGTAAAGCCCGGTCGTCAACGTGTCCTGACCGAGGCTGTGCTGCAGATAGAACGGCAGCGCCACCAAGCCCAAGGTAATGCCAGCAAAGCAACAGATCGAGGCGATGACCGAAGTGCTGAATGACGTCGTGCGCAGCAGATCGAGCGGGATCAATGGCGCCTCGCTACGCATCTCGCGGCGAACCAGCACGACCAGGCCGAGGGCCGCCGCAGCGAGCAAGACAGCAGCGAGTGCCGGCGCGCTCACCAGTACTTCGGCGCCGATCACCAGCGACGCCAGGGCGCCGACATTCAGCGCCACGCTGAATCCGTCGAGCCTGCGCGCCGAGCCTGGGTGCGCCGGCAACGCACGCGCCGCGAAGAGCACCATTACACCGAGAGGCAGGTTGACCGCAAACAGCCAGTGCCAGCTCGCGCCTGACAGGATCACCGCGCCGATTGTCGGACCTGCTGCCGAAGTGAGGGCAACGGCCAGGGCATTCCAGGCGAGGGCAGCGCCGAGCTGGCGCTGAGGAACCACAAGGCGCAGCAGCGCGATGCCGAGTGCCATGACCGCCGCCGCACCTAGCCCCTGAAGAAGTCGTGCTGCGACGAGCCACGGCAGCGACGGTGAGAGTGCGCACAATACGGACGCGACCGTGAACAGCGCAATGCCGATGGTGAATACCCGGCGATCGCCCAAGCTTTCGCCGAGCGCTGCGCAGGGCAGCAGGCCCATCACAAGGGCTGTCTGATAAGCGGTGATGATCCACACTGACATGCCTGCTGTCACCTGCAGTGACTGGGCGATGGTTGGCAGCGCCACGTTGGCGATCGCCGCGTCGAGCACCGCGAGCACCATGGCCGCCAGCACGGCGACAATCGCAACCCTGCGCTGTGGCTCGCGCAGCTCGGCGTGTGCAGCCCCCGTTTGCCATGGCGGCTGCGCGCGTTTTAGATCTTCGGCCCGAGCGCAAGTCGAAGCTTCTTGCCGTTTATCGGAACGCGCCATGAACGTCGGCAACCACAGCCGGCCCAGAACCTGGCTGATGAGACGGGTCATGGCGAACCCACGGTCCACGCGCCGTCTCGCTCGACGTACCGGGTCACTCGGTGCTCATCCTTGTCCTCTTTCTTCAAGTCTCTTTCCGTGAAGCGGAACAGCAGCGCAGGCCCGGTCACGCAGCGCGTGTCATGGATGTCGCCCGGCAGATAAACCTGAACCTGCCCAGGTCGGACCAAGGTTGAATTCCTTTTCACCAGCCGAATGCGCCCATCCGGCGCTGCGATGCGGGCATAGGTTCCCATCTCGATTTCACCCTGCTGAATGGCATAGATGACCCAGCCCCGGCCGTGGTCATGGGGCGGTCTGTACAGCCCTGCTTGTTCTGTGTGTGCCAGGAGCACATAGCCATGGGACGGGTCCCGGTGGAGCTCCGCATTGGCCGGGCCTTCCTGGTGCAGGGTCGCCAACCACGCCTCTGTGGCGGGCGCCTTGACCAGATCTTCCAAGTGCCTGCGACAACCAGCGACCACTTCGGTGCTCAGCGGTCCCCAGACCGAATGGATACCCCTCATCGATGCGTCGAGCGTGTTGATGTCCATGAATCTTCCTTTTGCTTAGCTCGCACAAAATGGTTCGAGCGCGTGTCGGGAAGATAGTCATTCACCCGAGGCGGCGGAAGGCGCAGGGGCTGCATTCGGACCTTGCGTTTGACGCCATGTCTTGGCGTCACGCGGTGGTGCTCGTTGCTCCGGCTGGCGACGAGCCCCGTGATTTTTCAGATCCAGAAGGTGCCTGCTTCGCAGGCTCGGAAGCTCAGAATTCCTGAAGTTCCTGCGCACCAGCGAAGCGAACGTCCCGGACGAGTTGGACATCCATGTCGTGATGGAAAACTACGGCACGCACAAGAAGCGACCTACAGCGGCAGAAGAAATCGCTCGACTGAACTCGACAACGTGTTCAGGTAACGGTCGATATGAACGGCGGCCGGAGCGTTCGATTTGGCACTGGCAACGTTACCAAGATGGTGGCAAATCCGGCGAAATCTTCTTTCGCATCTTGCGAAAGCCGTGTAGGCCATCCGCGACTTGCTCGCTGAGTTGTCGGCCGGCCGGCGCAGCGCTCACACCGCCGCTTCGCCGCTGATGGCCTCGATCTCGGACTGCAGCGCCAGCCAGCGCTCTTCCAGCATCGCCACCTCGGCGCCAATGTGGTTCAGGCGCCGGCCGTTTTCGGCGATGTCGGCACCGGACAACTTGCCAGCTGCCAGCGTTGCCTCCAGCGCCACGCGCTCGGCGCCCAGCTTTTCGAGCCGGGCGTCGATCTGCTGCACCTCGGCGCGCAGCGGCCGGGTGCGGTTGGCGATCTGGTTGCGTGCCTGGCCCGATTGCTTGCGGTCGTCGCGGCGAAAAGCGCCGGGCGCGGTGGCTTGCGGCGCGGTGCTGCGGGCCACCGCCTTGGGTGAAGCCACCGGGGCCGGCGCCGGCGCTGTGGCCGGGGTGCCGGGCACTGGCGGTGGCGGCAGGCCACGCGCGTTGGCGCGCGACACCTCGAGCAGCCACTTCTGGTAGTCGTCGAGGTCACCGTCGAAGGGCAGCACGCCGCCCGAGGTGACCAGCCAGAATTCGTCGCAGACCTCACGCAACAGCGAGCGGTCGTGGCTGACCAACATCACCGAGCCTTCAAACTCGTTGAGCGCGACGCTCAGCGCCTCGCGGGTATTGAGGTCGAGGTGGTTGGTCGGCTCGTCGAGCAGCAGCAGGTTGGGCTTTTGCCAGACGATGGTGGCCATCACCAGGCGGGCGCGTTCGCCGCCTGAGAGTGTGCCCACGGTCTGGTGCACCATGTCGCCGATAAAGCGGAACTGGCCCAGGAAGTTGCGCAACTCCTGCTCACGCGATTCGGCGCCGCTGGCGCCGCTGTCGCGGGCCAGCCGCACCATGCGCTGCATCGGTGTGTCGTCCTCGTTGAGCAGGTCCAGTTCCTGCTGCGCGAAATAGCCGACGGTCAGACCCTTGCCCTCGGTGAACTCGCCGCCCAACGGCGACAGTGCATGGGCGATGGTCTTGACCAGGGTCGACTTGCCCTGGCCATTGGCACCGAGGATGCCGATGCGCTGGCCGGCCAGCACGCTGCGGGTGATGTGGCGCACGATGGTCACCGGCGGCTCCCCGGGCTGCAGCGATGGGTAGCCGCAACTCAGCTCGCGCATCGTCAGCATGGGGTTGGGCAGGTTCTGCGGCTGGCGGAATTCGAATTCAAACTCGGCATCCATCAGTACCGGGCCCAGCTTGACCATGCGATCCAGCGCCTTGACCCGGCTTTGCGCCTGCTTGGCCTTGCTGGCCTTGGCCTTGAAGCGGTCGATGAACTTCTGCAGGTGGGCGATCTTCTCCTGCTGCTTGCCGAAGGCTGCGGTCTGCTGCTCCATGCGCTCGGCGCGCATCGCCTCGAAGCCGCTGTAATTGGCGCCGTAGCGCTGCAGCCCGGCGTTGTCCAGGTGCACGGTGACGGTGGTGATGGCGTCGAGGAATTCGCGGTCGTGGCTGATCACGATCATCAGCCCCTGGTAGCGCTTGAGCCAGCCTTCCAGCCAGACCAAGGCGTCCAGGTCCAGGTGGTTGGTGGGCTCGTCGAGCAGCAGCAGGTCGGCCGGGCACATCAGCGCGCGCGCCAACTGCAGGCGCATGCGCCAGCCGCCCGAGAAGCTGTTGACCGGCGCATCCACCTGTTCACCGCGGAAGCCCAGGCCCAGCAGCAGCGCTTGCGCCCGCGATGCGGCGTCGAAGGCGCCGACCTGGCCCAGGTGCATGTGGGCTTCTGCCATCGCGTGGCCGTCGTTGGCGGCCTCGGCGGCGTCCAGCTGCGCGCGGGCCTCCATCAGCGGCAGGTCGCCCTCCAGCACATAGTCGGTGGCGCCCTGGTCGGTCTCGGGCATGTTCTGCGCCACTTCGCCGATGCGCCACTTGGGCGGCATCTCCAGGTCACCGGCATCAGCCTGCAAGCGGCCGGCGACCAGCGAGAACAGACTGGACTTGCCGGCGCCATTGCGTCCGACCAGGCCGACCTTCTCGCCGGGGTTCAGGGTGACGGTCGCGTCTTTCAACACCACCTTGACGCCGCGGCGCAGCGTCAGGTTTTTCAACTGGATCATGGAGAGGGTTTCACAGGCGCGGACGCCGGGGGAGGGGGCAAACCAGCGAGCAGGGCTTTGCGGCTCAACAGCAGCACCTGGTCGTCGCCAGCGCTGGTGGGCAGCCAGACGGCTTCCAGCCGAGGGAAAGCCAGTTCGAAGAACGGCCGCTCATGGCCGATCTCGAGCACCAGCACACCTTCGGGTGTCAGATGGCCGGGCAGGTAGCGCAGCAGCGCGCGGATGAAGTC
>JBBQZM010000055.1:0-19209 GCA_038207685.1 Burkholderiales bacterium
GCGGATCCAGCAGGTCCTGCGAGAGCAGCGATGCACCACGGCGAGCACCGCGGTCGACAACATCGACGAGGCCGACGTGCCGTTCTGATTGCCGCCGTGACCGCCGGCGCCGTGTGGCCAGTCACCTACCCAGGACGGCAAACTCGGTCTCATGCTGTAGCCGCCTCAAAAACGCGCTCTCACAACCAAATTTGCGCGTGAACTCACAACCGCCAACAATGCCCGCATCACTGAGCACGAACTCGCGCATCTGGTTGGAGTGCGCCATGCCGCGCGATTTCAGCACGAAGATCATGCGGTTGCGCTCGCCATTCGATTCCACATTGCGCAGCAGCAGCCAGGTGTCCATCAGCGACGACACGCCGACCTGCGAATCCTCGGGCGTGCTTGCGCCGATGCCGCCCACGGTGAGGCTGGTGAACAGAGTGGTGATCTGCTGCTGCTTGAAGAAGTCGATCAGCCGCATCAGTGTCGGCTTCACCTCCGCTTCGCTGCGTTCAAGTGTGAGGTTGCTGATCGGATCGATGATGACAACCGCTGGACGGAACGCCTTCACCGTGTCATGAATCGTCAGGAGATGCTGCTCCAGCCCCTGCAGCGTCGGCCGCGAGGCGTGAATCTGCAGCAGGCTTTTTTTCATCCAAGGCGCGAGGTCCAGACCGATGGAGCGCATGTTTCTCACGACCTGCGCGCTCGATTCCTCGTAGGCGAACAACACCACCCGCTCACCGCGGCGGCACGCCGCTTCCGCGAAGGCCGCGCCGAGGCTGCTCTTGCCGGTGCCCGGCGAACCGGATACAAGCACACTGCTGCCGCGGAAGACGCCGCGGCCGCCCAGCATCTCATCCAGCCGCGGGATGCCGGTGGAAAGGCGCTCGGTGGGCGCCGCGTGATCGAGCCGCAGCGAGGTGATGGGAAGCACCGAGAACCCGCGTTCGCCGATGAGAAAGGGGTACTCGTTCGTGCCGTGCGCCGAGCCGCGGTACTTCAGCACGCGCAGCCGGCGGGTGGAGATCTGCTCATGGACGCGATGGTCGAGCGTGATGACGCAGTCGGCCACGTACTCCTCCAGCCCATAGCGCGTGATGGCGTTGCCCTCGCCCCTTTCACCGGTGATGATCGCCGTCATGCCCCGATCTTTCAGCCAGCCGAAGAGCCGGCGCAATTCCGCGCGCAGGATGGCGTGATTCGGCAGTCCGGCGAAAAGCGCCTCCACGGTATCGAGCACCACGCGTTTTGCCCCGATCGAATCGATAGCGTACCCAAGCCGGATGAAGAGCCCTTCCAGGTCGTATTCGCCCGTCTCCTCGATCTCGCTACGCTCGATGCGCACATGATCCAGCGCAATCTTCTTCTGCTTCACGAGCCGATCGAGATCGAAGCCGAGTGAGCGCACATTGGCGGTCAGGTCGGCCGCACTTTCCTCGAACATCATGAACACGCCCGGCTCGCCGTACTGGGTCGCGCCGCGGACGAGGAATTCCGTGGCAAGCATCGTCTTGCCGCACCCCGCGCTGCCACAGACGAGCGTCGGCCGCCCGGTGGGCAGCCCGCCACTGGTGATTTCATCGAGGCCGGTGATGCCGGTGAGAGATTTGGCGAGACCGGGTGTCGTGAGCGGATTGGTCTTCTTGTTCATGGCGCGCCGAGTGGTCCAGCAAATGGGCAGCACTTTGCCTGCCGAGAGACGTCTTGTCCACAGACTGTCGCGTCATCGGGCTTGATAGCGGCTTCAGGTCCGGGCACATCCATGGCGTTGCCATGCACCGGGCCCGTTGCTGTGCCTGCGCGGGTTGTTGCGGATCACGGATCTCTGACTGCCGCTTAGGTTCACCGTCTGCGTCGGCGCAGAATATCAGGCATCTCATTTGCCGGGCTGCACGAGCCATGTCCGCGACCCCAAGCCATCCTGCCCAACCACGGCCCCTGCATGTGCTGGTTGCCGACGACAATCACGCGACAGCAGACAGCACCGCAGAACTGCTGGGCCTGTCGCCCGGCTGGGCGGCCGACGTGGCCTACGACGGCGGCGACTGCCTGCGCCAGGCCTGCGCCCGCCGCCCGGATGCCGTGCTGTTGGATCTGCGCATGCCGGTGATGGGCGGGCTGGAAGTGGCGCGGCGCATCCGTGCGCAGTATCCCGGCAACGCGCCCTATCTGATTGCTGTGACTGGCTGCGCCGAGGAGGTTGAAGACCTGGCGGCGATGGACCAGGTGTTCGACCGCGTCCTGGCCAAGCCGCTGGACACCGAGGAGTTGCTGGACAGCCTGCAGCGGCTGGCACGCAACGGGCAACTCGTCGAACCCAGTGCCAAGGTCCTCGTCGACGTGGCCGAGGTGTTGACGCGGGCGGCGCGCAAGGTCGCCCCGCTGGCGGCTGCCCGCGGCCTGGACTTGAGCTACGACCATGTCGGAGACAGCGTGCTGGTGCTGGAGGATGCGGTGCAACTGCACCGCGCGTTTGATCCGATGTGGCTGAGCTTGTTGGATGTCGTGCGCGGCGGGTCGATCCTGCTGCGCACACGGGCCGATCTGCGGCCGTCCGGCACGGCCACGCTGACGGTGGACGCCGCAGCCACCGGGCCTTTCGTCGACAGCGGGCGCATGGCCATCTGGCTCGACGGCCTGGGTCTGCGCCACGACCTGGCATACGAAGGCGCAGGTGCCACACCGTCGCCGTTGCGCGAGGGCCGCTGCGCGCGCACCGGCGCGCAGCTGAGCTGCTGGCTCGATGCTAAGGAGGGCCTGTTGCTGCGCGCCACCTTGCGTTACCCGCGGGCCACCCGCAACGAGGCCGTGGGACTGCCGATGGTGCGCCATGCCCATGCCTGGCTGGTGGCCCGCCATGTGCTGCCGATGGCCGCCGAGACCTTGCGGCTGCGGCGGCTGGGCTGGGCCGTCACACCGATGGACAGCTGCGCGCAGGCGACGGCTGCGCTCGCCGATGCCCACGCGCAGTCACCCGGCGCACCGGACCTGCTGGTCGTGTTCGGTGAAGATGGCCTGGCGTTGGCCGACGTGCTGCCGCTGGCGCGCGCCATGCCGGCTACCACCCGCTGCCTGATGGCGGTCAACAGCGGCCACCCCTGGCTTGGCGCACCGGACAACCTGCCGGGCTACGAACTGTGCACCTCGCCCTTCAGCCCGTTGGACTTGGCTGGCCTGTGCATGCGATATCTGCGGGACCCCGCCGGCGCCGGCGAGCCTGCAGCTGCAGGTGGCTGGGCGCAGGACACGCTGCAATCCGGGCTGACGCGTCCGACCGATCTGGATTTAGACAACCGGCCACGCGTGCTGGTGGTGGATGACAGCGCCGTCAACCGTCTGGTCGGTCGCGGCCTGGTGGAAATTCTCGGCTATGCGGCCGACAGCGCACATGATGGGCTGGACGCCATCGATAGCTGCCGTCGCCGCCCGCCGGCCTGTGTGCTGATGGACGTGGACATGCCGGTACTGGGCGGCATCGACGCCACGGCCCGCTTGCGCGAACTGCAACGCGCCGGTGAACTGCCCTTGTTCCCGGTGATCGCAGCCACCGCCAACGGCGACTACGAGGCCGCCTGCCGCGCCGTGGGGATGGACGGCTTCCTGGTGAAGCCGCTGGACCTTCGGCTGCTGCGTGCGGTGCTGCGCCGCTTCACCGACGGCGTCATCGTTCGCTGAGGCCACGCTGCGGGCCCGCAGGCAACGATTGCAGGCCATCCAAGACGCTCGCTACGCCCCAAAACGGGCCCATACCCCGCGGGGAAGCGTGTTTGCATTGTTCGTGCCGGCACCAACGCTTTGCCCTGGGAGGCTGTCGAGCTTCGGGACGGACTGACCCGCGCCGGGGAGAGTCGCCTAGGCTGAGCCCCATTTCAAGGTCAACGCGGGCCCGACCCAAAGCCCGACAGCCGCCTGGACGATCACCGAGGCCGATGCAGTCGCCCGTCGCGCCCGGCCGCCAGCCCGCCCGGTTAAGCCGAGCCGACACCCCGCCGGCGCCCATCTGGGCTGGCGGATTGGTGTTACTGGCGTGAATTGCCACCTGTTCGCCCCGTTCATCGGGGCACGCCCCCGAGAACGCGCCGATACGATCGTTTTGTCATTCGGCCCTCTTGGGGCCGCTCTTGAGCGTGACGGCAGCGGGCCATGGCCGTCCGCCATTTGCAGGCAGGCAAGGCAACCGGGTGGGCGTGTCATGTGGCGTACAAATTTGGAGTGGGCGGCGGTATGCCTAACCGCGGCATCGATCTGGCCTTCGGTCCAGGCATCGCAGCAACCGCAGGCGGCGAGTGCGACGAGCAACGCCGCCGCGCCGGACGCCACGCGCCGGCTGTCTCGCTGGGTGCATGACAGCGGCGATCATCGAGGTTTGCCGTACGCCATCGTCGATAAGCGCTTGGCGATGATCACGCTTTACAGCCCCGATGGCACACTGGCCGGCTCGTCCTCGGCCCTGATGGGCCGCACGCTGGGCGACGCCAGTGTTGCCGGTGTCGGCGAGCGCACGCAACAGCAACGTCTGCGCAGCGAGGACCTGACCACGCCAGCGGGCCGCTTCGTATCGGAGCCGGGCCGTAACACCACCGGCGAGGCGATCGTCTGGATCGACTACGACAGCGCACTGGCCATCCACCGGTTGCGCCCTGGCCCGTCCAGGCAAGAGCGCGCCAAGCGGCTGGCATCGAGCGACACGCAGGCCAAGCGCGTCTCGGCAGGTTGCGTCGTCGTGCCGGAACGCTTCTACGACGCCGTCGTGCAGCCCTTGCTTGGGCGCGGCCCCGGGGTCGTGTATGTCTTGCCCGAGTCCGGGATCCTGCCGTCAGATACCTTTGCAGTGCCGGCTACGAACTCGCAGGTCGGAGGGCGGCCCGTGCCTCAGCGAATAGGGTCTTAAGTGCGCTGGCCAACAGACCAGGTGCGCAGGCCGTCGCAAGATGCCTCATCGTCAGCACATCCCAGCGGCAATTCGACAAACCAAACGGTGTTGGGCGTTGCCGCTGCGGCCAAAAATGAACTTACCCACTTCCCAGTCTCTTGCCTCATCCGTGCCTGCCTTGCGCAAGTTGGGCGCACGCGTCGGCAAGGCTGGCAGGCTCAGTCTGCTGGCGGGCGCCACGCTCGTCGGGCTGCTGCTGGCGCTGGGTCCGTTCGTCGGCCGTACCGTGCCCGGCCCCGTGCGTGCTCCCGTGTTGGTCGTGCTTGTGGCAGCGCCCATCGAAAAGGCCGCCCATCACGCTGACTTCGGCGCCATCGAAGCTTCCGAAGACGCCAGGCAACTGGCCGGCTGGGTCGCAGCTACCGCCGACAACGACGGCAGACCCTTCATCCTGATCGACAAGAAGCAAGCTCGCCTGTACCTCTTCGACGCCTCGGCAAGCCTGCGTGAGTCAACAGCGGTGCTGCTCGGCGCGGCGCTGGGCGACGACACGGTGCCGGGGATCGGCACGCGGCCGATTGCCGACGTGCGGCCCGAGGAGCGCACTACCCCCGCAGGCCGCTTCGTCGGCGAACAAGGACTCAACGCCGCGGGCAAGGACGTGGTGTGGGTCGACTACGACGCGGCGGTCTCGATGCACCGCGTGGTCACGACCCAGCCCAAAGAGCGCCGCCTGGAGCGCCTCGCATCGCCCTTGATCGCCGACAAGCGGATTTCCTACGGCTGCATCAACGTGCCCGCGGCCTTCTTCGACGCTTACATCCGTCCGACCTTCGCCACCCAGAACGCGGTCATCTACGTGCTGCCGGAGCAGAAATCCTTGCAGCAGGTGTTCGGCATGCCGTTGGCTGCTGCGGCGCTCGGCGCCATGTCGATGTCATTTCCTGCCGCAGGAGCTGACGCGACTCACCTGAACCGAGGCAACCAGTCCCACTAGCTCCACAGCAACGCATCGAGCCGGTACCGGCTTCGGGATCTTGCAGGGATGGCCATGATGACCTGCCGGGTAGAGATTTTCGGGCTCAGACACCAACTCTACGATGTGCTTGAAGAGGATGGTGCCGCATTCGGGGCCGACCCGGCAGGATTCGACCCGTGCCAAGCGCGGCCAGTCACCCCCGCCCGGGGAGCCGAGTCTCCTCACCGTAGTTTGTTGCAAACGATCGCGACGATCTTGAGTTCGGGGCCTCACTTGGGGCAGTGCCAGTGAACCCGATCAGGTGCACGGCGCCGCCTGTCGACCCCCTATGTGCAGGGTGCAACTGTGCGCAGGTGGTCGGACGAGGATGGCCTTTGCCCAGGATTGATGCGCCATGCAGTCGGCGCTGGTCGATTGCGATCTGGGCATAGTTTTCGCTGCCGAGTGCACTGATCGTCCCACTTCTGGAGACCGCCATGGGCACTCGCCGCTATAGCAAGGTCGTCCCAGCGAATATCAGTTTGACACCAAGCTGAGCTGAATAGCCGCGTGTGACCGCGGCTTGTCCAGGCTGGCATGTTGGCTGAAGGCAGCCGCGATGATCACGAAAGACCGATGCGCGGTATTGCTGACCACAAGACGGATCCGTCACAACGGACCACTGCCCGTTGGACGGATTGAAGCGCCGGGTTGACGCGCAGGCGCGCCCGCGCCTCAGTTGCGCGCAATCGGATGGCGCGGCTCAGTTGCGGTCCGCACGCGCGACACGCATTCTGCGTGTGGCGTTGGGGTCGTTGGCATCGGTGAGGTTGCGAGCGTCGGTGTTGCGGTCGACATCAGCACCGATGACCCCGTTTGATGCTTTGCGGCCGACGTCGACATTCACAGCCGGCACCCCGCGGTTCATCTCCGACTGTGTCGTGGATGTGCCCGTGGAGGTAGCTGCAGAAGGATTGGGTTTGCTCGCATCGGGCGTCTGCTGTGCGTGGGCCGCTGCGCCGAAGACGAGAAGAGACGCGGCTGCAATCGTAGTGAAGCGTGAAGTCATGTTGTTGGCCTTTAGGTGGTTGAGGTGTCTGGCTGCGGCATGTCATCCACACCGGCGCCGTCCTCAGTATGTTGCTTCGCCAGCCTCCTCAACGTAGGACTTAGGCGCCATGCGCTGTCAGCATTTGATGACAACGCGTCCTGGGCCCTCAACGACAACGTGTCACTCGATTCCTTCATCCCGGCAGGCTGGCGCAGCGTCAGTTGCCCACCGGCGGATGCCGCTGGGGCCGTCGTGGCGCTTCCTCAGCACCGGCGCCGCTGCCCTGTGCGCCAGTCCCACTCTGGGACGAGGCATTTGGTGCCCCGTCTGCCAGGCCGGTGCGCTGTGCCTGACTGCACAACGGCATGCCGGCGCGCGATCCACTGCCGTCCGTGGTGGATGACATAGGTTCCACCTGACCGACGATTGGTGAGCGATGCAGCGTCTGAGCTCAACTGGCAGACCGCAGCGGGTTACCGGGTCGGAAGCAACAGAACGAGTCGATGAGCAACGGTCGCTCTGACCACAGTCCGGCGTTGACTTGCGCCGGATTTCGTCGGGCGACCGGGTCGGAGGAGTCGTCACCGCGGACTCTCGTTGACCAGTGTCAGCTGTGCCCTGGAGGATTTGACCGCTCGCGCGGTAGGTGCTCCGGCCAGGCAGAGGTTGCTTCCTGGCCCTCCACCGTCAGCAAACCAGGCCTCAATCCTCACCGGCGTCTAGCGGCAGCCCCCAGCAACCCCAGCCCGGTCAGCAACATTGCCCATACGCCAGGTTCCGGAACCGCCGTGACCCCCAGCAAGACATCCTGATCGCGATAGGTGACACCGAACAGGACGCCGTCGCCAAAGCCTGAAAAAGTGATGTCTCGGAACGTCGTGCCGCCGCGCCCAAGGAAGGTCATGACGATGAAGCTGTCGCCGACGGTAGGCGCATAGCCCGCCAGTCGGACGATCTCGAGTTTGCCCGCCAGCATTGCGTCGCCGGTGATGGTGAGCATGTCGAAATCCGAGACGCCGTTCAGCTCGATACTGACGATGCCCTGGCTGGCCATCTTCAGGTCACCCGCGATCGTGAGGTGGCCGGGTGAATTGCCGGGGCCGATGACACCAGCATTGACGATGCCGGCACCGGGTGCGACGACGGTGCCGTTGCCCTGGATTAGCCCGTGATTGACGAAGCCAGCGGTGGACACCTGCAAGGATGTGCCGGCCGCGACGTTCACGACACCGCCATTGGCAAACGCCGGAATGTTGAAGGCGCCGGCCAGCACCTCGACGGTGCCGGTGTTGAAGAAGGGCACCAGGATGCTGTAGGTGCCGCTGGTGCTCTTGCGAAATGTGCCGGCGTTGTTGACACGGGCATCGGCGCCGCTGTCGAGCGGATTGGTGGTGCTCCAGTCCCGGGCATGGATGGATTGATTGGAGGTCCTCACGTCGATCAGAGCGCCGGCAGCGTTATCGATGCGGCCAGAACCGCTGTCGCTGAGTCGGTTCAAGTCGATCACGCCGGTGATCACCATACTGCCCTGGTTGCGCAGCACATGGCCGGCGTCGAGACCGAAGGGATTGTTCGCGCCGCCACTGACAGTCCCGTTGCCCAGCAGTGACGTGGTGCTCGCTCCGGAGAGAACACCCAGCGACGACGAGATGGTCAGGCTGTAAGGACCTCTCAACGCCAGATCCGCGCCGTTGACGGTGCCGCCGGTCATCGTGAATCCCGTATCGATGACGGTCGGGGCGGTCAGATTGAGGACCGTGGATGCCGCGGCGACGGTGAGGGTTCCGAGGCCGATGAAGCTCGCCCCCGCGCCGACGTTGTGAATTCCACCGCCGAAGGTCAGCCTGGTATTGGCGGCCAGGGTAGCGGCACCGTGGTAGCTCCCGCCCCCGGTGAAGGTGAAACTGCCCGACTCGACGTCGATCATTCCGCTGGCCAGGTTGATGAAGGGCACGCTCACCCCGTAATTGCCCGCCGTGCTCTTGCGGAACGTGCCGGCATTGGTGATGGAAGCGTCTGCGCCCGTATCGGCTGCGAAGTTGCTTGCCGACATGGCGAGATTGAAGGTGCGCACATCGATGAGTGCGCCTGTTGCGTTCTCGATGCGACCCGCGCCGGCGGCGTTGGTGGCGTTGAGATTCAAGCCTCCAGAGACCGTGGCGGTGCCCTCGTTCTTCAGGACACGACCGGCGTCGAGGTTGAAACCGCTCCACGTGGACGTTCCCTTGACGACGGTGCTGCCAGTCCCGGTGTGCGTCCCGCCGTTGAGCGCGGCTGCCCCAATGAGCGTCAGATCAGCGCCTTGCACGGTGCCGGGGCCCTGGGTGAAGCGGCTCGCCACGGTGGTCGGCGCGTTCAGGTTGACTACTGCGCCGCCAGCGGTCTGCAGCGTGCCGTCACCGCTGAAGGTGGCTCCGGCATTGACGGTATGCGTGCCGCCGGTCCATACGAGCGAAGTTCCCGTTGCGAGCGTCACCGCGCCGCTGTAATCGCCGCCTCCGGTGAAGGTGAAGCTGCCCGACTGCACATCGATGCTGCCAGTGGCCAGATTGCTGAACGAGACGCCGACGATGTAGTTGCCGGCCGTGCTCTTGCGGAAAGTGCCTGCGTTGTTGATGACCGCGGCGGCACCACTGTCGCCGACGAAGCTGCTCGAAATGATGGACAGGTTGAAGGTGCGCACGTCGAACAGCGCACCGGCGGCATTGACGATGTGTCCGGTTCCGGCGTTGTTCGTGGCGTTGAGGTTCATGCTGCCGGTCAACGTTGCTGTGCCTTGGTTGCGCAGGACGCGCCCGGCGTCCAGGTTGAAGCCGCTGAGCGTGCTCGTTCCTTCAAGGATGGTGGTGCCACCTCCGGTATGGGTGCTGCTGGAAAGGCTTGCGACGCCAAGCACCACGACATGCCCCAGCCCCCCCAGGGAGCCACCGCTCTGGGTCAACCTGGCGAGGCTGGAGGCGCCCGTCGGGTTACCCGCCGAAGCGAGTCCATTGATGGTGAGTGAACCTCCGGTGATCGTCAGCGTGTCATCACCGCTGACGATGAGGCTGTTGATGGCGAACGGACTTCCAGCCGAGCGAAGCGTCACGATCCGCGCCCCCAGGACGTCGATCAGCACGTCGTCGTTTGCACCGGGCAGGCCGGGGGTCCAGTTGGTCGCGATGTCCCAGAAACTGTTGCCTTCGGTGATCCAGTTCACCGGGGCAGCCAGGCTCGGCTCGGCGCCCAGCGCGCACACGGCCATCGCGACGACGGACAACTTCGATTTCATTCTGGGATTCATGCCGTATCTCCTCGTTCAGGGAAAGATCGGACGCTGGTGCAGCGGCTGAAAATTGGCCATGCGCCAGCATGCGTGTGGTGCGGTTGGTGACTACTTCGAGCACCTCTTCAGCAGCACCTTGTCGAGGGCAAACCGCTTGGCGCGCTTGAGGGCCGTGATGCGCGCGTTGTCGGCGACCCTCTGCGGTGTTGCTTTGCCCGGCAGGACTTCAGCGAACTCCGCCTGGGCGGTGCCTCTCTTCTCCCCCGCATTGAAGGTCACCGTCACCGGCGTACCATTGCACTTGTGCAGCGGCGGTGAGCCATCGGTGACGAGTCGGCCGGCTGTGTCGTAGGCCCAGCGCAAAAGCGGCATCTGGCCGGCCGCGGCCAGCTGGGCTCGACTCGGGTGCGCCGTACTTCTTGATCAGCGCTTCGACCACGGTTTCGACCGTCGGGTTCTGATCGGCAGCGAACCGCTCCTCGCGCGCGACGCTCAGCACTCGCTCCTGTCCGGGCAGCCCCATGGTGCTGACTTGTCCGTCGAGAAGGGCAACGACTTGGCACCGGTCGAACCCGCCAGAAGCCCACGCCCCGTATGCGCGAGCGCTGGACCCGGGTCGAGTTGGTGACAAGGCCCCACGACATGGCGACCGTCGCCGAAATGGCAATGGCGCGGTCAGCGCCGAGGCTGGCCGTCGACGCCAGCGCACCAGCCAGCGCCAGGCCAATGTGGCGATTCATGATGCCTCCCTTTGCTCAATGCCGAGGCGTGAATCGCCCGGGTCGGAGACAAAGGTAGTCCGAACCGCGTTACCAGCGGGTTACCGCGGCGGGTCAGCGCCGATCGCAATGCGTCGACTCGCCGCCGCGAGCAACGCGCGGTTGGTCGGGTTGCGCTGCAGAAAGCTGTCGCGAAACGCTTCAGGCACATTTGGCAGCGCGACTCTGTGGATCCACCGGGTGGCGTGCGCCAGTGCCATCATGGCCTCGTCGCTGGCATCGCAGGCGTCGAACACCTGCACGGCGATCCACCACGCGTCGGGCAGGTACATATCGGCCGGCACGACCTCATCTAGCCTGGGCAGCATCGCTCGCAGTTGCGCCGCGCTTTCGACCTGCCGGTGATCACGATGCAACGCCAGCGCGCGCAGCAAGCCGGCGCGCATCGCCACGCCGCCAAACTCGAGCGCCTGGGCCATGCGCAGGACCTCGTCGCACTGCGCCACTGACTGCGCCGGCGCCAGCCACTCGGCCTCGTCGAGCAGCGCCTGCATTCGCACGTGAGGATCGCCGCCGCGGTTCAGGATCTCAAGGGCCCGCTGCAGGCCCGAGGCGTCGGCGACGCCGAGCGCACGGTCGATGCGCGCCGCCAGCGAGAGGCCACGCGCGCGCACCGACTCGACCGAGGGCGCCTCGTAGTTCAACATCTGGCGTGCGCGCGCGAACTGACCCAGCTGCATCAGCAGGCAGACCTTGTGGTTGCTGGCAACTGCGATCCAGGTCTTCTGGCCGTCGCGCTCGAAGCGGGCGATTGCGGCGTCGAGCCGCTCGAGCGCCTCGGCGTAGCGGCCCACCATGCCGCTGTAGAGCCCGACGTAGGTCTCGACCACCCCGCCCGCCGGGCCTTCCGTCGTGCCGAGTTGCACGTGCAAGGCCAGCGCGCTCTGCGCCAGAACCAGTGCGTCATCGACGCTGCCGAGATTGCCCTTCACGGTGGCCAGATTGGATGTGAGCGTGGCGAGCTCGGAGAGGTCACCGAGCGCGCGACTGCTGTCGATCGCGCGCTCAAGCGCAAAGGCGGTTTCGCGCAGCCGCCGAACCGCATTCAGCACATAGGCGTAGTCAGCCCAGAACCGCGCCTTGTGCTCTGGGCCGCCGTCACGCTCGACCACCTCGCGGAGAGGCTCGATGACGGCCAGCGCTTCAGTCGCACGGCCGCTCTGCGCCAGCCCGACCGCATGGAGCCGGGCTGACTCGAAGCGCGGCCACGGCGACTCCAGGCGGCGCGCCAGCCGCCCCGCCTCGACCGCGGCGGCGATTCCAGCAGGGTGGTCGGCCGCCATCAGCGCAGACATGGCGCGTGAGGTGAGCGCGGCCACGCGCTGGCTGTCGGTGTGTGCCTCTCGGAGCAATGCGTCGATGACGGTGTCGGCAAATGCGACGCCTCGAACGACGATCAGCGCGGGAATGCTTTCGCTGCGTACCTCGAATGATCGATCGGTGTCGCCGGCGCGGTCGAAGCAAGCGTGCGCCCGGTTCCAGTGTTCGACCTCATGGCCGCGTTGCGACGCGTTCCCCGCCTGGCGCGCCGCGGTCACGAACGCTTCACCGGCGAGCACCCATTCCTGCGCGTCGGCCCAGTGCGGGGCGATGCGCGCCGACGGTGCACCGTGCGCCACCAGAAAGACGGCAATGCGCCGGTGCAGCAGTCGGGCAATGGGCATCGGGACGGAGGCGCGCGTCACCTCGAAGATCAGATCGTGGGCAAACGCGCCGTCGCGGATGACCTGCGCCAGTTCGAGCTCGCGCCACGGCTCGGCGATGTCCAGCGGATGCGCTTCCAGCACGGCCACGGCGAGATCGGCCGAGAATGCCAGCCCCGCGAGCGCAGCTGTGCGTGCCAGCTTGAGCGCAGCTGGCGATAGCTGGCTCAGGCGTCGCTCGATGAGCGCGCCTACGGTGTTGGGCTGCGGCAGCGCGCCTTCAGAACCGCTGCGGCCGGCGAGCACCATGTCCTTGAGCGTCTCCAGCGCAAACAACGGGTTGCCACCGGTGTGCCTGAGCAAGGCCGGCGCGAGCCCCGCAGCGTCGACCTCGGGCAAGCCGAGAGACTCGACCAGTTCGGTGACCTGCGCCAGGTCCAGCGGGCCGAGCGCGACCGTCTCAAGTTGCCGTGCTTCCTCGAGCGATGCGCGCAAGGCCGACGTCGCCGCGCTCGCTTCGGCAGGTCGCTGCGCGAAGCCCCACAGCAGCGTTGACAGCGCGTCCGACTGGGTCAGCGACTGCAGGAACTCGACGCTCGCGTCGTCAGCGAAATGCAGGTCGTCGACCACGAGCGCGGCCAACCCTGCGTGAACGGCGTCGGCCAGCGTCGCATCGACAGCCCGCAGCAGCAACAGGCGCTGGGCCTCGCCGGCGAGCGCGGCAGCGTGGCCCAGTTCGGGCAGCACCAATGCGAGGGCCTGGCGGCGCACCTCGTCAGCGGCATTGGGCCCACGTGCAAGGATCGCCCGCAGCAACCGCGCCAGCAAAGCATAGGGCGTGCCGGCGTCGCCCGGGCGTGCCTGCACGACGAGCGCGTGCGCGGTGCGAGCAACGAAGTCCTGCAGCAGGCGGGTCTTGCCGATACCGCCTTCGCCCCTCAGCACGAAGGCACGCCGGCTCGCCCAGGCGTGCGCCATGGCGGTTGACTCGGTGGCGCGGCCGACCAGCCTGGGCGGCCGCAGGAGGCTGGCCGGCACGATCGCACGCCGCGCCGGCAGGGACGACGCGCCGCGCTCGATCGTCGCCAGCAGTTCGATCGTCTCGGCCGAAGGGCGAGTTCCGATCTCGTCCTTGAGCCGCCGCTCGAAGAGCTCAAAAGCAGCGATGGCAGCGCTGCAATCCCCGCGCAGGTAATGCAAGCGCATCAGGCGGCGCTGCGCGTGTTCAGACAGCGGTTCGCCGTCGACCAGCCGCTCTGCGTACGCAAGGCCACGCGCGATGGCGCCGCTGGCCTCGCACTGAGCGGCCACTGCGGCCAAGGCTGTGTCGCGCTGCTTGCGCCACAGCGCGCGCGCGTCGCGGACCCACACCGCGAGGTCGGGCCAGTCGTCGAAGTCGAGGTCGCCGAGCAACGCCTCGCGCGCCGCGCCCGGGTCGGTATCGATGCGCGCCAGGGCAGTCACCAGGTCCGTGGCCAACCATTCAGCAAGCTGGAGCCGGGGGCCGGTGTCGACAACCGCCACACCACACTCGCGCCGCAGGCGGAACAGCCGCTGCCGTAGGCTGGTGTCGGCCCGGCCGGCCGGCACGTCTGGCCAGACAAGCGCGGCGACATGGTCTGCGGCCACCGGGCCATCGAGCGCCACGATGGCCAGCAGCGCGGCGTCCTTGGTCGATAGCCGCAAGGTCGCTGCCGGCGCCTGGCGCGTCAGGCACGGCGCACCCAGCAGCACCAGCCGCCACCGTTCGCTGGGCTTGTCGGGCGCGGTGAACTCGGTCGGTGCCGGCATCGGCGACTCTTCCCAAGCCCGTGCCGGCTGCGGCTAAGCCTGCAGCAGCCCCGGACGGGCCTGACCGATTGTGGTGTAGACGAGCGAGCGTTACCAGTGGGTTACCGGTCTCGACGCGCCGCTGCAGCGCCCGCACGAGACCGCAGACACGACCGATGTCCGAAACCTTGGAATCACATGCCCTGGCGGTCGGCCGACGGCTTGCATGAAGCGATCACGACGAGACCGGGGTGCCTAACCGTCACAGGTGGCGCGGCGCCATGGCACAAATTGCCGCATGCCTCGAGACGCGCACATCGGGGTGCGCGTAGGTGCGACGACGCAAATACCGAACAGCAGGCTCACTGCAAAGCGAGACAGGAGAGTGATCGCCAGAGTCCGGCAAGAGGCCACCGACTGTCCGCTGTCTACGACAACAGATGGCCACCAGCTGCGGCTCGCCGGGTCGCTCAGAGGCCGCCCGTCAGCTTAGGGGGGCGGGACTGCGGCAATGCCCGTAGTCAGCTTCCTGGCGTCGTCCGGAACTATCACTGTCGGCCATGAGTGGACACGCGCCTTCGGCGGCCATGGGAACGTCGATTGCGCCCGGTCAAAGCACCGCAGCCCGTGCTCGAGGGCTCGCCTTTGCCGCCAGGACGTCAACGGGTTCCGCAGCACGCCAAGATCTCAGCTAGCGTAGAGAGATGACAGCCGCCATCGAAGAGATCTATCGCCGCGACGGCCGCCGCGTGTTCTCCACGCTCGTGCGCCTGTTGGGCAGCATGGACGCGGCCGAAGAGGCGCTGCACGACGCCTTCGTCGTCGCCACCGAGCAGTGGCCGGCGCAAGGCGTGCCGGCCAACCCGGTGGCGTGGCTGGTGTCGGCGGGCCGATTCAAGGCCATCGACAAGATCCGTCGTCAAACGCGCATCGTCTCGTGGGACGACGCGCCCGAACTGGCCGAAGCCGCTGCAGCGGTGCCCGATGGGCATGCACCGAGCTGGGAGCAGCACTGGGACGCGCGCCAAGACATCGAAGACGACCGTCTGCGCCTGATCTTCACCTGCTGCCACCCCAGCCTGGCCGAAGAGGCCCGCATCGCACTCACCTTGCGCGAGGTCTGCGGCTTGCAGACCGAGGCCATCGCCTCGGCCTTTCTGATCGCCACACCTGCGCTTGCACAGCGCATCGTTCGCACCAAGGCCAAGATCAAGGCTGCGGGCATCCCTTACGAAGTGCCTGGTCCGGCCGATCGGGCGTCCCGCTTGGCCAGCGTGCTGCGCGTGATCTACCTGGTCTTCAACGAAGGCTATTCGGCGCATGCCGGCGCGGCCGCGCAGCACGGTGAACTGGCCATTGAGGCGATCCGCCTGGCGCGTTTGTTGATGAGCCTGATGCCTGGCGAGCCCGAAGTGATGGGCCTACTGGCGCTGATGCAGCTGCACCACGCCCGCAGCGCGGCGCGCTGCACAGCAGAGGGCGACCTGGTACCGCTGGAAGCGCAAGACCGAACGCGCTGGGATCGCGAAGCCATAGCCGAAGGAGCGGCCTTGGCTGAGACCGCATTGCGCCAGCGCGGTTTCGGCCCCTATGCGCTGCAAGCCGCGATTGCTGCGGTACATGCCGAAGCGGCGCAGGCGACGGCCACCGACTGGCCGCAGATCGTCGGTCTGTACGACGCGCTGCTGCGGACCGAGCCGAGCCCGGTGGTGGCACTGAACCGCGCGGTGGCCGTGGCGATGCGCGACGGCCTCGAAGCCGGCCTGGCACTGATCGGCCCGCTGCTGCCGACACTGCCCGGCTACCACCTGGCGCCGGCCGCCATGGCCGACCTGTGCCGCCGCGCCGGCCGTATTGAGGCCGCGCGCGAGCACTACCGCGCCGCCCTGGCGCTGGCGCAGCAGGCGCCCGAACGCCGCTTTCTGATGCGGCGTTTGGCTGAACTGGGCGGCTGAAGGAAATTTTTTTGCAGGCGCTGTCGAAAGCCGGCAAAGCCGTTCGACTGCTCCTTGCCGGCCGATAGAAAACCCACGCCGCATAAACCACCGATCAGGAGAACCCTATGACCAAACTCACCCCTTACCTGGGCTTCGACGGCAACTGCGCTGAAGCCATGCGCTTCTACGAAAAAGCCCTCGGTGGCAAGGTCGACATGACGCTGACCTACGGCGAATCGCCGATGGCCGAGCAGGTCCCTGCGGCGCACCGCCAGCGCGTCATGCATTCGTCCTTGAGCCGGCCTGCCGGCGGCCAGCTCTTTGCGGCCGACAAACCGCCCGGGGCGCAAAGCAACGGCCCGAGCGGCTTCAACGGCGTCGGCCTGACGCTGGAGTGCGCCGATGTCGCCGCCGGCGAAGCCGCGTTCAAGGCCCTGGCCGAAGGGGGCAGCGTCTCGATGCCCATGGCCTCGAGCTTCTGGGTCGAACGCTTTGGCATGCTGACCGACCGCTACGGCGTCGGCTGGATGGTCAACGCCGGCCGGTCCAGGATGTAATCCAGCCACCCCGGCCAGAAACGAGGAGCCCCGCCATGTCAGAGCGCACCGTCAAGCTGCACCGTGTATTGCGGTCCCCACCCGAGAAAGTCTATCGCGCCTTTTTGGAGCCCGAAGCGATGAGCAAATGGATTCCGCCCTACGGCTTCACTTGCACGGTCCACCATATGGAGGCCAAGGTCGGCGGCCGATTCAAGATGTCGTTCCGCAATTTCGGCACCGGCCATGGGCATTCGTTCGGCGGCGAGTACCTCGAGCTGAAGCCAGACCAACTGATCCGCTACACAGGTTGACGACCCGAATCTGCCCGGTGTGCTGCAGGTCACGGTGACGCTGCGTCCCGTCGTGGTCGGCACCGACCTCAGCATCGAGCAAAGCGGCATTCCGGATGCCATCCCCCTGGAGATGTGCTATCTCGGTTGGCAGGAATCGCTGGCCCAACTGGCTACGCTGGTCGAGCCCGAGATCCTCGGCTGACAAGCTTCAACGAACGAGCAGACTTCCATGAAATACCTGTGCCTCGTCTATCTTGACGCCGAACATTGGCACGCTTGCAGCGATCAGATCTGCATGGACTACGTACGCGAGCTGCAGGCCGGCCAGCGCCTGGTTGGCGGTGAGCCGCTGCACCCCACGCACACCGCCACCACGGTGCGTGTGCGCGGCGGGCAGGTCACCTTGTACGACGGGCCCTTCGCCGAGACCAAGGAAATGCTGGCTGGCTTCTACCTGATCGAGGCCAAAGACCTGAATGAAGCGATCCGAATCGCCAGCGGCATTCCGCCGGCGCAGTACGGCAGCATCGAGGTGCGGCCCGTGAGAGCGCTTGACGCTGTCTGACGGCGAAGCGCGCTGCTACCGTAGGTTGGGCAGATCACGCCCCGCGCCCTGACAGCCGCGATCATCGACCCCGATCGTGCGGCGGCCAAGCGCGCCTTCGAAGCAATGATGCAGATGACAAAAATTGACATTGCGGCGATCGAGGCGGCTCGGCGCGGCTGACGCGCTGAGCGCCGGAGCGCCGCTTGCACATGGCGGCCCTGGTCGGCGCAGTAGACTGCGGCCACCATGCCATTCACGATCACCGTCGACCACGACTTCGACTATCTGCTGGTGAAAGCCTCCGGCCCGGCCCTGCTGGCCGACCTCTACGGCTACATGGACCTCGTGGGCGCCATTGCCGCCAACACCAACAAGCGGCGGGCAGTGCTGGATCTGCGCGACGTATCGCAGTCGCTCAGCTTCACCGACCACCTGAGCCTCGGCGTCTATGCATCGGAGCGGCTGCGGCTCCTCAAGCGGGTGGCCTCGATCGTGTCGCTGGCCAATCGCACCGGCACCAGCGAGAAGGCGGCGCAGCAGATGGGCCTGCAATTCAAGACCTTCACCGCGTGGGACGAATTGCTGGAGTGGATCGAGCAGTAATCGCAGGGCGCGGGACTCTGCTAACGTGGCCGGGCGGATTGCATCAACGCCCAACGGGAAGCGCCATGAAGACACGGATTGAAAAAGACACCTTTGGCCCGATCGAGGTGCCGGCCGACCGCCTGTGGGGGGCCCAGACCCAGCGGTCGCTGCAGAACTTCGACATTTCCGGCGAGCGCCAGCCGCGCGAGCTGATCCGGGCACTGGCCCAGGTCAAGCGCGCATCGGCGGTGGTCAACAACCTGCTCGGGCTGCTGCCGCAGGACAAGGCGGCCGCCATCATCGCGGCGGCCGACGAGGTGATCGCCGGCCGGCACGACATCGAGTTCCCGCTGGTGGTCTGGCAGACCGGCTCGGGCACCCAGACCAACATGAACGTCAACGAGGTGCTGGCCAACCGCGCCAGCGAGCTGCTGGGCGGCGAGCGCGGCGAAGGGCGGCTGGTGCACCCCAACGACGACGTCAACAAGAGCCAGTCGTCCAACGACGTCTTTCCGACGGCAATGCATGTGGCGGCGGTGCAGGGCCTGATGCAAAAGCTGGCGCCGGCCCTGAGCCGTCTGCGCGGCACGCTCGACGCCAAGGCGCACGAGTTCCGCGACATCGTCAAGATCGGACGCACCCACCTGCAGGACGCGACTCCGCTCACCCTGGGCCAGGAGTTTTCCGGCTACGTGGCTCAGCTGGAACAGGGCGATCGCCACATCCACGGCGCGCTGCCGCACCTGTGCGAGCTGGCGCTGGGCGGCACCGCGGTCGGCACCGGGCTGAACGCGCCCCCCGGCTATGCCGAGAACGTCGCCACCGAACTCGCGCGGCTGACGGGCCTGCCGTTCGTGACCGCCCCCAACAAGTTCGAGAGCATGGCCTCGTGCGACGCGCTGGTTCACGCGCACGGCGCGCTGAAGACGCTCGCCGCCAGTATGATGAAGATCGCCAACGACGTGCGCTGGCTGGCCAGCG
>JBBQZM010000056.1:0-18615 GCA_038207685.1 Burkholderiales bacterium
GCCAGCCAGATCTTCCACCTGCTGCGCCGGCAGATGGTGCGCCAGTTCCGCAAGCCGCTGATCATCTTCACGCCCAAGTCGCTGCTGCGCAACAAGGATGCGGCGTCGCCGCTGAGCGAGTTCACCAAGGGTGAGTTCCAGACCGTGGTGCCCGAGGCCGACAAGGCGATCATGGCGGCCAAGGTCAAGCGCATCATCTGCTGCTCGGGCAAGGTGTACTACGACCTGGTGCGCAAGCGGGCCGAGCGTGGCAGCGACGATGTCGCCATCATGCGCGTGGCCCAGCTTTACCCGTTCCCGCACAAGGCCTTCCAGACCGAGGTCAAGCGCTACCCCAACGCCACCGAGGTGGTGTGGTGCCAGGACGAACCGCAAAACCAGGGCGCCTGGTTCTTTGTGCAGCATTACATCCACGAGAACATGCAAGAGGGCCAGAAGCTGGGTTATGCCGGCCGCGCCGCATCGGCCTCGCCGGCGGTGGGTTATGCCCATTTGCACCAAGAGCAGCAGAAGGCGCTGCTTGAGCAGGCCTACGCCAAGCTCAAGGGCTATGTGCTCACGAAATAGGTCCACTCCCGAGGCGCCTTTGGCGCTCCCCCTCAAAGGGGGCGCCGCCGGCAGATCGGCAAAGCCGGATCTGCGGCGGCCGCTGAATGACCCCCTCTCTTTTCGAGTAGAAACAACATGGCAATCGTAGAAGTCAAGGTACCGCAGCTCTCAGAATCCGTGGCCGAGGCCACGCTGCTGCAGTGGAAGAAAAAGCCCGGCGACGTCATCACGATCGACGAGATCCTGATCGAGGTCGAGACCGACAAGGTGGTGCTGGAAGTGCCGGCACCGACCGCTGGCGTGCTGATTGAGCTGGTAGCACCCGATGGCGCCACCGTGGTCAGTGATCAGGTGCTGGCCCGCATCGACACCGAGGCCAGCGCCGGCGCCGCAGCACCGGCTGCGGCACCGGCGGCGGCGGCCGCTGCCGCCACAGCGCCTGCGGCGGCGACGGCGTCCGCCAGCGCCAGCAAGGCCGGCGTGGTGATGCCGGCCGCAGCCAAGCTGATGGCCGACAACCGGTTGGCCGAAGGCTCGGTGGTCGGCTCCGGCAAGGACGGCCGCGTCACCAAGAGCGATGTGCTGGCCGCCGTGGCTGGCGGCGCCGCCGCACCGGCAGCCACGCCCAAGGCAGCTGCGGCGGCCGCGCCAGCGGCCCCTGCCGCGCGCGCGCCGCTGCAGGCAGTGGACGCATCGGTGAGCATGAATCTGGGCGAGCGCCCCGAGCAGCGCGTGCCGATGTCACGGCTGCGCGCGCGCATCGCTGAGCGCTTGCTGCAATCGCAGGCCACCAACGCCATCCTGACCACCTTCAACGAGGTGAACATGGCGCCGGTGATGGAGATGCGCAAGAAGTTCCAGGACAAGTTCGAGAAAGAGCATGGCGTCAAGCTCGGTTTCATGAGCTTCTTCGTCAAGGCCGCAGTAGCGGCGCTCAAGAAGTACCCGGTGATCAACGCCAGCGTCGACGGCAACGACATCGTCTACCACGGTTACTTCGACATCGGCATCGCCGTGGGCAGCCCGCGCGGCCTGGTGGTGCCGGTGATCCGCAATGCCGATCAGATGAGCTTTGCCGACATCGAGAAGAAGATCGCCGAGTACGGCCAGAAGGCCAGGGACGGCAAGCTGGGCATCGAGGAACTCATCGGCGGCACTTTCTCGATCAGCAACGGCGGCACCTTCGGCTCGATGCTGTCGACGCCCATCATCAACCCGCCGCAGGCGGCGATCCTGGGCGTGCACGCCACCAAGGACCGCGCCGTGGTCGAGAATGGTCAGGTCGTGGTGCGCCCGATCAACTACCTGGCGATGAGCTACGACCACCGCATCATCGACGGCCGTGAAGCCGTGCTGGCGCTGGTGACCATGAAGGACGCGCTGGAAGATCCGGCGCGCCTGTTGTTCGATATCTGATCCTGACCCAGGAGACCGTCATGTCACTTGCCGATGAACTCGTGAAACTCGATGACCTGCGTGCCCGCGGTGCCTTGTCCGACGAGGAGTTCCAGCGCGCGAAACAGCGGCTGATCGACGGCCCGCCGCCATTGCCCGCTGGCATGCCACCCGCCATGGCGGCGGTCAACAGCTTCCGCCGCACGCTCAGTGACAAGTGGCTGGGCGGCGTCTGCGGCGGTCTGGCCCGTGCCACCGGTCTCGAGAGTTGGGCCTGGCGCCTCATCTTCACGCTGCTGGCGCTGTTCGGTGGCACCGGCGTGGTCCTCTACATCCTGCTCTGGGTCTTTGTGCCGGCCGAATGAGCAAACTGGCCGGCGTCTTGTGACCGGCCATCAACCTGACACCCTCAACATGTCCAAGCAATTCGACGTCATCGTCATCGGCGGCGGCCCTGGCGGCTACATCGCCGCGATCCGCGCCGCTCAACTCGGCTTCAACGTCGCCTGCGTCGACGAGTGGCAGAACGACAACGGCGGCCCTGCGCCCGGCGGCACCTGCACCAACGTGGGTTGCATCCCCAGCAAGGCGCTGTTGCAGTCGAGCGAACACTTCGAGCAGGCCGGCCACCACTTTGCCGATCACGGCATCGGGCTGGACAACCTGTCGATCGACGTCGCCAAGATGGTCAGCCGCAAGAACACGGTGGTCAAGCAGAACAACGACGGCATCCTTTACCTGTTCAAGAAGAACAAGGTCAGCTTCTTCCACGGCCGTGGCGCCTTCGCCACGGCGGCCGATGAGCTCTATGAGATCAGCGTCAGCGGCCCCAGTAGCGAGACGCTGCAGGGCAAGCATGTCATCGTGGCCACTGGCTCCAGCGCCCGTGCGCTGCCGGGCGCCGCCTTCGACGAAGACAAGATCCTGTCGAACGATGGCGCGCTGCGCCTGGGCGCGGTGCCCAAGACGCTGGGCGTGGTCGGCTCGGGCGTGATCGGCCTGGAGATGGGTTCGGTCTGGCGCCGACTGGGCGCGCAGGTGACGATTCTCGAAGCCCTGCCCAACTTCCTGGGCGGCGCCGATGAAGGCGTGGCCAAGGAGGCCTTGAAGGCCTTCAACAAGCAAGGTTTGAAGTTCGAGTTCGGCGTCAAGATCGACGGTGTCAAGGTTGCCAAGAAGGGCGTCAGCGTCAGTTATGCCAACGCCAAGGGCGAGGCGGTCAAGCTCGACGTCGAGCGACTGATCGTGTCGATCGGCCGTGTGCCCAACACCACCGGGCTCAACCCCGATGCAGTCGGTCTCAAGCTCGACGAGCGCGGTGCCATCGTCGTCGATGACGACTGCAAGACCAATCTGCCCAACGTGTGGGCGGTGGGCGACGTGGTGCGCGGCCCGATGCTGGCGCACAAGGCCGAGGAAGAAGGCGTGGCGGTGGCCGAGCGCATTGCCGGCCAGCATGGCCATGTCGACTTCAACCTGGTGCCCTGGGTCATCTATACCTCGCCCGAGATCGCCTGGGTGGGCCGCAACGAGCAGCAACTCAAGGCCGATGGCGTGGCCTACAAGGCGGGGCAGTTCCCGTTCATGGCCAACGGCCGTGCCCGTGCGCTGGGCGACACCACCGGCTTCGTCAAATTCCTGGCCGATGCCAAAACCGACGAGATCCTGGGTGTGCACATCGTCGGCCCCTTCGCCAGCGAACTGATCGCCGAGGCGGTGGTGGCGATGGCCTTCAAGGCCTCGGCCGAGGACATCGCGCGCATCTGCCATGCCCACCCGTCCCTCAGCGAAGCCTCCAAGGAAGCCGCGTTGGCGGTTGACAAACGCACGCTGAACTTCTGACCGGCCGCAGCACGGTGGGCGTCCGCGCGCTGTACCTGGCCACGCTGGCCGAGCGGGGCTACCAGGCCGACCCGGCGCAACTGCGCGCCATAGACGCGCTGGAGCGCTGTGAAAACGAGTGGGTGGCCTACATGTCGCGGCGCAGCAACGCAGTGACCAAGCTGCTGGTGCGCCCGCCCATCCCGCGCGGCGTCTACATGTTCGGCGGCGTCGGCCGTGGCAAGAGCTTTCTGATGGATTGCTTTTTCCGGTCGGTGCCGCTCAATCGCAAGACGCGGTTGCACTTTCACGAGTTCATGCGCGAGGTGCACCGTGAGTTGCAGGAGCTCAAGGGCACGGTCAATCCGCTGGACGAACTGGGCAAGCGCATTGCTCGGCGCTTCCGGCTGATCTGCTTCGACGAGTTCCACGTCGCCGACGTCACCGACGCGATGATCCTGCACCGGCTGCTGGACGCGCTGTTTGCCAACCGGGTGCAGATCGTCACCACCAGCAACTTCGAGCCCGACGGCCTGTACCCCAACGGCCTGCACCGCGACCGCATCCAGCCGGCGATCGAGCTGCTGAAGGACAAGCTCGAGGTCATCAACGTCGACCATGGCACCGACTACCGCCAGGCCACGCTGGCGCAGGCCCAGCTCTACATCTCGCCGCTGAGCGGGGCCGCCGAGGGGCAGCTCAAGTCGACCTTCGAGCAGCTGGCCGAGGCCCGCGAAGACAATCCGCTGCTGCACATCGAGCACCGCGAACTGCGGGCCTTGCGGCGCGCCGGCGGCGTGGTCTGGTTCGACTTCCGCACGCTGTGCGGCAGCCCGCGATCGCAGAACGACTATCTCGAGATTGCCCAGCAATTCCACACCGTGATCCTCAGCGGCGTTCCGCAGATGCCGCCGCGGCTGTCCAGCGAGGCGCGGCGCTTCACGCTGCTGGTGGATGTGCTCTACGACCGGCGCGTCAAGCTGATCGTCTCGGCGGCGGTGCCGGCCGAGCAGCTCTACACCGAAGGTCCGCTGTCACACGAGTTTCCGCGCACCGTGTCGCGGCTGCAGGAGATGCGCTCATCCGAGTACCTGGCGCTGCAGCGGCGCGAGGTCGACACCCGCATCACATGAGGCTGGCCTGCCACCATGGTTTGCGCCGGCGCTGCCGGCCACTGCTGCCGGCGCTGGCCCTGCTATGGGCGATTGGCGCAGGCGCCGCTACACCCGCCCAGCCCCCCATCGACGCCAGCGCCGACGCGTCCTTGCAGCGGCAGCAGATCGCCGAGCGTCGAGCCGCCATCGAGCAGCGCCACCATGCGGACGAGCTTGCCTGCCAGCCTCGCTTCCGGGTGACCGATTGTCTGAACCAGGCGCGGGCAGTGCGTCGGCAAGCGCTCGCGCAGCTGCAGCCCTACAGCCGTGCACTGGACGATGCCGAGCGGCAGCAAAAGGCCGCACAGCGGCTGCAGGCGCAGCAGCGGCTGCAGACCGCCGCGCTGGATCGCCAGTCCATCCGGCCGACACGCCCGTCCAGAGCGGCCTCGAATGCAGCGAACCCGCTGCCGGCGTCAGCGCCTGCCGCAGCCGCAGCCTCAGCCGCCGAGCTTGCAGCGCCCGCGCGTCAGGCTGAATCCAGGCCGACGGCGGCCGCCGAGCCCAGCCGAGCGCAGCGGCGTCGGGCGCAGTACGACAAGCGCCAGGCGGCGGCCCAGGAATACCAGCGACAACTCGAAGCGCGCCAGGCCAGGTTCGACAGCAGGCACAAGCCCGCAGCAGGATTACCGGTGCCGGTGGCAGTGCCGCCACCCGGCGCGGCGTCGCGCTGACAGCGGTGGCGCCTCGATCAGGCGATCGCTTCGACCTTGACCATCGCCAGCGACAGGTTGTCGCCATGGCCGCCGGCGCGCTGACGGGCCCGGGCCACCATCATCTCGCTGGCGTCGCGTGGCGCGAAGCTGTTGACATACATGCCCAGCTCACGGGTGGTGAAGTAATGCCACAGGCCGTCGCTGCAGCACATCAGCGTATCGCCTGGCAACAGGTTCTTGACCTGATGCAGGTTCACTGGCGGCTCGGTCTGGGTGCCCAGGCAGCCGGTCAGCAGGTTGCCTTGCGGATGGCCGTTGGCCTGCTCCTCGGTGATCTTGCCCTCGTCGATCAGCCGCTGCACATAGGAGTCGTCCAGCGTGCGGCTGACCAGGTCGGCGCCGCGGAAGTGGTAGACCCGCGAGTCGCCGGCGTGCACCACGTTGCAGTTCAGGCCTGGCCCGAGCAGGAAGGCCGCGGCGGTGCTGTGCGGCTCCTCTTCGGCGGTGATCGCTGTCAGCTTGATCATTAGGTGCGATTCCAGCACCAGCTGGCGCAGCAGCTCCACCGGCTCGTCCTTGGCCGGCACATGGCGGTCGAACAGCTGGCGCGCGGTCAGCGCCACCTGGTCGGCGGCCTTGCGGCCACCACTCTTGCCACCCATGCCATCGGCCAGCACCGCCAGCAGACAGCCCTTGACGCGCGCATGACGCAGGATTTGCACCTGGTCCTGCTGGTAAGGGCGGTCGCCCTTGTGCAGGGCCGTGGCGGCCAGCAATCGGTAGGCGACGGGGGCCTGGGGCAGCACTGCACTCATGGCGCCGCACTATAAACTGCCGGCAGCCATGGAACACGAGCCGCCCAGCGACACCAACCTGCGATCGCCGCAGCGCCAGCTGATCGAGTTGCGCATGGAGCATGCCGATCTCGACAGCCTGATCGACCGCGGCGCCGAGCAGACGCCGGTGGACGAACTGAGCCTGCGCCGCCTGAAGAAGCGGCGCCTGCTGCTGCGCGACCGGATCGCCAGGCTCGAAGCGGAGATCGATCCGCCGGAACCGGCCTGATGGCCGAACTCGGCAGCGCAGCCGCCTTGGCGCTTGAGCCTGGCCTGTCGGCGCAGGTGCCGCCGGCACGCGAGATCGACCTCGTCCGCTTGACCCGCGAGGCCTTGGGTCCGCACGGCGCGCTGGCGCTGGCCGATCCGGGTTTTGTCGAGCGCGAACCGCAACTGCAGCTGGCCGATGCCATGGCGCGCGCCGTGGAAGAGCGCAGCACGCTGGTGGCCGAGGCCGGCACCGGCGTAGGCAAGACCTTTGCCTACCTGGTGCCACTGCTGCTGTCTGGTCGGCGTGCGCTGGTGTCTACCGCCACCAAGAACCTGCAGGACCAGTTGTTCATGCGCGACTTGCCGCGGCTGCGTGATGCGCTGCGGGTGCCGGTGCGCATCGCGCTGCTCAAGGGCCGCAGCAGCTACCTGTGCCTGCACCGGCTGCAGCAGGCGCGTGAGACCGGCACGCTGCCCGACCGCTTTGCGGTGCGCGCGCTGGCGCGCATCGAGACTTGGGCCACCGGCACCCGCACCGGTGACCTGGCCGAGATCGACGGCCTGGACGACCGCAGCCCGGTGATCCCGCTGGTTACCTCCACCCGTGACAACTGCCTGGGCCAGGAATGCCCGCAGTTCCGCGACTGCCACGTGGTGCATGCCCGGCGCGAGGCGATGGCGGCCGACCTGGTGGTGGTCAACCACCACCTGTTTTTTGCCGACTTGTCGCTGCGTGACAGCGGCGTCGCCGAACTGCTGCCGACGGTCGATGTCGCGGTCTTCGATGAGGCCCACCAACTGGTGGAAACCGGCCTGCAGTTCCTGGGCACGCTGTTGTCGACCAACCAGGTGATCGACTTTGGCCGCGACCTGGTGGCCGCCGGCCTGACCCATGCCCGCGGCCTGGCCGACTGGCAGGCGGTGGCTGGTGGTCTGGACCGCGCCGCACGCGAGTTGCGCCTGGCCTGCGCCGGGCCGCTGCGTGAACTCAAGGGCATCCTCAAGCTGCGCTGGGACGAGCGGGCCCATGAGTCAGCCTTCGCTCAGGCCATGCAAGGGCTGGCCGACGCCGCCGACGCCGCACGTGACGCCGCGCTGGCAGTGGAAGACAGCGCGCCGGATTTCACCCGCCTGGTCGAGCGTGGCCGCCGGCTGGCGCAGTTGGCCAACGCCTTTGTTCAGCCGGCGGCCACCGACCGTGTGCGCTGGATCGACATCGGGCCGCGTGATGCCCGGTTGGTGGAGTCGCCACTGCACATCCGCGACCTGTTCACCGAGCAGCGTGCCGCGGCGCCGCGGGCCTGGATCTTCACCTCGGCGACGCTGGGCAGTGACGATGCGCTGAGCTGGTTCAGCGAGGCCGCGGCGCTGGAGGATGCGCGCAAGCTGCGTGTCGGCAGCCCGTTCGACTACGCTGCCCATGCCCGCACCTGGGTGCCGCCGCGTTTCCCCAAGCCCAACGAAGCTGGCCATCCGGCAGCGGTGGGCGCGCTGGCGGCGCGGCTGGCGGGCCGGCTGGGCGGCCGCACCTTCGTGCTGACGACCACACTGCGGGTGCTGCCGGTGATCGCCGAAGCGCTGGGCGAGGCGGCAGCCGCCGCCGGCACGCCGCTGCAGGTGCTGGTGCAAGGCACCCATCCCAAGCGCACGCTGCTGAAGCGCTTTCTCGACACGCCGAACAGCGTGCTGGTCGGCTCAGCCAGCTTCTGGGAGGGCATCGACGTGCCCGGCGCGGCGCTTCAATGCGTGATCATCGACAAACTGCCGTTCCCGCCGCCGCATGATCCGCTGGTGCAGGCGCGCAGCAAGGAACTGGAGTCACGCGGCCGCGATCCGTTCAACGACTACTACCTGTCGGAGGCCGCGATTTCGCTCCAGCAGGGCGCCGGCCGGTTGATCCGCAGCGAGACCGACCTTGGCCTGCTGGTCATCACCGATCCGCGGCTGCGCCAGATGGCCTATGGCCGCAAGCTGCGCGCCGCGCTGCCGCCGATGGGCACGCTGGACACCGAGGCCGACGCGCTGGCCTGGCTGGATCAGATCGCGGCGGTCAACGCTGCCGCGTGAATTTCGGCTTGCCCGCAACGGCGCCTACAGACGAGGCCTGCAGGAAGCGTCGCGAGCGGGGCTAGCCGGGGTCGAGCAGCGTAGCCGTACACCCGTACGGCGAGCAGCGCAGGCCTCGGATCGGCACGCGCAGCAGCTTCATGCCGGTCTCGTCACCAGAACTGCCACCAGGCGCTCTCCGGCACCCGCACGCCATCCTTGATGTAGCGGGTGTTCGGGTAGTTTTGCTTGAGCACCCGTTCGGCATCGTCGCGCAGTTGCACCAGGCCAAGGCGGTCATAGCTGGCGGCCATGATGTACAGCGCCTCTTCGGCCGCCGGCGATCGCTGGAACTCGCGCACTGTCAACTGGGCGCGGTTGGCGGCGGCCACATAGGCCTGGCGGTTGTAGTAGTAGCGCGCCACATGGACTTCGTACTCGGCCAGCGACTGCACGATGTAGCTCATGCGGGCGCGGGCGTCGTCGCTGTACTTCGAGTTCGGGTACTGTTCGACCAGTTGACCAAAGGCTTGGTAGGCATCGCGCGAGGCCTGCTGGTCACGCTCGGAGAGTTTCTGCCTCGAGACGCCGCTGAGGAAGCCCATGGTGTCGTTGAAGTTCACCAGGCCGCGCAGGTACAGCGCGTAGTCCATTGCAGCGCTGGAGGGATGCAGCCGGATAAAACGGTCGAGCACCGCCACCGCTTCCACCCGATCGCCCAGCCGCCACTTGGCATAGGCGATGTCCAGCATCGCCTGCTGCGCCAGCAGCGTGCCCGAAGCACGACCTTCGACCCGCTCGAGCTGCTTGATTGCGAGGTCGTAGCTGCCCGAGTTCAGGTCGTCCTTGGCGCTTGCATACAATTTCTCTGGCGAGTTGCGCTCATCGTCCAGCGGATTGCTGCCGCAGCCCGCCAACGTTGCAAGCAGGACCAGGGCCGCCAGGCCCGTCGCGCGGCCCATCGGGCGACGCGGTGCTGGGCCCGATGTCGGGTGCAAAACCTTGAACAAGTTCATCGCTGTCGGCGGCCGCGTTGCGGCCATCGTCCTTCCAGGCACTATGCAAATCAGACGATTCTAATGGCCGCACCTGCCGGTACCCCGCCCGTCGACACGCCGGACCCCGAGGCTGATCTGGTCGACGAGCCTTTGCTCGACGGCGCCGTCGAAACCGAGGCCGAAACCCGCGAGGCCGTGCTCAGCCCGGCCCAGCATGGGCTGCGTCTGGACAAGGCCCTGGTGGCACTGGCCGGCGAGTTCTCGCGCAGCTGGCTGCAGCAGCTGATCAGCCGCGGCCATGTGCGGGTGGACGGTGAACTGCAGCACAGCGCCTCGCGCAAGCTGCGCGCCGGCCAAAGGCTGCAGGTGACACTGGCGCCCACCGCCGAGAGCCTGGCCTTCCGGCCCGAGGCCATGACGCTGGCCATCGTGCACGAAGACGCCCATCTGCTGGTGATCCACAAGCCGGCCGGCCTGGTGGTGCATCCGGCGCCGGGCAACTGGTCGGGCACGCTGCTCAACGGCCTGCTGGCCCACCATGCCGGCGCGGCCCAGCTGCCGCGGGCCGGCATCGTGCACCGGCTGGACAAGGACACTTCCGGCCTGATGGTGGTGGCCAAGACGCTGCCAGCGATGACCACCCTGGTGCGCCAGATCGCTGCCCGCGAGGTGCGTCGCATCTACCTGGCGCTGGTGCAAGGCCGCGTGCCCTGGGAGTCGGCAAGCATCGAGGCGCCGATCGGCCGCGATCCGGTGTCGCGGCTGCGCATGGCGGTGGTGCACAGCGGCAAGCCGGCGCGCACCGACGTCGAGCGACTGGCGGTCTGGGCCGGCGAAGCCGGCGACGGCAAGGGCAGCATCAGCGCCGTGCGCTGCCGCCTGCACACCGGCCGCACCCACCAGATCCGGGTGCATCTGGCCTCGCGCGGCCATGTGCTGGTGGCCGACCTGATGTACGGCGGTCGACCGGCCTTGGGCCTGACACGCCAGGCCTTGCATGCCACCGAGCTGGCCTTTGCCCATCCCGACGACGGTCGGCCGATGGTTTTCCAGGCCGCGCTGCCGCCCGATCTGGCCGCGGCCTGGGCAGTGGTGCAGCCGGCCTGAAGTGGTTCGCTGGCGGCGATCGCCGCGGTCAATGCAATACGCGGCTACAATAGTCCATTCGGCTGGGTTGGTTGGGCGGTGGATGGATGATCCCGCACGATCGGCCCTGACCAGCCAGCAGGCGCGTCGGATGGCATCCGCAACGGCTTGCTGCAGCACCCAGGCGCGCAAAGGTTGTGGCCGGGTTCCAGCCCTGAGGACGAATCGGCAACCGTCGAGCGTCTGTTGCAAATCGATGAAAACCCGTGCGCAGCTGTCCACAAGACGCCTGCTGGGCGTCTGACAGGCGCCGCACCCACGTCATCCAGCGACCCATGATGTACCGCGCCGTTGCACAACAGCGGCCACCCCTGAACAGAGGAACATGAACACCCACGAGGCCAAGCGCGTCCTCGAGACCGCGCTCATCTGCGCGCAGCAGCCGCTGCCGCTGCGTGACCTGCGCAACCTGTTCGACGACCAGGTCGGCAACGACACGCTGCGCAGCCTGCTCGACGAACTGGTCCACGACTGGCAGGACCGCGGTGTCGAACTGGTGGCGCTGTCCTCGGGTTGGCGTTTCCAGAGCCGGCCCGAGATGCGCGAATTCCTCGACCGGCTGCACCCTGAGAAGCCGCCGCGTTATTCACGTGCTGCGATGGAGACGCTGGCGATCATCGCCTACCGTCAGCCGGTGACACGCGGCGACATCGAGGACATCCGCGGCGTCACTGTCAGCAGCCAGATCGTCAAGCAACTCGAAGAGCGCGGCTGGATCGATGCCATCGGCTACCGCGAGGCGCCGGGCCGGCCGGCTTTGTATGCCACCACCCGGCAGTTCCTCGATGACCTGGGGCTGGCCAGCCTGGACCAGTTGCCGGCACTCGACGGCCCGCCCACCGCGGCGGTGTTCGACCATGGCGCCGCCGGCCAGCCTTCGTTGATCGATGGCGACGAGCAGGCCCAATTGGCGCTCGATGCCGAAGCCCCTGCCGACAGCACGCCCGCACCGGTGGCTGCTGACCCCGACCTTCCTCTTTCTGCAGCCGATCTTTTGGCCGCCAAGCACCCTGAGGCCCCCACGCCGCAGGCCGACGATTCTTCTCCCCCCGCCGTGCACGCATGAACTCGCAAGACTCCGATCAGCCCCTGTCCGACCTGCCGGGTGCCGCCGCGCCCACCGATGACCAGGCCAAGCCGCGCCGCAAGCGCAGCGCCGCCGCGGCCGTGGTTGATACCGCCGCGCCGGCGGTGGACGCCCCGGTCGACGGCGAGCTTGCAGCCAAGCCCAAGCGCACGCGGCGCAAGCCGGCTGACGCCGACGCCGTGATCGCTGAGGCGTCGCCGGTGGCGGCCGCTGACCACCCGGCCGAAGCGGCTGAAGTGGCCGAGGTGGCCGAGGTGGCCGAGGTGGCCGCGCCGGCCAAGGTGCCGCGCCCGCGTCGCCGCGCCGCGGCGGTGTCCGCAGGTGAGGCCGAGTCGGGCGCCGCGCTCCCGCCAGCCGGCAGCCCGGCCGAGGCGATAGCTGCCGGCCAGACGCCCCAGCGCGTGGCGGTGGCTGCGGCCGTTGCCGCGACACTGGCCGATCCCGCGGCAGTGCCCGTGCCGATGCTGGCCGCCGCGCCGCTGCTGGCGGCCGTGCCGGTGGCCGACGCGATGGCGGTGGTGGCAGCGATGCCGCGCGCCGACGGTGAGGCGCCGTCCGGCGCTGGCGAGGGTGAGGGTGCAGAGGGCGCTGAAGGCGCGCGCCGCCGCAACCGCAACCGACGTCGTGGCCGCCGCGGTGGCGCTGACCGTGGTCCGCGCGACGAAACCGCAGGCAGTGATGGCGAGCAGGTTCTGACCATCACGGCGACGCCGGGTGACGACGATGAGGACGACGAGGATGACGGCGCCGACCCGCCGGCGGTGGCGGACGCACCGCGCGCCGCGCCGCTGGATGCCGGCGAAACCTTTGCTGCGGTGCTGTCGGGCGACTACGACGCCGAACCCGCCGAGGCCGCTGCCGCCGAGCCGGGGCGCCGCGTGCTCGCCGCAGAGCCCGATGCGCCCAAGCTGCACAAGGTGCTGGCGCAGGCCGGCATCGGCTCGCGCCGCGACATGGAAGCGCTGATCGCCGAAGGACAGGTGATGGTCAACGGCCAGGCTGCGCATACCGGCCAGCGCATCTCCTTCGGCGATCGCATCAGCGTGGCCGGCAAGCTGATCAAGGTGCGCATCGCACCGCCGCCGCCGCGCATCATCGCCTACCACAAGCCGGTGGGCGAAGTGGTTACCCACGACGATCCGCAGCAGCGCCCGACGGTGTTCCGCCGCCTGCCGCGGCTGCCGCACGGCAAGTGGCAGTCGGTGGGCCGGCTCGACATCAACACTGAAGGTTTGCTGCTGTTCACCAACTCGGGCGAACTGGCCAACCAGCTGATGCACCCGCGTTTTGGCGTCGAACGCGAGTACGCGGTGCGTGTGCTGGGCTCGCTGGAGGCCGACGGCAAGCAGCGCTTGCTCGACGGCGTCGACATCGACGGCCAACGGGCGATGTTCAAGTCGATCGAGGACGGTGGCGGCGAAGGTGTCAACCACTGGTACCGGGTGGTCATCACCGAAGGCCGCAACCGCGAAGTGCGCAAGCTGTTCGACAAGGTTGGCCTGGGTGTGAGCCGGCTGATCCGCATCCGTTACGGCTGCGTGGTGCTGCCGCGCGGCCTCAAGCGCGGCGTTTTCGTCGACCTCAACGAGGCCGAGGTGCGCGAGGTGCGCCGCCTCGCCGGCAATGCGCGTGACCAGCATCCGGCGCCCGGCGGCCAGCGGCCGCCGCGTGCCGAAGGCGGCCAGCCGGAGCGCGGCCCGCGTGAAGGCCAGGCTGGCCCCGGCGGCCCGCGCCAGAACAAGCCCCGCAACGGCCCACCGCAGCAGCGTGCAGAGCGTGACCGGCCCGAGCGCGGTGGCCCGCGCCAGCAGGAGCGCCGTGAGCGCCCGGCCGACCGGCCGCCGGTCGACCGCGATGCCGATGGCGAGCCCGAGAACTTCGGCAATATCCCCAACCCGCTGATGCAGACCTTCGACAAGCGGGCGATCAAGGAAGCCCGCACGCCGCGCCGCGAGTATGCGGAGGACGGCCCGATTCCCAACCCGCTGGAGCAGACCTACGACAAGCGCTTCGTGCAGAAGCCCAAGGGCTTCGGCGGTGGTGGCGGCAGCGGCGGCGGCGGCCGCAAAGGGGGTGGTGGTGGCGACGGCCAGCCCGATCCGATGAAGACCTCGATGGGCTACATCGGCGCTGATGCCTTTGTGCGCAAGTTCCAGGGCAACAGCGGCGGCGGCGGCGGCGGTGGTGGTGGTCGCAGTGGCGGCGGCGGTGGTGGTGGTGGCCGCAAGGGCGGCGGTGGTGGCGGCGGCGGTGGTGGTGGTGGTGGTGGTGGTGGTCGCCGCGGCAGCGGCGGTCGCTGAGTCCCTGCAAGTCGGCTCGCGGGCCGACCAAGCCGCGCCTGCCGCGCTGCGCTCGGGCCTCGGGGTAGCCGCAGCTCGCCGTCACGGCCGCGTCAAGTTCCCGCGATAGAATCCGAGGTTTATCTTTAAGTCATTGATTCAGGAGAACTTTTCATGGCTGATGCCAACAAGATCGAACGCACGCTCTCGATCATCAAGCCCGACGCCGTCGCCAAGAACGTGATCGGCCAGATCTACGCCCGCTTTGAAGGCGCTGGTCTGAAGGTCGTCGCCGCCAGGATGGCGCACCTCTCGCGTGGCGAGGCTGAAGCCTTCTACGCCGTGCACAAGGCGCGTCCCTTCTTCAAGGACCTGGTCGAATTCATGATCTCCGGCCCGGTGATGATCCAGGCGCTGGAAGGTGAAGGCGCGATCGCCAAGAACCGCGACCTGATGGGCGCCACCGACCCGAAGAAAGCCGACAAGGGCACGATCCGCGCCGACTTCGCCGATTCGATCGACGCCAACGCGGTGCACGGCTCCGACGCGGCCGAGACCGCGGCGGCCGAGATCGCCTTCTTCTTCCCTGGCATGAACGTCTACAGCCGCTGATCAGCGGCAGTCTGACCCGTCCCGCGGTGGCCAGCGTCAACCTGCTCGACTTCGATCTCGAAGCGCTCGCCGCGTGGTGCGGTGCGCAAGGCGAGAAGCGTTTTCGCGCCGTGCAACTGTTCCGCTGGATCCACCAGAAGGGCGAAAGCGATTTCGCCCGCATGTCCGATCTAGCCAAGTCGTTACGCGACAAGCTGGCCATGTCGGCCGAGGTGCGGCCGCTGAGCATCCTCAGCGAGCAGGTCTCGACCGACGGCACCATCAAGTGGTTGTTTGATGTCGGCAACGGCGACGCGGTGGAAACCGTGTTCATCCCGGAGTCAGACCGCGGCACGCTGTGTATCTCGTCGCAGGCTGGCTGCGCGGTGGGCTGCCGTTTCTGCTCCACCGGCCACCAGGGTTTCAGCCGCAACCTGTCGACCGGCGAAATCGTCGCCCAGCTGTGGTTTGCCGAGCACCAGTTGCGCCGCCGTCTGGGCGTGGCGGCGGGTGAGCGTGTCATCAGCAACGTGGTGATGATGGGCATGGGCGAGCCGCTGCAGAACTACAGCGCGCTGCTGCCAGCGCTGCGCGTGATGCTCGACGACCATGGCTACGGCCTGTCGCGTCGGCGCGTTACGGTGTCGACCTCGGGCGTGGTGCCGATGATCGAACGGCTGCAGGCCGATTGCCCGGTAGCGCTGGCGGTGTCGCTGCATGCGCCCACCGACGCGCTGCGCGATCAGCTGGTGCCGCTGAACAAGAAGTACCCGTTGGCCGAACTGCTGGGCGCCTGCCGCAATTACCTGCAAGCCGCGCCGCGTGACTTCATCACCTTCGAATACTGCATGCTTGATGGCGTGAACGACGGCCCCGAACAGGCCCGCCAGCTGATCAATCTGGTGTCGGGCCAGGCCGGCGTGCCGCGTGTGCCGTGCAAGTTCAACCTGATTCCCTTCAATCCGTTCCCGGCGTCGGGCCTCGTGCGCTCGCCGCATGAGCGGGTGATGGTCTTTGCCAAGCAACTGCAGGAGGCTGGCATCGTGACCACCGTGCGCAAGACCCGGGGCGACGACATCGCCGCTGCCTGCGGCCAGCTGGCCGGCGAGGTGCAAGACCGTACCAATGCGCAATTGCGACTCACCCGACCGGTGATCCGCATCAACGCGGCCACGGCGGAGCGCCCATGAGCCGCCGCCACGCCCGCTCCAGTGGGTGGTCCTGGGTCGCGCTGCTGATCGCCGGCGCGGTTGGCCTGCTGGCAGGCTGCGCCGGCCCGGGCAACTTGCCGGCTGATCAACCCAATGCGATTGCCACCATCTCCGACCAGAGCGATGTCGAGCGCCGTGCCCGCGTGCGGCTGGAACTGGCCAGCGCGTATTTCAGCCGCGGCCAGCTGGAGACCGCGCTGGACGAGATCAAGCGCTCGATTCAGGTCAAACCCGATCTGGCTGAGGCCTACAACCTGCGGGCACTGATCTACGCCGCGATGAGCGAGGATCGGCTGGCCGAGGACAGCTTCGCGCGGGCCTTGCAGATCAACCCGCGTGACGGCGCGACGCTGCACAACCAGGCCTGGTTCTTGTGCCAGCGCAACCGCTTCGACGCTGCCCAGGCCCAGTTCAGCGCCGTGCTGGCGATACCGCAGTACCGTGATGTGGCTCGCAGTCTGCTGGCGCGGGGTGTCTGCTATGGCCGCAACGGCCAGCTGGCCGAAGCCGAGGCCGCGCTCAAGCGTGCTTATGAGCTGGAACCCGCCAATCCCAGCATCGGCATCAACCTGGCCGAGGTGCTGTTCCGACTGCAGGCCTATGAGCGGGCCAGTTTCTACATCGGGCGCATCAACGACGTGCCCGATGTCGCCAACGCCCAGACGCTGTGGCTGGCCGTACGCATCGAGCGCAAGCTGGGCCGCGACGCGGTGGTGCGCGTGCTGGGTGACCGGCTGCGCCGGGACTTCCTGCAATCTCCCGAAGCTGCGCTGTTCGAGCGCGGCCGATTTGATGACTGACGACCTCACGCCCCAGAACCCGACCTCGCCCGAGCCCCAGCATGCCGGCGCCCTGTTGCGCGCCGCCCGCATGCAGCAAGGCATGCACATCGGCGCCTTGTCCGCTGCCATCAAGGTGCCGCAAGCCAAGCTGGAAGCGCTGGAAGCGGGCCGCTACGACGAATTGCTCGACGCCGGCTTCACGCGCGCCCTGGCCAACACCATCTGCCGCGTGTTGAAGATCGATGCCGCGCCGGTGCTGGCGCAGCTGCCCGGCGCTGGCGAGACTGGCCTGGCCAGTGTGGACACCGGTCTGAACACGCCCTTCCGCGACCGGCCCGGCCGTGTCGACATGGTCGACTGGGCGCCCTGGCGGCACCCGGTGCTGTGGCTGGTGGGCTTGCTGTTGCTGTCGGCGGCCGCCTTTGTGCTGGTGCCATCGGCGTCGCGGCCACCCGAGCCGCTGCCGGTGGTCGAACCGCTCGGCGCCGTGCTGCCGCCCGCTGACATGGCTTCTGCAGCGCTGATCAGCGATTCCGCTGCCAGTGCGGCACTGCCGGCCAGCGCTGCGGCCACGGCCGCCGAGGCTGCGACCACCAGCGCGTCGGCGGCCGCCGTAGCAGCCGCTGCAACCGCCGCTACGTCGGGCGATGCGCTCGAACTGCGCGCCCTGCAGGCCTCCTGGGTGCAGGTCGTCGATGGCGACAACCAGACCCTGATGGCGCGGCTGATTCCCGCGGGCGAGACAGTGACATTGACGGCCAAGACACCGCTGCGCCTGAGAATCGGCAATGTGCAGGGGACCGAGCTGAGGTTCCGCGGTCGAACTGTGGACCTGGCGCCTGCCACGTTGAACAACATCGCCAACCTGAGCCTGCCATGAGCGCCTCCGACTTCGATTCCGCCGAGCTGACGCTGATTCCGCCCGCGCTGCCGCTGGCGCGGCGCTCACTGCAGGCGCGTGTGGTCTGGGGCAGCCGCGTCGTCACCGTCGGCGGCGATGCGCCGGTGCGGGTGCAATCGATGACCAACACCGACACGGTGCAGGTGATCGAGACCGCGATCCAGGTCAAGCAGCTGGCCATCGCCGGCTCGGAGATGGTGCGCATCACCGTCAACACGCCCGAAGCCGCCAAGGCCGTGCCCTTGATCCGCGAGCAGCTTGACCGCATGGGCATAGACGTGCCGCTGGTGGGCGATTTCCACTACAACGGCCACACCCTGCTGACCGAGCACCCCGAGTGTGCGGCCGCGCTGTCCAAGTACCGCATCAACCCCGGCAACGTCGGCAAGGGCCAGAAGCGCGACCGCCAGTTCAGCGCGATGATCGAGGCCGCACTGCGCCACGACAAGCCGGTGCGCATCGGCGTCAACTGGGGCAGCCTTGATCAAGAGCTGCTGGCGCAGATGATGGACGACAACGCCCGCCGCGCCCAGCCCTGGGACGCCAAGCAGGTGATGTACCAGGCGCTGATCAAATCGGCGTTGCACTCGGCTGACTGGGCCTGCGAGCTCGGCATGGCGGCCAACCAGGTCATCATCAGCTGCAAGGTCAGCGGCGTGCAAGACCTGATCAGCGTCTACCAAGCCCTGGCCGCGCGCTGCAGTTACCCACTGCACCTGGGCCTGACCGAAGCCGGTATGGGCACCAAAGGCACGGTGGCCTCGGCGGTGGCGATCGGCCAGTTGTTGCAGCAAGGCATAGGCGACACCATTCGGGTCAGTCTGACGCCGCAGCCCGGCGAGGCCCGCACCCAGGAAGTGGTGGTGGCGCTGGAAATCCTGCAGGCGCTGGGGCTGCGCAATTTCGCCCCCAGCGTCACCGCCTGCCCAGGTTGCGGCCGCACCACCAGCACC
>JBBQZM010000057.1:0-18558 GCA_038207685.1 Burkholderiales bacterium
GGCTCAGCATCGTGGTGGCAAAGGTCCAGCCCAGGGTCTGCAGCACCAGCGGCAGCTGGTGCATGGGTGGCAGACTGCCTTCGTCGCCGTCGACGCGCACATGCATGCCCAGGCCCTGGCCTTCGAGCAGCGCCAGCAGCAACATCAGCCCGGTCGGCGCGAGCATCAGCACGCGCCAGCCGGTGCGGTGCTGTAGCCACTCGCGGCGCATCAGGGTCAGGAATCGGTCCATGGTTGCGCTCCTCACAGGCCCTGGCGGCGGTTGATCTCGGGCTGGCGGGTGAGGGCCAGAAACAGGTCAACCAGGCTGGGCCGCAGCCGCTGGCCCAGCGCCGCCACTTCGGGTGGCGGCTCGCCATCAAACAGCGCGGCGCTGCCGCCCTGCACCCGGTAGCGCAGCAGCGGATGGGCGGCGGCCACCGCGTCGGCAACAGCCGGGTCGTGGCTCAACGCGGTGTAACGCTGATCGATGTCGGTCAGCGGGATGGCCAGCACCAGCTTGCCTTCGTTGAGCATCAGCACGTCCGACAGCAGGTTCTCGACCTCCTCGACCTGGTGGGTGGAGATCAGCACGCTGCGCTCGCCGTCGCACCACTCGTCGATCAGCATCTCGTAGAAGGCCTTGCGCGACAGCACGTCCAGGCCCAGCGTCGGCTCGTCCAGCACCAGCAGCCGGGCGTCGATCGCCGCCACCAGGGCCAGGTGCAGTTGCGCCACCATGCCCTTGGACAGGTGCTTGACCTTGTCGGTCAGCGACACACTGGTGCGCTGCAGCAGCTTGCGCGCCCGATCGGCCGAAAAACGCGGCTGCAGGCCGCTCATCAGCTCGATCAGCTGGGCCGGCGTGGCCCAGCGCGGCAACACCGCCACGTCGGGGATGTAGGCCAGCGATTCGAGCAATTGCACCCGTTGGGCGCGCGGATTCAGGCCGAGTACCGACAGCTCGCCTTCGGCCGCCAGCAAGCCGACCAGCGCCTTCATCAGCGTGGTCTTGCCGGCGCCGTTGTGGCCCAGCAGGCCCACCACGCGGCCCTTGGGCACGCTGAAATCCAGGCCGTCCAGTACCGTCTTGCTGCCATAACGCAGCCGCAGCCCGCGTGCTTCGATCAAGCGCTCCATCTCAAGCCTCCCAGTGCAGATCGTTGTCGGTGATGCCCAGCCGCTGCAGCCGCTCGCGCAAGGCCGGCCACTCCCGAGTCAAGAAACGCGCCCGGGCAGCTTGCCGCAGCCGATCGCGGGCGCCGGGGCGGACGAACACACCCAGGCCGCGTCGCGTCTCCAGCAGGCCGTCTTCGTCCAGTGCCTGCAGCGCGCGGCTGACCGTCAGCGGGTTGAGCAGGTACTGGCTTGACAGGGCACGTACCGAGGGCAGGGCCTCGCCTTCGCCAAGTTCGCCGTCGAGCAGCCTGGCCGCCAAACGGTCGGCCAGTTGCTGGTAGATCGGCAGCTGCTGGTCCCAGGTGGACATGGGCGCTCCGGTGTGTTGCTGATGTAGCACACCATACCGCCGCGGCAGCCGATCGGGTCGCCCGATGCGACAGGCTGCAGCGCAGGCCGACGAATTGCAGCCGTTGGCCAAGCCGGCACGCTTCGTATCATGCGGCCATGAACATCATCATTCTCGGCGCCGGCCGGGTGGGCGAGAGCGTGGCCGAGAGCCTGGTTTCCGAAAAGAACGACATCACGATGATCGACACCGATCCGCAGCGGCTGCGCGCGCTACAGGAGCGGCTTGATCTGCGGGGTGTGACGGGCAACGGCATCCAGCCCTCGGTGCTGGAGGCCGCCGGCGCGCGTGATGCCGACATGCTGATCGCCTGCGCCTCGGCCGACGAGACCAATCTGGTGGCCTGCAAGGTGGCGCATGAGGTGTTCAGTATTCCCACCCGCATCGCCCGGGTGCGCTCGCCCGAGTTCGAGCGCGGCAGCAAGCTGATGGGCGCCGAGGGCTTTGCGGTGGACGAGGTGCTGTGTCCCGAGGAATCGGTGACCACCACGATCCGCAAGCTGATCGACTACCCCGAGGCGCTGCAGGTGCTGGAGTTTGCCGACGGTGCGGTGAGCCTGATCGCGGTGCGCGTGGTCAGCGGCGGGCCGATGGTGCGCCACATCATCAGCGAGTTGCCGCAGCTGGTGCCGCAGGTCGAGATGCGCTTTGTGGCGATCTACCGCAAGGACGACCTGGGCAACGACCAACGCGTGGTCTGTGACGGCACCACCCGCATCGAGCCGGGTGACGAGGTCTTCGTGCTGGCCGCCACCAAGGACATCCGCCGGGTGCTGGATGCACTGCGCCTGCGCGACCAGCCGGTGCGGCGGGTGATGATCGCCGGCGGCGGCCGCGTTGGACTGCGGCTGGCGCGGGTGGTGCAGAAGGACTGCCGGATCAAGCTGATCGAGCCCGAACTGACCCGCTGCGAATACCTGACCACCCAGCTCGACAGTGACGTGCTGGTGCTGCAGGGCGACTCGACCGACGAGGACTTGCTCGAGCGTGAACAGGTACAGGACGTCGACCTGTTCATCGCGCTGACCAATGACGATGAGGACAACATCATGTCCTGCCTGCTGGCCAAGCGCATGGGCGCCAAGCGGGTGCTGGCGCTGATCAACCGCCGCGCCTATGCCGACCTGGTGCAGGGCACACAGATCGACATTGCGCTGAGCCCGTCGCAGACGGTGATCGGCGAGTTGCTGGCCTATGTGCGGCGCGGCGATGTGGAGGCGGTCTACAGCCTGCGCCGCGGCGCGGCCGAGGCGCTGGAGGCAGTGGCCCGCGGCGACCACAAGACCTCGCGGGTGGTGGGCCGACGCATTGACCAGATCACGCTGCCGCGTGGCGCGATGATCGGCGCCATCGTGCGCGGCGGCGTGGCCAGCGAAGGCGACAGCAGCGCAGTGAAGCCGCGCCAGGTGATCATGCCCCACCATGACACGGTGATCGAACGCGACGACCATGTCATCGTCTTCGTGCCGCGCAAGCGACAGGTGCGCGAGGTGGAGAAGCTGTTCCAGGTCGGCGCCACTTTCCTCTTTTAGACCGACGCGATGAACTCTCCGCTGGCGGTCATCGCCCTGGTCGGGCGCATGGTGGTGCTGTTCTCGGCGCTGATGCTGGTGCCGCTGGCCTTTGCCATCGGCCAGCACGACGCCGCCGAGCGCGCCTTCATCACCGCCATCGTCGTCACGCTGTGCGCCGGCCTGCTGATGAGCCTGGCCACGCGCCGCTTCCTGCGCGAACTGCAGCCGCGTGATGGTTTCATCCTGGTCACGCTGACCTGGCTGACGCTGCCGGCCTTCGGCGCCTTGCCGCTGTGGCTGGCGGTGCCCGGGCTCAGCGCCACCGATGCCTATTTCGAGGCCATGTCGGGCTTCACCGCCACCGGCGCCACGGTGATCAGCGGCCTCGATGCGCTGCCGCTGAGCGTCAACGTCTGGCGCTGTTTCATGATGCTGGTCGGCGGCCTGGGCATCATCGTGCTGGCGGTGGCCATCCTGCCTTTGCTGGGCGTGGGCGGCGCGCAGTTGTTCAAGGCCGAGACCGCCGGTCCCATGAAAGACCAGAAACTGACGCCGCGCATGGCCGAGACCGCGCGCGGCCTGTGGGCGGTGTACTTTGGCTTCGGCCTGTTGTGCTTCCTGGCCTACCGCTGGGCCGGCATGAGCTGGCCAGACGCCTTCATGCACATGTGCACCACCATGGGCCTGGGCGGCTTCTCGTCGCATGACCTGAGCTTCGGCTACTGGAACTCGCCGCTGATCGAGGCGGTGGCCATGGTCTTCATGATGCTGGCCGGCGTGAGCTTTGCGCTGTACTTCATCGCCTGGCGACAGCGCTCAATCAGCGTGCTGTGGCGCGATATCGAACTCCGTGCCTTCTACATCGTGGTGCTGTCGACCATCGCGCTGATCTCCACCTACCTCACGGTGCATGAGGTCTACCCCAGCTTCGTCGAGTCGCTGCGCCACACCGCGTTCCATGTCGTGTCGCTGGCCACCACCACCGGCTACGCCTCACACGACTATGCGCAGTGGCCGGTGTTCGCGCCGCTGCTGATGATCTTGCTGGGTTGCTTTGCCACCTGCGCCGGCTCCACCGGCGGCGGCATCAAGATGGTGCGCTTGCTGCTGCTGCTCAAGCAGTCGATGCGCGAGCTGGTGCGCATCGTGCACCCCAACGTCGTCAACCCGGTGGTGCTGGCTGGCAATGCGGTGAGCCCGCGGGTGATGCACAGCGTGATCGCCTTCATGATGATGTACGGCGCCACGTTGGTCGGCCTGACCATGTTGCTGCTGTTCTCGGGGCTGGACGTGGTCACGGCCTTCACCGCGGTGATTGCCTGCGTCAACAACATCGGCCCCGGCCTGGGCGAGGTGGGGCCGGCGGTGAACTTTGCCGGCCTGACCGACTTCCAGACCTGGGTCTGCACCTTTGGCATGCTGCTGGGCCGGCTGGAACTGCTGGCGGTGCTGGTGCTGTTCACGCCGCAGTTCTGGAGAGGGTAAGTCCCACCCCCGCAGCGCCTACGGCTCCCACGCCCTCGCGGAGCTCGGGCGGTTCGCGAGGCGTGCGGGTCTGCGCAGGCAGACCCCGTCCGTCCACGCTCACCCCCCTCAAGGGGGCGGCCCCAGCGGGCCGGCAGAGCCTGTCCCGCGGCGTTCGCTTGTTGCGAGCCGCTGAGCGCTTCGAGACGCTCACATCGATGCGACCAGCATCTCGCGGTAATCGTCCCGCGTGGCGATGCGCGGATTGGTCTTGTGGCAATGGTCGGCCATCGCGCCGTCGATCACGCGCTCGAACAAGTCGGGCGTCACGCCCATCGCGGCCAGGCCGCTGGGCAGGCCGAGGCGGGCGTTGAGGTCGCGGATCGCCTGGGCCAGTTCGGTGCCGTGCTTGTCGCAGCCGGGCAGGCCGATGGCCTGGGATAGACGTTGCAGCCGGCGTTCCTTCTGCATGCTTTCGGCCGGCGCGTTGAACAGCACCACCGCCGGCAGGAACATGGCATTGAGCGTGCCGTGGTGCAAGCGTGGGTCAACGCCACCCAGGCTGTGCGACAGCGAGTGCACGCAGCCCAAGCCCTTCTGGAAGGCCATCGCGCCCTGCATGCTGGCGCTCATCATGTTCCAGCGGGCCTCGCGGTCCTGGCCGTCGCGGGTGGCGCGTTCGATGTGGGCCCAGCCTCGCGTCAGCCCGTCCAGCGCAATGCCGTCGGCCGGCGGGTTGACCGCCGGCGCCATGAAGGTTTCCAGGCAATGCGCAATCGCGTCCATACCGGTGGCCGCGGTCAGGCCAGCCGGCAGCGCCAGTGTCAGATCGGGGTCGAGGATGGCGGCTTTGGGCATCAGGTGCCAGCTGTGGAAGCCCAGCTTGCGGCCGTCGTCGACGATGACGATGGCGCCGCGCGCCACCTCGCTGCCGGTGCCGGCGGTGGTGGGCACGGCAATCAGTGGCGGCACGGCCGCGCTGATCTTGTCGCTGCCACCTTCGATGGTGGCATAGGTCTTCAGTGCGCCGGGATGGGCGGCCAGGATGGCCAGGCCCTTGGCCAGGTCGATGCTGGAGCCGCCGCCCACGGCGATCAGGCCGTCACAGCCGGCCGACTGGTAGACCGCCAGTGCGGCGCGCACGCCAGCCTCGGTAGGATTGCTCGGCGTTTGATCGAACACCGCATGCGGCAGGTTGCCCAGCGCGGCCAGCGCCTGGTCGAGCACACCGGCAGCGCGCACGCCAGCATCGCTGACCACCAGCGGCTTGGTGATGCCGATGCGGGCGCATTCGGCGGGCAGGGTGCGCACAGCGCCGTGGTCGATCTCGATCTGGGTCAGGTAGAGGATGCGGGCCATGGTGGCGAAACTCCAAATGGGGAAGGGCGGGAACAGCCCGACAGTATGCTGGCGGCCCCGCATCACGCTGTTCGACTGGTGACAACCCAACTGTTGAGTCCGACCATGGCCGGGCTGCTGAGCCGCATCCTGCGTGTCAAGCGCACGCCATTCCATGCCATGACGCCAACCCAGGCACGTGAGGTGTATATCAAGGCCGCCGAGGTGCTGGAGCCGCCACGTGCGCCGCTGGCCCGCGTGCAAGACCTGGCCGTGCCCGCCGCTGACGGCACGCCGCTGCCGGCGCGCCTCTACGCGCCCAGCCACGGGCGGCTGCCTGTGCTGCTGTACCTGCATGGCGGTGGCTTTGTCATCGGCGGACTCGAGACGCATGACAGCCTTTGCCGGCAACTGGCGCTGCGATCGGGCGGCGCCGTGCTGGCGCTGGACTACCGACTGGCGCCCGAGCACCGCTTTCCCGCCGCGGTGGACGATGCCTGGGCGGCGATGCGCTGGCTGGCCGGTGAGGGCGCTACCGCACTCGGACTGGACGGCGGCCGGCTGGCGGTGGGCGGTGACAGCGCCGGCGGTACGCTGGCCGCCACCTGCGCCATCCACGCCCGTGATCGCGCTCTGCCGCTGGCGCTGCAACTGTTGATCACGCCGGGCACCACCGCGCACATGGACACTGGCTCACACGCGTTATTTGCCAACGGCTTCTTGCTGGACAGCGCCAACGTAGCCTGGTTCTTCGACCATTACATCGACTACCACCATCGCCGCGACTGGCGCTTCGCGCCGTTGGAGGCCGATGACCTGGAAGGCGTGGCGCCGGCCTGCGTGATCCTGGCCGAGTGTGACCCGTTGGTCGACGAGGGCATCGCCTATGCCGACCGGCTGCGGGCCGCCGGTGTCGCGGTGGCGCTGGAGCTGACCCGCGGTGTCACGCATGATTTCATCAAGATGGGGCGAGCGCTGAAGGAGGCCGGCCTGGCCCAGCAAGCCGCCGCCGCCGCCCTGCAACTCGCCTGGAACCCTGGACCATGACCCGACGCACTGAATTCCGATTCTTCGAGCGCCTGCGTGTGCGCTGGGCCGAGGTGGACATGCAGCAGATCGTTTTCAACGGCCATTACCTGCTGTATTTCGACACTGCAGTAGCGGGCTGGTGGCGCGCACTGGCGCTGCCCTACCACGCCACCATGGCCACGCTGGGCGGCGACTTCTATGTGCGAAAGGCCTCGCTGGAATACCTGGCCTCGGCCCGCTACGATGACGTGCTTGACGTTGGCGTGCGTGTCGAGCGCATCGGCAACTCGTCCAAGACCTTGCACTGTGCGGTGTTCCGTGGCGACGAACTGCTGGTGCTGGGCGAACTGGTCTACGTCTTCGCCAACCCGGCGACCCAGACATCGCAACCGGTGCCGCAGGCCTTGCGCGAGGTGTTGCAGGCCTTTGATGGCGGTCAGGACATGGTCGACGTGCGGCTGGGCCACTGGGACACACTGGCCCGCGAGGCAGGTGCCATCCGTCGACAGGTGTTTGTCGAGGAGCAGAAGATCCCGCTCGAACTGGAGATGGATGCGGCCGACGCGACCGCGGTGCACGCCGTGGCCAGCAACCGACTGGGCATGCCGCTGGCCACCGGACGCCTGCTGGCCTACCAGCCCGGTGTGGCCAAGATCGGCCGCATGGCGGTGCTGACGCCGCTGCGCGGCAGCCGGGTCGGCCGGGCCGTGCTGGACGCGCTGATGTCAGCCGCGCGGGCGCGTGGTGACCACCAGGTGCTGCTGCATGCGCAGCGCTCGGCTGAAGGCTTTTACCTGCGAGCGGGTTTCCAAGTGCAGGGCGAGCCGTTCGAGGAAGCCGGCATCCCGCATGTGGCCATGGTCAAGGCGCTGTAGGGCCCTGCACAGCGCCGATGCCCTATTCAGCTGGCCGGGCGCTTGCCGCGGGCCAGGAAAGCCTGGGTGGCCGGTTGTTCGATCAGTTGCCGGCCCCAGCGATCCAGGATCTTGGCCAGCCGCGGTGGCTGCACGCCCAGTTGGGCCATGGCCACGCCACCGTTGACCGATTCGCGGTAGCCGCTGATCAGCCCGTCGCGCAGTTCAAACCGGCTCATGCCGTCGATCAGCACCTGGCGGCCGGCGAACTCGGGTACCTGGGAAGTGAAGCTCGACAGGCTCCAGGCATAAGCCAGGTCGCCATTGCACACCGGGTCGAACATCTCCCAGCGGTAATCGGGCCCGGCGTCGCGGTGGAACAGGTCGCGCATCATGTGCGCGATGTCGGCACGGCCCTGGTGGTCGCCGTAGATGTAGTCGTGGTAGACCGCGTCTGGCGTGAAGCAGGCGGCAAAGGCTTCGCCATCGCCAGCTTCAGCAGCGGCGGTGAACCGCTGCAGCAGGATCTGGAAGTCGTCTGGCGTCATAACGGGTAGAAGAACTCATTGTGGCGGGGCTGTGGCAGGGCGGCGGCAAACGCGTTGATGCTGGCCAGCAGCGCAGGGGTAACGCCGCCGGCATAAGTCTCCATCAGCGTCACGTCGCCATCACGCAGTTCGGGGCGGCGCAATACTTCGGCAAGCAGCGCCACATGATCGGCCACCAACTGCGCCTGCATGGCACGCACGGCCGTCAGCGTGATGACCAGATCCGCTTCCGGCACTCGGTAATAAACATAAAGACGGCGATTCATTACGGCAAGGATACCGCCGCTTCAGCCTTGATCCGCAGGAAATAAGTAGGGCAGGGCCGCGCGGCGCAGCAGCGGGCCGTCCGCGGCGCCGGCATGCAGGCTGCCGGACTCGAGCGCGGCGAGCTTCACCTCAACCAGCGCACTGGCGCCACCATCGGGCCGGGGCGCGGCCAGCGCCACCAGGCCGGCGGGCTGGCCCGGGTCCGCGCTGTGGAAGATCTCCTGCCCCGCCACCAGCGCCGCCTCGCTGTCGAACAGCATCGCCCGGCGCTTCAGCGTGCCGCGGTACTGGCTGCGCGCCACCACTTCCTGGCCTGGAAAACAGCCTTTCTGAAAATTCACCCCGCCCACCAGCTCAAGGTTGACCATCTGCGGCACAAACTGCTCGGCCGTCGTGGCGCTGATGCGCGCCACGCCGCTCTGCACCTCCAGCCAGGCCCAGGCCTCGGGTGCCAGCGCTGGCAGCGCCGGGGCTGCCGCGTCGGCCGGCAGTGCCAGCAACCATCGCGGTTGCCCGGCGGCATCAGGCAGACGGATCGCCTGGCCGCCGGCGGCCGGCGCGGCGGTCCAGGGCCCGGCACCAGCGGCCTCGCCCAGCCAGGCGCCGGCCTCGGCGCCAGCCAGGCCGTACAGCGGACAATCGGCGCTGGCGTCGCTGAGCTGGCACTTGGCGCGCATCACGAACATGGCCAGCCGTTTGAGTGTGGGCGCCAGCAGGTCGGCGCTGCAGGCCAGCAGCAGCGTGTCGGCATCGGCGCGCCAGACCACAAAACTGGCCAGCAGCCGGCCCTTGACCGAGCAATAGCCGGCCAGCCGTGCCGTGCCTTCGTGCAGCGACTGCATGTCCTGAGTCAGCTGGCCGTGCAGGAAGCTGGCGGCGTCGGCGCCACGGGCGCGAATCACGCCCCAGTCGTTGAGACGGGTGGCGCCGGTGAGAGGGATCGATGTGCTCATCACGCCGATTATCATCACGCCCCCTAAACACCGCTGGCAGGCAGGCTCCTTGGCGGGCCGCCTGCTGCACCGGCACTGACCAGCGGCATGACCATCTGGCGCACGTTCCTTCTACTGATCCTGCTGACTGCGGCCGGCACGGCCACTACTACCTGGTGGTGGCTGAATCGGCCGTTGCTGCTGGCCGCGCCCACCGTCGAGTTGTCGATCGAGCCCGGCACCGCGCCTCGGGAGGTGGCCCAGGCCTGGGTGCGCGCCGGTGTGCAGACTGACGCCCGGCTGCTGTACCACTGGTTCCGCTTCAGCGGTGAGGCGCGCCGCATCCGCGCCGGCAGTTACGAGGTGGAGCCCGGCGTCACGCCGCGCAGCCTGCTGGCGCGGATGGTGCAAGGTGATGAGGCCTTCGAGCGTGTACGGCTGATCGAAGGCTGGACCTTTCGTCAGTTTCGTGAGGCCCTGGCCCAGGCGCCGCACCTCAAGCCGGCCAGCGCGGCGATGGACGAGGCCGCGCTGATGACCGCGCTGGGCCTGCCCGGCGTGCCGGCCGAGGGCCGGTTCTTCCCCGACACCTACCTCTACAGCCGCGGCGTCAGCGACCTGACGGTGATGCGCCGCGCCGCCCGAATGCAGAGCGAACGGCTGGCCACGGTCTGGGCCGAGCGCGCACCCGAGCTGCCGCTGCAGAGCCCGGAGCAGGTACTGGTGCTGGCCTCCATCGTCGAGAAGGAGACTGGCCGCGCCGCCGACCGCGCCCTGGTGGCGGGTGTGTTCGTCAACCGGCTGCGTATCGGCATGCCGCTGCAGACCGACCCGACGGTGATCTACGGCCTGGGCGAAGCCTTCGACGGCAACCTGCGCAAACGCGACCTGCTGGCCGACACGCCCTTCAACACCTACACCCGCCGCGGCCTGCCGCCGACGCCGATTGCCATGCCCGGGCTGGCTTCGTTGCGGGCGGCGGTGCAGCCGGCGGCCACCGACGCGCTGTACTTCGTGGCCCGCGGCGATGGCAGCAGCGTCTTCAGCAAGGATCTGGCCGCGCACAATCGGGCGGTGAACCAATTCCAGCGCGGCCAGGCTGCCGCCCCTTCAGCCGCCCCGTCGGCCGCGCCGACCAGCGCGCCCACCGCGCGCCCACGCCGATGAGCGCCGCCGGCTTTTTCATCAGCTTCGAGGGCATCGACGGCGCCGGCAAGTCCTCGCACATCGAGACCCTGGCCGAGTTGTTGCGCAGCCGCGGCCGGCGGGTGCTCTTGACCCGCGAGCCCGGTGGCACGGCGCTGGCCGAAAGCCTGCGCGCGCTGTTTCTGCAACATCAGATGGACGCGCTGACCGAAGCGCTGCTGGTCTTTGCCGGGCGCCGCGACCATCTGCGGGTGGTGATCGAGCCGGCGCTGGCGCGCGGCGACGTGGTCTTGTGTGACCGCTTCACCGATGCCACCTTCGCCTACCAGGGCGGTGGCCGCAGCTTCGACAGCCAGGTGCTGACCCAACTCGAGGCCTGGGTGCAGACGCCGCCAGGCGGTGGCACGCTGCGCCAGCCCGACCTGACGCTGTGGTTCGATCTGCCGGCGGCCACTGCCGCCGAACGGCGTTCCGCCGCACGTGATGCCGACCGGCTGGAACGTGAGGACAGCGCCTTCTTCGACCGCGTGCGTGCAGCTTATGCCCGGCGTGCCGAAGCTGATCCGGCGCGCTTTGCCCACATCGATGCCGAACAGACCCGCGAGGCCGTCTGGGCGCAGGTGCAGCAGGCGGTGCTGGCGCGCAAGGGGCGGTGGTGATGGCCAAGGAGCCGACGATCACGGTGCAAATTGGCGTCAGCGCCGACGGCCGACTGCCACTGCCCTGGCTGGGCGAGCCGCTGGCGGCTGCTGCGGCCCTGGCCGGCGCCCATGCGCTGCTGATCCATGGGCCGGCCGGTGCAGGCCACCTTGAACTGGGCCTGCTGCTGGCCCAGGCCACGCTGTGCGAAGCGGCGTCGCCGCGCCGCAGCGGCTCTGACGGTCCTGAAGGGCAAGATGGCCTAGCTGGCGCTGCCGGCCCTGGCCGTCCCTGTGGTCGCTGCGCCAGTTGCCACCTGGTGGCCACGCGCGTGCATCCCGACCTGCTGCTGGTGATCCCCGACGCGCTGCGGGTGCAACTGGGCTGGGTGGATGACGAAGACAGCAAGCTCCACAAGGCCGAAACCAAGCCCAGCCGCGACATCCGCGTCGAGCAGGTGCGGCAGGCGATTGCCTGGTCGCAGCAGACCAGCGGGCGAGGGCGGGGCAAGGTGATGCTGGTGCACCCTGCCGATGCGCTGAATGGCCCCGCAGCCAATGCCTTGTTGAAGACGCTGGAAGAGCCGCCCGGCATGATGCGTCTGCTGCTGACCAGTGCCGACCCCGAGCGGCTATTGCCCACGGTGCGCAGCCGCTGCCAGCGGCTGCCGCTGGCGCTGCCGCCGCTGGCCACGGCCGAGGCCTGGCTGCGTGAGCAAGGCTTGGTCGAACCCGCGGCGCTGCTGGCATTGGCCGCCGGCAGCCCACTGGAGGCGCTGGCCTGGGCCCGCGAAGGCGTGACTCAGGCGACCTTGGCCGAGTTGCCGCGCCGCGTGGCCGCCGGGGATGCCTCGGTGCTGATCGGCCGCTCCGTCAGTCGGGCGGTCGACCTGCTGCTGAAACTGTCGCACGATGGCCAGGTGATGGCCGCCGGCGGCTCACCGCGCTTCTTCAGCGCCGGCGCCATGCCTGCACCCGTCGACGCCGCGGCCTTGCGCGGCTGGCAGCAGGCCTTGCTGCGGGCTGCCCGTCATGACGAACATCCCTGGAACGCCGGCCTGCTGATCGAGAGTCTGGTGACCCAAGCCATGGCCGTGTGGCCCAAGCCGCAGACGCAGATGGCGCCGCGTGGCGCTGCTTCGCTAAACTCCGCACGATGAGCGAGACCAGCAACCCCGCCTCGGCCAGTGCCGCCTCATCGGCAGGCCTGCGGCCCAGCGTGATCCAGCTGGTGTTCCGCGAGAAGAGCGCGCTCTATGCCGCCTACATGCCGGTGCTCAACGACGGTGGCTTGTTCGTGCCGACCCAGCGTGCCTACAAGCTGGGCGAGGACATCTACCTGCTGTTGTCGCTGCCCGACGACCCCCAGCGCTATCCGGTGGCGGGCAAGGTGGCCTGGATCACGCCGGCCAATGCCTCCGGTGGCCGCACCCAGGGTGTGGGCGTGCGCTTTCCGGGCGACGAGAAGACCCGGCTGCTCAAGCTCAAGATCGAAGAGATCCTGGGCACGCAGATCTCGTCTTCGCGGCCGACCCAGACCGTTTGAGCGGCTGCCGCCGGCGGCCGCGGCGCCTTGCCGGTCAGCTGTCACCGGCGCTTACAGCATATTTTCCAGCGACCTGAGGCCATGTTCGTCGATTCCCACTGCCACCTGAGTTTTCCTGAGCTGCACGGCCGCATCGAGGCCATCCGCGCCGACATGGCGACCGCCGACGTCGATCGTGCGCTGGTGATCTGCACCACGCTCGAAGAATTCGACACCGTGCACGCGCTGGCCATGGCTTATGACAATTTCTGGTGCAGCGCCGGCGTGCATCCCGACAACGATGGCGTGGCCGAACCCGACCTGGCCGCGCTGCTGGCGCTGGCTGCACGGCCGCGGGTGGTGGCCATCGGCGAGACCGGCCTGGACTACTACCGGCTGAACGGCCGAAGCGTGGCCGACATGGCCTGGCAGCGTGAGCGCTATGCGGTGCACATTGCCGCGGCACGGTTTACCGGCAAGCCGCTGGTGATCCACACCCGCAGCGCTTCGGGAGACACTCTGGCCATGCTGCGCGATGCGAACGCAGCGGCGGGCAAGGCGGTGACCGGCGTGTTCCACTGCTTCACCGAAACCGCCGAAGTGGCGCGGGCGGCGCTGGATCTGGGCTTCATGATCTCGTTCTCGGGCATCATCACCTTCAAGAGTGCACAGGATCTGCGCGATGTGGCGGCCTTTGTACCGCTCGATCGCTGCCTGATCGAAACCGACAGCCCCTACCTGGCGCCGGTGCCGCATCGGGGCAAGACCAACTCACCGGCCTATGTGCCCCGGGTGGCTGCCGAGATGGCGCGCATCAAGGGCTTGTCGATCGAGGCGGTGGCCCAGGCCACGAGTCGCAACTTCGAGCGCCTGTTTGATCTGCCGGCACGTGCTGCAAAGGACTGAAAATGCTCAAGCTTTACTTCCGATTTGTTTTCTATCTGGTTGTCATAGTTGGATTTTCGGCGGCCAAGGCAGGCGCCTATGAAGACTTCTTCAAGGCTGTCAACCTGGACGACGAGCGCACGGTGTCAGCGCTGCTGCAACGGGGTTTTGATCCCAATTCACGCGATGAGCGCGGCCAGGCAGCGCTCTACCTGAGCCTGCGCGAGTCGGCGTTCCGGGTCACGCAGCGGCTGCTCGATCAACCGCAGACCCGCATCGACCTGCCCAATGCAGCCAACGAAACCGCGCTGATGATGGCCGCGCTGCGGGGCCACGCCGACTGGGCGGCCCGCCTGTTGGACAAGGGCGCGCGCATCGAAGGCCTGAACGAGCGTGATCAGCCCGGGTGGACCCCTTTGCTCTACGCAGCCGCTTCGCCCAGCACGGCCACGGTCGAGTTGCTGCTGTCGCGTGGCGCCAAACTCGACGCGATTTCGCCGAATCGGACCACGGCGCTGATGATGGCCGCGCAGTACGGGCCGGAGTCCACGGTAGATGTGCTGTTGAAGCAGGGCGCTGACGCGCGGCTGCGCAATGACCTGGATTTGAGCGCCGCCGACTTTGCCCGGCGTGCCGGCCGTGAAGCGCTGGCTGACCGATTGCAGGCGATCGCCAGGCGCTGATAGGTGAGGCATCAGCCGGCCGTGGCAGCGGCAGCAGCCCAGCAGGCACCGACAGCAACGACAGCACCGACAGGTTTGTCAGGCAAATGCTGACAAGCGGCATGTCGTTGCGCCGACTTCTGCTGCGCCGGGGCCGGACCTATATTGGCATCGCGGGTCAGTTGCCCGTGCCAATGACAAAGGTCAGGTCGCCATGCAATCACTTCCCGCCCATGTGAACCCGTTTGCCCTGATGCTCAACCCGCAGGCCGTGTTGGCCCGCATCGGCGCATCAGACCGGCTTGAACGCCTGCAACGCCATGTGTGCCGGCCGCTGGACAAGGTGGTGCTGGGCGCGACACCGGACAGCGACGACGCGGTCGAGCCATCGGCAGCGTCGCAAATCGCCGAACGGCCACTGAACGAGAGCGCTGCAGCCCGTTGACCACGCACGAATCATTCCTGCAGTCGACACGCGGGTTCGCCGTTGTCGGCTGCCTGCTGCTGGCCGCCTGCGGCACGGCGATTGAGCGCCGGTCGCTGGCCACCGGCCAGGCCGACCGGCCGGCGTATGAACTGAATGGCACCGATTTGGCGGCCTTGCAGCAGGACGCACAACGGCTGTGCCCGGGCGGCGCCGACATCCTGCGTGCCGCCAGCCAGGGGCCGGCGCCGCCGGCCAGCGACGCCGCGGTCTGGCGGCGCTGGCTCACGGATGCCGGCAACAGCTTGCAGGCCACGCCCAGTGCGGCGCAGCTGGTGGTGGTCTGCCGCAGTGCGACCGTGTCGAGTGCAACAGGCGGCCTGACGCCTCAGTCTTAGCCGGAATCCATCGGGACGCACCGGGCTTGCGTTCGACGCCTGGCGAGCGCTGCACATCCCAGGAGGTGGCAGGTCGTGGTATGGCGGTCGCCCGGCGGGCAGCGAAGCGCAGAACTCCGGTTGGCTGGTGCGCCGGTGCTGTCAGACACCCTTCTCAGGCGTACTCAATAAGCGCGACGATGTATATTATGTCAAATCATACGGATATGTCATAATGCACAGCACCTGGGCCGAATCTTGCATTCAGCCGCGGTGACGCGCAGCCCCCTGCGCAGCCACTTCAACGCCCGCATACAACATCCATGGCCAAAGCAGATACCAAAACCTCCATTGATTCTGACGGGCTGCGTTATCGCAGCAAGACCCCTGGTTCACCGTTCACAGCGGCGGGCGCGTTCGGCGCGGCCACCATGTCATGCTTTCTGTGCGGCAAACACCGGCCGCGCAGCCAGTTGAAGAGCCGCAGGCTGCTGGGCAAGGCGCAGTTTGTCTGCTCGCCCAACTGCAAGGAAGCCGAAGCCGAGGGCGGCAACAAGCCCTGAGGCCCTAGGTCGGCGCGCTTCGCGCGGGCCGTTCAGCAGCACCCAAGGCCCTGCCAGCGTCAAGCGCTGGTGGGGCTTTTGCTCGTTCGGTGGCGTTCGGTGGCGTTCGATGGCGTTCTATGAGGCGCACGCCGCACCTATCACGCCCTGGTATTCAAGACGAAGCGAAGTCTTCGGTGTCGATTTCGTTCTGGGTGGCGGCGTTGTGGCGCGGGCCGTGGATGGCGGCCGGCGAAAACAGCGCATCGAGTAGCCCAGGCCGATGGCGGATACCGCCCTGCCCGCGATGATTCTTGTGTGCATCAGTTCAACTTCAAAGAACCAGTCAGCGCCCTTGGGCAGGGCGCTCAAGTTGTTGTTCAAGCTGGTGCAGCACCTCGTAACACGGCAGCACCTGCGCCACGCTGGCATTCGGTTCACGGCCGGCGCGGATCGCGGCGAAGAACTCGCGATCCTGCAACTCGATGCCGTTCATCGACACATCCACCTGCGACACATCGATCTTTTCATCCTTGCCGGTGAACAAGTCGTCGTAGCGGGCGATGTAGGTGCCGCTGTCGCCGATGTAGCGAAAGAAGGTGCCCAGCGGCCCGTCGTTGTTGAAGCTCAGGCTCAGCGTGCAGATCGCGCCGCTGGCGGCCTTGAGCTGGATGCTCATGTCCATCGCGATGCCCAGCGTCGGATGGATCGGCCCCTGCAGGGCGTTGGCCTGGACGATGGGAGAGCCGGCCTGGTAGGCAAACAGATCGACGGTATGCGCGGCGTGGTGCCAAAGCAGGTGGTCAGTCCAACTGCGCGCCTCGCCCAGCGCATTGATGTTGCTGCGCCGGAAAAAATAGGTCTGCACATCCAACTGCTGGAGATTGAACTCGCCGGCCCGGATCTTCCTGTTCAGCCACTGGTGGCTGGGGTTGAAGCGGCGGGTGTGGCCGGCCATCGCCACCAGGCCACAGCGCTGCTGCAACTCCACCACTTCGCGCGCGCCGACCAGGCTGTCGGCCAACGGGATTTCGCACTGCACATGCTTGCCAGCCTGCAAGCAGGCAATCGTCTGCGCGGCGTGCATCTGGGTGGGCGTGCACAGGATCACCGCGTCGACCTCGGGCAAGGCCAGGCTGTCGGCCAGTTCGTTACTGGTGTGGCCGATGCCGTACTTGGCCGCCACCTCGCGCGTCTTGTCCAGTTCGCGGCTGACCAGTGACACCACCTCGACACCCTCGATGTGTTGGATGCCGTCCAGGTGCTTGATGCCAAAGGCGCCGGCGCCGGCCAGCGCCACCTTGAGCGTCTTGGCCATTCAGTGATTCTCCAGGATCAAATGGCCCACGGCGGTATTGGACGCGGGCACATGGTAGAAGCGATGACGGACGCTGGGTGCACGACCACCGGCGACGTCGTCCATCGCGCCGCGGGCGATCAGCCACATCACCAGCTCGATGCCTTCGCTGCCAGCCTCGCGCACATAGTCGATGTGCGGCACAGCGGCCTGGCCGGCTGGGTCGTCGATCAGCCGGTCAAGGAAGGCGTTGTCGAAGGGCTGGTTGATCAGTCCGGCACGCGGACCCTGCAACTGGTGGCTCATGCCGCCGGTACCCCAGATCTGCACCTTCAAGTCGTCGTCGAAGCGCTCGACCGCACGGCGGATGGCCTGGCCCAGCATGAAGCAGCGCATGCCGCTGGGCACCGGGTACTGCACCACGTTGACGGCAAACGGGATCACCGGGCAGGGCCAAGCCTCGGGCTGGCCGCACATCAGGCTCAGCGGCACGGTCAAGCCATGGTCGACGTCCATCTTGTTGACGATGGTGAGATCGAAGTCGTCCTGGATCACACTCTGCGCGATATGCGCAGCCAATTCGGGGTGGCCGATCACGGTTGGCACCGGGCGTGGTCCCCAACCCTCGTCGGCCGGCTGGAACTCGGCTGCGGTGCCGATGGCGAAGGTGGGGATCATGTCCAGGCTGAAAGCCGTGGCATGGTCGTTGAAGACCAGGAAGATGACGTCGGGCGGCTTGTCTTTGAGCCACTGCTTGGATGAGTCGTAGCCCTTGAACACCGGCTGCCAATAGGGCTCGCTGCTCTTGCCCAGGTCGAGTGCGGCGCCGATGGCCGGCACATGCGAGGTGTAGACGCTGGCGGTGATGCGCGCGCTGGCCGGGGACTGCATCAGCCGCGCCCCCACATCGGATCGCGCCCGCCGTCAAGCATCATCTGCCGGTACGCGTCTTCGCTCATGCCGGTCATGCTGCCGGCCATCTGCTGGAAGCTCTTGCCATCGGTGGCACCAATCTTGGCCAGGAAGTAGATGTTGCCGCCCAGCGCAATGCAGCGGTTCAGGTCGCGCGCCAGCACGGCTTGTTTCTGTTCTTCGTTCATCGCCCATTCGTCCAGGTAGGCGCGTTCGCCGGCCTTGAAGCGGGCGCGGTTGCAGGCCTTCATCAGGCTCATGCAGAACTGGTTCAGCCAGTAGCCCTTGCGGCTTTGCTCGGCGTCGAAGATGGTCGTGCCGGGAATATCGAGATAAGGTTTGTCCAGCGCCATCATGTTTCCTCTGGCCAATACAGACGCATCGGGTTGTCGACCAGCAGCTTGCGCTGCAACGCCGCTGTCGGCGCGATGTGCGGGATGAAGTCGACCAGCAGGCCATCGTCGGGCATGTGGTCCTTCAGGTTGGGATGCGGCCAGTCGGTGCCCCACAGCACGCGGTCGGAAAAACGTTCGACGATGCGGCGGGCAAAGGGCACCACATCCCGGTAAGCCGCTGGTTCACTCTGCAGCGCTTTCGGGCCCGTCAGGCTCAATCGTTCCGGGCAACTGACCTTGCTCCAGACGTTCGGGTGCTCGCGCATGAAGCGTTCGAACAGCGCGAACTGCGGGCCGTCCAC
>JBBQZM010000058.1:0-18379 GCA_038207685.1 Burkholderiales bacterium
GCGCTGATCGGCGCCACTACCTTGGTGCTGGCCTTGTCGGCCACGGCTCAGCAAACCTGGTACCCGAGCAAGTTCGGGCCCACCGACGAAATCGGCGCGGCCAACTACCTGACGCCGGCGCTGGCGCTGGCGGCGGCAAAGCTGGTGAAAACCGGCAAGACCTATGCGCTGGGCATCACGGTGAACACCACCACGCCGGCCTATCCACCGCGCACCTGTTCGCTCTACATCGTGCAACCGGGCCAAGTGGGCTCGGCCGAAGGCCTGGGGCCGACCAAGACCACCTACAACGACGACATCCTGAACTGCTGGAACGGCATCGGCACGCAGATTGACGGCCTGGGCCATATCGGCGTGGGCGACCGCTACTACAACGGCAACAAGTGGGGCGAGTTCGCCACCATGGGCGGGCTGAAGAAGCTGGGCACCGAAAAGATCCCGCCCTTTGTCGCCCGCGGTGTGCTGCTGGACATGGCGGCCCACTACGGCGTTGACGTGGTCAAGGAGGGCACGGCCTTCAACCGGGCCGAGATCGAGGCAGTGGCCAAGAAGCAGGGGGTGGAGATCCGCCAGGGCGACGTGGTGATCTTCCACACCGGCTGGCTGAGCCTGATCGAGAAGGATCCCAAGCGCTTCGGCGCCGCCGAGCCCGGCCTGGGCCGCGACGGCGCACGCTACCTGGTGTCGAAAAACGTGGTCGCTGTGGGTGCCGACACCTGGGGGCTGGAGGCCATCCCCTTCGAGCCAGGCGCCGGCGTGTTTGAGGTGCACCAGATCCTGCTGCCGATGGGTGGTACCTACATCCTGGAGAACCTGAACACCGCCGAACTTGCCAAGGACAAGGCCTGGGAGTTCATGTTTGTGCTTGGCCACAACAAGTACCAGGGCGCGGTGCAGTCGATGATCAACCCGGTGGCGATCCGCTGAGCGGCCGGCGGCGGCGCCATCGCGCCGCCGCCGATGTCTTGCCGGTCAGCCGGATCACGCTGCCGCCGAGCCGGCTTTGATCGGCTGCGCGGCCCGGCGAGCGCCGGGCCAGCGCATAAACTGCCGCCATGACCCGCGCCGATGCCATGGGGATGTTGCTTGCCTTCATCGCCCGCCTGATCACCGGCGCGCAAGGCCACTGGAAGGGCTGTCCGCCCATGGCCGAGCAGCGCATCTACTTCGCCAACCATCAAAGCCACCTCGACTGGGTGCTGATCTGGGCCGCGCTGCCGCATGAGCTGCGCGCCACCACACGGCCGATCGCGGCGCGCGATTACTGGACCTCGGGCAAGTTCAAGCACTGGATCACTCGCGAGGTGTTCAACGCGGTCTATGTCAGCCGCCAGCGCAGTGAAGATCAGGATCCGCTCGACCCATTGGTCGAGGCGCTGAGCAACGGCGATTCGCTGGTGCTGTTTCCGGAAGGCACCCGCAGCAACAGGGGTGCGCCGCAGGCCTTCAAGAGCGGGCTTTACCACCTGGCCGAGCAGTTTCCGCAGGTCAAGCTGATCCCGGCCTGGATAGACAACGTGCAGCGGGTGATGCCCAAGGGCGAAGTGGTGCCGGTGCCCATCCTCTGCACCGTGACCTTTGGCGCGCCGATCACCCTGGGCGAAGGCGAGGACAAGCGCGACTTCCTGGTGCGTGCCCGCGACGCGGTGGTGGCGCTGCAGCCGATCGAATCGCAAGAGCGGGTGCCGGCCTGATGGGCGCGCTGAGAAATTTCAGCGCCGACCAGCAGGTCGCGCTGCTGTTCGTGATCCTGTTCGGCCTGCTGTTGCTGGCCAGCGCGGCGGCAGCGCTGCTGGCACTGCGCGAGCACGATGCGGCCTGGCAGGCGCGGGGCGAACGGCTGGGCCGCGAACTGCGCGTGGTCTGGCTGGGTGCGGTGGTGTTCTGGGCGGCCTGGATTTCGGGGCCGGTGGGCTCGACACTGCTGTTCGGCGTGATCTCCTTTCTGGCGCTGCGCGAGTACGTCACCCTGGTCAAGACCCGGCGCGGCGACCACCGCAGCCTGCTGCTGGCCTTTTTTGCCGTGCTGCCGATCCAGTATGTGCTGGTGGCCACCCGCAACTTCGACCTGTTCTCGGTGTTCATCCCGGTCTATGTGTTCCTGGCGCTCGCGGTGGTCAGCGCGGTGGCTGGCGACCCTGAGCGCTTCCTGGAGCGCAATGCCAAGATCCAGTGGGGCATCATGGTCTGCGTTTACGGCCTGTCGCATGCGCCGGCCCTGGTGCTGCTGGACTTTGCGCACAACCAGGGCCGGGGTGCCTTCCTGCTGTTCTTCCTGGTGATGGTGGTGGCCTTCGGCAAGATCGTGCAGACCCAGGCCAGCCGCCGGATGCGCCGCCGTCCGCTGGCACGCATGATCGACCGTGAATTTTCCTTGCGCGCCTGGGGGCTGGGCATCGCCGCCGGGGCGCTGCTGGGTGCGACCCTGTACTGGACCACGCCCTTCCAGGCCGGCCAGGCGCTGGTGATGGCGGCCATCGCGGTGGCCGCCGGCAGCCTGGGCGAACTGGTGATGAGTGCGCTAAAGCGCGATGCCGGCGTGCGCTCCTGGGGCAATACCAGTTCGGTCACCGGCGCCGTCGGTCTGCTCGACCGTGTGGCGCCGCTGTGTTTTGCCGCGCCCGTCTTCTTCCACTCCGTGCGCTGGTACTTCCAACTCAAACCCTGAAATGAATCCCCCGCCCCCCGAAGCACCTTCGGTGCTCCCCCCCAGGGGGGCAGCCCCCAGCGGCCCGGCAAAGCCGGTTCCGCGGCGGCCGTTTGCTTGCGGCGAATTCGTATCTGCCGAGTGCCGCCTGGCGCCACGGAAAACCGACCTGCGCATGCTCGCCACCGATTCACTGCGAGGCTACAGCTGATGCGCGTGCTCGGCATCGACCCTGGCCTTCAACGCACCGGCTTTGGCGATGGCCGCCGCTGCGCGGCTTCACGCCGGCTGCGCCGGCATGAGCCCTCTCCTAAGCCTCGCGGCTTCGATTCAACACGAGGGCACAATTGATGCGCGTGCTCGGTATAGACCCCGGACTTCAGAGAACCGGCTTCGGCGTGGTGGACATCGAGGGGGCGCGGTTGGCTTATGTGGCCAGCGGCACCATCAGCACGCTGGAGGCGGCGCGTGGCAACCTGCCGGCGCGGCTGAAGGTGATCTTCGACGGTGTGGCCGAGGTCAAGCGGCGCTACCAGCCGCAGGCGGCGTCGGTGGAGATCGTCTTCGTCAACGTCAATCCGCAGAGCACGCTGCTGCTGGGCCAGGCGCGCGGCGCGGCGCTGGCGGCGCTGGTCAGCGACGACATGCCGGTGGCCGAATACACCGCACTGCAGATGAAGAAGGCCATCGTCGGCCATGGCCTGGCCAGCAAGGCGCAGGTCCAGGAAATGGTGATGCGCCTGCTGCAACTGCCCGGTCTGCCCGGCAAAGACGCCGCCGACGCGCTGGGCCTGGCCATCACCCATGCCCATGCGGCGCGCAGTTTCGAGGCCATGGCGGGGGCCAACACCCGCCGCAGCCATGCCCAGTACAAGAATGGCCGCACCTATTGAAGCCGGTCGCGCCAACCACCCGATCACCCCAGGAACCCGGCCCATGACTACCCGCCGAGCGCCGCGCTGGCGCAGGGGCGCAGCCTGCAGTTGCTGACGAGCAAGCTGTTCTGAGGGCCTGCGCCGGCCTCACCAGAACAACAGGATGCCCTGGATCACCTTGGTGAAGATGGCGATGTCGAAAGTGGCCAGCGCCACCACCACCGCCCAGCGGTAAAAGGCCTTGGCGCGGTCGAGTGGTACTTGCTCGCCGGTGGCCAGGTGCAGGCTGAAAAAGACCATCGCCGGCGTGGCTGTCAACACCAGCAGCACGCCACCCACCCAGAACAATATTTTCATGCGGGCGAGGCTACAGCATCAGCGCCAGGCGCTCGAGGATCAGCACCCCGAAAAAACCCGCGGCGGCAATCAGCGTCCACTTCAGCAGCATGACACCGCGCTGGCGCCAGATCCGCTGGCCGGTGCCCACGCTCATCGCGAAACACAGCACAGCGGCCAGCATCAGCAGGCCGAACACCAGGCGGAAAATCAGCATCGGGCAATTCCCTTCACCAGGCCGGCGCCAGGTCAGCAAAGCCAGGCGGGGCCTGGCTGGCGTCGTCAAAGCTGACGATCTCGAAAGCCGCGGGCCGCGACAGCAGCTCGCGCAGCAGCAAGTTGTTCAGCGCATGACCGCTCTTGTAGGCGGTGTAGTGGGCCAGCATCGGCTGGCCGACGTTGTACAGGTCGCCGATGGCGTCGAGTATCTTGTGCTTGGCAAATTCATCGTCGTAGCGCAGGCCGCCGACGTTGAGCACCCGCGAGTCGTCGACAACGATGGCGTTGTCCATGCTGCCGCCCAGCGTCAGCCCGCGTGAGCGCATGGCCTCGACATCCTTGCTGAAGCCAAAGGTGCGGGCGCGGGCAATGTCGCGCTTGTAGCGGCCCGAGCCCATGTCGAAGGTGACACGCTGGCCGGTGGCATCCACCGCCGGATGGTCGAAGTCGATCTCAAAGCTGAGCTTGAAGCCGTTGTAGGGCTCCAGCCGCGCCCACATCAGCCGCTTGCCCTCACCCTGGCGCACTTCCACGGTCTGCTTGACGCGCAGAAAGCGCTTGGGCGCATCCTGCAGCGCAATGCCCGCGCTCTGCAGCAGGAAAACGAAGCTGGCGGCCGAGCCGTCGAGGATGGGCATCTCGTCGGCGGTGATGTCGATCTGCAGGTTGTCGATGCCCAGCCCGCAACAGGCCGACATGAAGTGCTCGATGGTCTGCACCTTGGGCGCGCCAGGGGCGCCGCCGGCCGAGATGGTGCTGGCCATACGCGTGTCGCTGACCGAGTCGAAGCGCACCGGAATCTCCACCGGCACTGCCAGATCAACGCGACGGAAGACGATGCCGGTGTCCGGTGGCGCCGGGCGCAGCGTCAGCTCAACCTTCTGGCCGCTGTGCATGCCCACGCCGACGGCCCGGGTGAGCGACTTCAGGGTGCGTTGCTGCAGCATGGCCTGCATTTTCCCTGAAGTCGGGACGGCTTGCCCCGCCATGGGTCAATGGGGCTTGTGCACGCGCCAGGCCGGCTGGCCCGGCTGCGGCGTGTTGCGCATGTTCAGCGGGTTGTTGAAGGGCGGCGGGTTGTTGACGGTCGGCAGGGTGGCGGTGCCGGCGTGCAGGCATGGGGCCGGCACGCCTGGCCGGTTGGGTCAGTACAGGCCGCCCATGTTCGCAGCGGCATGCACCGTGTCGGCGTAGAAGCCGATGCGCCCGGCCACCGCACCCAGCAGCAGCAGCACGGGCAGCCAACGCGGCACCTGCCTGGACACCAGCACGATGATCAAGGGCAGGGCCAGACCGAGGATGACTTGCACCCAGTAGTAAGCCGAGCCAAACCACTGCTGGGCCGTCATGCGTTCAACCGTGCCCGATTGCAGCCAGGCCAGGGGCGCGACCAGGTACAGCAGCAGCCCCATGCACAAGGCGCCGATCAGCACACCGCGTACCAGCGGCTGCGCGGGCGCCGGCGCAAACCAGGCGGCAACACCGGCACCCAGGCTCACCGCCGTGAGCAGGAAGAAGGCAAACGGGTAGGCGTTGTTCAAGGCCGGCATGCCGGGCGGTGAATACACCCGGCCTTGCACAAACAGCGTGAGCAGGCCCAGCGCTGCGACCAACAGCACCACCGGCTGCTGGCGCAAGCGCCAGGCCACGGCGGCCATCAGCCCCAGCAGTGCGCCGGTCAGCAAGACCTCGCGCGACAACCATGAGGTGGCCAGATTGCTCAGCGCCCGCGGCGCCTGCAAGGGGTGGCCCAGGTGCAGCAACGACAACAGCAAGCCGATGCCCAGCAGCACGGTGGCCAGCAGCCATTGGCGGCCGGCGTTGGCTTCTGCCTGGCCGGTGGTGGCGGTGCGCAGTGTGTAAAGCAGGGTGATGCCGATGGCGCATTGGCTCAGCACCGTGAAGGCGACCAGCGGCAGTTCGGTTGAGGCGGTCATTTCACGTCCTCCAGTTTGACGACCTTGGGCAGCTTGGGCGCGCGGAACCGGGTGGAGGGATTCAGCGCCACCGCACGCGGGTAGCCGGGCGGGTACTGCACAGCGTCGGGGTTGTCGAAGGTGGCCAGGTCGATGAGTTGCAGCGCGCTGGTCGGGCAGCCCTGCACGCAGGCCGGTTGCAGGCCGGCGTCCAGCCGTTGCCAGCACAGGCTGCACTTCTCGGCCTTTTTGGTCACCGGGTTGTAGCGCGGCGCGCCATACGGGCAAGAGCGGATGCAGTTGCCGCAGCCAATGCAGCGCTCGGGATCGTGTATCACCACACCATCGGATTCACGCTTGGTGTAGGCCTGCACCGGGCAGCACTCGGCGCACACCGGGTGCTCGCAGTGGTTGCAGGCCAGCGAGTAGAAGGCCCGCTCCTCATGCGGATAGATCTCCGCCTTCAACGGGTAGACATCGCGCCAGACCACACCGGGTTCCTGGTGGTACTGGTTCTTGCAAGCCATCGCGCAGCTGTAGCAGCCGATGCAGCGCGAGGAATCCATGTAGAAGCCGAGTTGTTTTGCCATGACTTTTCTCCTGGGGCCTTGGCGTCAGGCCCGAGCGATGTCGGCGAACTGGTCGTGGATGGCCACGCCCGGTGAGCCTGTCTTGAACTTGCCCATGTCGGACGAGGTGTCGTCCACCAGGCTCTGCACGTTGAAGTCGAGGTTCTTGTACCAAGCCTCGTACATCAGCAGCGTGTCAGGCGTGACGTTGCGGGTGATCCTGGCCTGCAGCTTCAATTCACCGATCTTGTTGAACACCCGCACCCAGTCGTTCTCGCCTATGCCCTTGGCCGCCGCGGTCTTGGGGTGCAGGTAGACATAGGGCTTGGCGTTGAAATCGACCATCCAGTCCAGGTGCTGGAACTGCGAATGCAGGTTGAACTTGCTGTGCGGTGTGAGCAGGCGGAACGGCGCCGTGGCCTGGCGATTCGGGCGGTAGATGGGCAAGGCGTCATGCCCGTTCTTGGCGCACAGATCGGAGCGGAACTCATACTTCTTCGACGGCGTCTGGAACTTGCCGTCATGCCATGAGGCCGAGGATTCGAGCTTGGCCTTCACCGGCCCCTTGCGCAGGTCTTGCCACGACTCGATGCCGAACAGCTTGTGGATGGCCGGGTTGAACTCCTTGGCCATCCATTCCTTGCTGTCGACCTGCTGCGCGAAGGTGCAGGAGCCCGCCGACAGCGCGTTCATGCGGCGCGACAGCGCGGCGGCAATCTGGATGTCGGACTTGGCTTCGTGCAAGGGCTGTACGGCCTGCTCGTTCAGCGACAGCCAGTAGTGCCAGTAAGACACGTTGACCGTCCAGTCCTCGAAGATCGTGGTCACCGGCAGCACGATGTCGGCCTGCTCCACCGTCTGGTTGAAGAACAGGTCGGCCACCACCACCATCTCGAGCTTCTTGAACGCTGCCAGCATCTTGGCGCGGTCGAAGTCTTGCGACAGCACGTTCTTGCAGGCCACCCAGAGCATGCTGATCGGCGGATCTTTGGCGTCCAGAATCTCCTGCGCGATCTTGTTGATGTTCAAGCTGCGGTCGGTGTACCCCTCCGCCGCCACGGCCGCACCAGCGTGCAGCTCGCCTTGCGGCCCGCCTGCGCCCTTGAAGCCTATCGACCCGGCCGGCTGCTTCTGCGACATGGCGTGGTAGTTGAAGCCCCAGGTGAACAAGTGGCCGTAACGCGCGCCGCCACCCACCTTGCCGACGTTGCCGGTCATGGCCACCAGGGCGTCGATGCTGCGCACCGTGGCGCCGCCGTTGACATGGCGTTGCAGGCCGTAACCGATCCAGATGGTGGCCGGCTTGGCGCGCGCAAACTCTTCAGCCAGCGCGATGATGCGCGCAGCCGGCACGCCCGAGGTCTTGGCGGCCCAGGCCACGGTGACGTTGTTGCGCAGGTAGTCCGCAAATTCCTCGAAGCCCACCGAGTTGGCGTCGACCCAGGCGCGGTCGTAGAGCTTGCGGTCGAGGATGTGCCGGCACATGCCCAGCGCCAGCGCACCGTCTTCGCCGGTGCGCACCTGCACATACTCGTCGGCCTTGGCAGCGGTCTGCGTCAGCACCGGATCGATGACCACCAGCTTGGCGCCCGCGTCCTGGGCGTCGTACAGGTACTTCATCGTGTGCACCGAACACCAGGCCGGGTTGGCGCCCCAGACCATGACGTAAGCGGCCTTGGGCAGGTCTTCAGGGTCGTTGCACCACATCGAGCCGGTGTCGTAGTTCTGCGCGTCGATGCCGGCCGGCCAGCAAGGTGTGCCCACCATGCGGGTGGTGTAGCCCAGCGAGGACATCATGCCTTCCACGCCGTAGTTGGTGATGCCGAAGTTGCCGGAGTACTTGGTCAGCCCCAGGCCCAGCAGCGAGCCGTCGCGCTGCTTCAGGTCAAGAATCTTGCGGGCGATCTTGTCCATCGCCTCGTCCCAGCTCAGCCGCTTCCACTTGCCGCTGCCGCGGCCGATCTGCTCCATCGGGTACTTGATGCGGTCGGGGCTGTAGGCCTGGCGCACATAGCTGTAGCCCTTCACACACAGCCCGCCGCGTGTGAAGGTCGACTCGGGCGCACCTTCAACAAACTTGACCACCCCGTCCTTGACATGGGTGACGATGGCGCAGGTGTCGTAGCAGTTGCGCGGGCAGGCGTTGCGGAAGGTCTTGTAGCCGCCTTCCCAGACCTGGCCCTGGCCTTGCGCATGGGCAGTGCCGGCCTGCAGCAGGGCGCAAGGCGCCAAGGCCAACATGCCGGTGCCCGCCATGCCGCCAAGAAAGCGCCGGCGCGAGAGCGGGTTGTCGAGCATCGACTCGACGCGCAGTTTGTCCAGCGTTTTCATGACATCTCCTGGGTCTCTGGGTCAATCGTCGTGACGGCGTCCGGGTTTGCGACGTCCGCCTCTTCTTCGGCCAGCCACTGGGCCAGGCCATGGGCCACCTGGTAAAACACGGGCGGCAAGTCCGGCGCGGCGTGGATGTCGGCAACAAGAGCCGGTATCCACTTCGCCATGTGTTCTTGGATGAAGTAGCGCCGCAACAAGGCCAGCGGCGACTGCGCGTCCAGCGGCTGGGGCTGCGCGGCCACCAGCGCGCGCAAGGCCAGTGCAGCATCCAGCTCCATCGCCAGGTGGTCTTCCGGCAGTTCACCGGCCAGCGCCGAGCGCAGGCCCATGGCCTCGTACACGGCCGCGGCGCGGCCGGTGGTGTCGCCCATCAAGCGACGTTCGGGGTCCAGATAAGCCGAGGCATACGGCGGCGCCAGCGGCGCGGCCGGTCCGACGAAGAGTCGGTTGAAGGCGAACTCAAGTTCGTCGGCGTCTTCGTCGGGGCAGGTGCCCGCGCAAGTTGCTTGCACGGCAGCTGCCGCGGCGGACACTTGCCGCCCGTGTTGGGCGGCAAAGAAATCGCGCAAGGCGATGAGTTGGGTGTCTGGTTTCACGGCAGCTTCTCCGGCTTCTTTCGGAAGCCTTGAAGCGCAGTTTGTGCCGTGTGCCGCGCCAGGCCCAGAGGAGGATCTGGGGCATTAATGGGTAGATTGTTATACCCAGTCGGTGTCCGCCTTGGTACTGCCCTGCAGGAAAGTGAACAGGTTGACCGACTTGCCGCTGAGCTTGAGTTTGCGGCGGATGCTCTTGCGGTGCGTCTGCACGGTTTCCACCGACAGATTCAGGCTGTCGGCAATCTCCTTGTTGCGGCTGCCAGACTGGATGAACTGGCAGATCTTCAGCTCGGTCGGCGTCAGCGACAGCAGGCGCGGGTCGCTGCAGGCGCCTTCATAGAGGTGTGTCAGCTGGTCGCTCAGCAGATGGGTATAACCCCGGCGCACCGCCGCATCGTCGGCTTTCTGCAGGTGTTTCAGCGTAGGCAGCAGCGCCGTTTCAACGGTCTGCGCCACCGATTGCCGATACGCCTTGCGCTCGCTCTCGATGCTGGACAGCACATGGCGCAGCGTGATGTTCATCTCCTCCAGTTCGGTGGTCTTTTGCTGCAAATCAGCGGTGCGCCGGCGCACACGCGCTTCAAGCTGGGCCCGCTGCCGCACATGCCCGCTGACGTCTGACAACACAAACAGGTAGCCCGACGACGCCAGCGAGACCACCGACAAGGGGGCGATGCGCAATTCCAGCACCAACGGGCCGTCGTGCAGCCGAATTTCGACCGGCACCTGCTGCGGATGGCGCTGCAGCACGACGTCCATGTTCTCGGCGTCCAGGCTCAGCACCTCCCAGATCTTGCGCTGCGGCCCGCTGAGCGCCTCGCCCAGCAAGGCCTGCGCGGCGGCGTTGGCCTCTTCGATGCGCCCAACCGCATCGGTGACCAGCACCAGGTCCGAGGTAGTGGCAAAGATGTTCTCGAAACGGTTGCGTTGCAGCGTCAGCTGCCGGTTGCTCTCGTCGAGTTGGGCGAGCTGCTCGTTTTGTGTTGGCCCACCCCAGTCGGCCAGCATCACGATCTCCATCGCATCGGCATAACGACGCAGGTAGTCGATCGCTGCGGCGCAGCCAGGCGCAGCGCCCTCTTCCAACAACTCGATGACCGAATGCACCAGCGTCTTGAAGCAGCCGATGAACATCTCGGGCGTGATGCCGCGCAGGCGGTGGCGCTGCGACATGTCCAGCACCGGCTTGGCCCAGCTCGGGTCACCACGCAACAAGCTGGCGAAGTCGTCCATGCGGCGGCCGTCGCGCAGCCCGTCCCACAGCGGCGCCATGAAGCCCAAGTAGGAGCGGATACAGTCTTCCCGCTTGGCCGTGGTGAAGGCCAGGTAACCGGCCCGCGCCATGTGGCGCGGCCACTTGATCAAGAACGGCTCGACCCGGTCTTCCAGCGACAACAGCAGCGCTGCCACGTCCAACTCGGGCTGCGGCGGGTCTGAGTGGATGGGCCTCTTGGCAGGCACGCGAACTCCTCGTCGAATCGGTCACCCCCCCGTGCGACGGCAGCAACAGCGGGCAGCAAACGCGAAACGCGATTCTCGCCGCTTTCACCTATGGCCGGGACCGGCGGCCAGGGGCAGAGGCTGAACTGGGCAGCCTGCAGCACCACAAGGCGGCGCAATCGCCCGCTCAGGCGCCTGGCTGTGGCGAAGTGGCGCAACCAGGCACCCAGGCGCGCGCACCCACTTGTTCAGGATGCCCATCACCGCCGTTGGGTCGGTGGGCGAGATGCGCGCACCGAACGGCATGCAGTAGAGAAAAGGAACGGGCATGCCGACCCAAGGCGGCGCCCAGAAAAGCACGAAGCCGACAAGCACCCAAGCCGCGCGCAGCGGCCGTGACGCCGATGGTCGAGGGCAAGCCGACAAGTCGGTGGTTCAGCTGAACACGGGGTTGCTGGCCAGGTGAGTCTGTCGCCTCGATAGCCTGGCCGGCGGTGATCGCCGGCGCCGCCGCCCGGCGCTTGTTACGCTCTATGTAACGCCCATGAACACCAACACTCCGCCGCCCTCGCTGACCGACACCTTGCGCGGTGCCGTCACCGACAGCGAGCACATCATCCAGGCGCTGGCCGAGGGGCGCAACAAGCGTGTGCGCAAGCTCATGGCGCGCTTGCACCCGGCCAAGATCGCCGCCCTGATCGAGCGCCTCGACGGCGAACGCCGGGATGCGCTGTGGCAGCAGGTCGATGCCGCGCGGGAGGCGTCCATCCTGCAACACCTGGGCACCGGCTTGCGCGAGCGCCTGAGCGGTCAGGCGGCTGAAGACGCGGCCAGCGAGCCCATCGATGCCCAGCCGGACGAGCCAACGCGCCGCGGCAAACGCAAGGAGTCCACCAGCCACTTGCAGGCCGTGAGAGACGCCTTGAGCAAGGGCCGCCTCAAGCGCGTGGGCAAGCTGCTGCTGCGTACCCACCCGGCCAAGGTCGCCGGCCTGCTTGAAGCCTTGCCGCCCGATGAACGCCGGGCGGTCTGGAGCATGGTCGAGACCGAACGCGCCGGCAAGGTGCTGACCTTTCTGCATGAGGAAATCTGCGCCTCGCTGGCGCAGGAGCTCGATCCCGACGAACTCGCCGCCTCGGTGCAGACACTGGAGCTTGACGACCTGGTTGACCTGATACAGACCCTGCCTGCGGCGCTGGGCGCGCAGCTGAGGGTGGCCGTTGGCGCCAAGCGCAGAAATCAACTTGAAACGCTGCTGTCTTACCCTGAGGACTCTGCCGGCGGCCTGATGAACGCCGATGCGATCGAGGTGCGCGCCGGTGTGCGCATCGGCAGCGTGATGCGCTACCTGCGCCTGCTGGAGACCCTGCCGGCGCAAACCGACATGCTGATGGTGGTGGACCGGCAGGGCATCTACCGGGGTGGCCTGCGGCTGAGTGCCTTGGTTACGGCCGACCCCTCCGCCCGCGTCTCCGATGTGATGCACAACGACATACAAGGCATTCCTGTGCACACTCCGGCCGTCGAAGTAGCCCGCTTGTTTGAAGACCTTGACCTGCTCTCGGCGCCGGTGGTGGACGACGCTGACCGCTTGATCGGTCGCATCACGGTGGACGACGTGATGGACCTGATCCGCGAAGATTCTGATCGCACCGTGATGCACATGGCCGGCCTCAACCAGGAGGCCGACATGTTCGGCCCGGTGCTGGCGGGCTCGCGCCAACGTGCGGTGTGGCTGGGCATCAACCTGGCCACCGCCTTCTTGGCGGCCTGGGTGATCGGGCTCTTTCAGGCCACGCTGCAACAGGTGGTGGCGCTGGCCGTGCTGATGCCCATCGTCGCCAGCATGGGCGGCATAGCGGGCAGCCAGACGCTCACCCTGGTGATCCGTGGCCTGGCGCTCGGGCAGGTGCAAACAGGCAACCTGCGCCTGCTGCTGACGCGTGAGCTGGGCATCACCGCGATCAATGGCGTGCTCTGGGCGGCGGTGATCTCACTGCTGGTGGTGGCCTGGTTCGGCAGTTGGACACTGGGCCTGATCCTGGGCGCCGCCGTGCTCATCAACCTGCTCTGCGCCGCACTGGCGGGCCTGTCGATCCCGCTGCTGCTGCACCGCATCGGCATCGACCCGGCGCTGGCCGGCAGCGTGGTGCTCACCACCGTGACCGATGTGATTGGATTTTTTGCCTTTCTGGGGCTGGCCACGCTCTGGCTGACTTGAGCATTTCGGCAGGTCAGGCCGTGAACTGCAGGCCACTGTAGTCGGCCGGCTGCTTGATCGGCTGGCCGGTCCGGCCGGGCTGCGGCGTGTTGAGCCTGTTGTTGAGGACCGGCAGCTTGTCGGTGCCGATGCGCAGACCGAAGCTGGGCTGCACCACCGTCAGTGGCGCCGCCTGCAGGCGGTGCCGCGACCGGCAGTCAGCGATCAGCACCAGCACACGGCCCTGCAGGCCTGCGCGCGCCCGATAAGTCGATGCCGTCGAGCAGCGGGCAGGCCAAAGCCAACGCGGCAGACTGGTTGGCGCGGTCTGGGCCACCGGCCTGCGCCGTGCCCATCATCGTCTTGCCCGGCTCGCTCATCACCGTCTTCACGTCCTCGAAGTCGACTTCTGACCAAGCCGTGCATGGGGATGACGTCGCTGATGCCGCCAACAGCGTTTTTCAGCACATCGTTGGCATGCGCGAAGGCCTGGTCCTGCGTCACGTCGTCGCCCTGCACACCCCGAACCAGACGTGTGAGCGCCGAAATCGATGGCGCTGGAGCGGTCATTCAAGGGTTCAGCCGCGGTCGGTGGTGAAAGGTTTGACCGGCGCGTCGGCCTTTCCGTCGTCGTAGCGCTCGTACTCCGAGATCACCTGCGCGCCCAGCAGCAGCAACGTGGCGCCCAGCTCCAGGCTCAGCAGCACCGCGATGGCGGTGGTCAGCGAGCCGTACACAGTGCTGATCTGCGACAGCGTCGTGAAGTACCACACCAGCACGTGGCGCGAGATTTCCCACAGCGCCGCCGCCGTCACCGCCCCTATCAGCGCGTGCCGAAACGAGAGCCGGCCGACCGGCATCACCAGGTACACCGAGGCCAGCACGAAGACCTCGCCGACCAGCCCCAGCAGGTACAGCAGCACGCCCGACACCCCGACCAGCGACCACTCGCGGCCGAGAAACTCCACACGCTCCTGCCCCAGCGCCTGGAAACTGCCGGCCACCAACGTCACCAGCAGCATCCCGAGCCCGAGCGCAAGGATGTAACCGTAGGGCAGGATGGCCGAGACCAGGAAGTGCCGGCGCCGCACCGCGACGCGGTGATGGAAGATCACCGACATGGCGTTCTCAAGCACGGTGAAGGCCAGCGAGCTGAAGAAGACCATCGTCGCCAGCAGCACCCAGCCGACGACTTCGCGGTGCTCGAGAAAGGTCGCCAGCTCGGCCACGATCGCCGCCGACTGCCCCGGCACGAGCCAGCCCAGGTAGCGGTGCAGCGTTTGCAGCAGCTCGCGCTGGTCGATCACGTGCGACAGCCCGATCACCGTGATGATGAGCAGCGGTACGATCGACAGCAGCGCATAGTAGGCCACCGCGCCTGCCAGCAGCAGCCCCTGGTTGGCGCGAAAGGCCTTCAGCGTGCGCAGTGCGAACACGCCGGGCTCGGCGAGGATACGGGTGGCAGTGGGGGAGACGATGCGCATGGCGGAGACCCATGATGCCTGCCTGCGGCAAGGCGAGCGCCAGGCCCTTGCCACGCATGATGCAGCATCAGGCTCGTCCCGACACGGCAGCACGCCATGGATCCGGCATCGATTGCAGGTTCAGAGCCCGACTCGGCTGCAGCGTGGACCGTGGCCCCGATGTGCAGGTCGCGGCCTGCAGCGGCTTGGATGGGGCTGCCTTAGTCGCGGGCTTGTCATGCCCGCTGTCACCGCAGCGCAGCTTCAGGCAACCCTAGCCGGGGACCGCGACTGCCGCTGCCAGCGGCCGTGATGCCACCGGGCTGTCATTCAGGGTTTCTTGACGGGTGCGGGTGCCGGTACTGTGGACGGCGGACTCACGGCTGCCACCTTGGTCGCGCCGGCGCCCAGCCGCACGACGGCAAGCTCGCCCTGGCGCGCGTAGTCCAGCGCCTCGCCCAGGGACTTCGCCGCTTCCTGCGGCGCGTGGAAGCCCATCGAGTTCTCGGCCGCAATGAAATCCAAGCGCCACTGCGCCTTGCGCTGCAATTCCAGCGCGTCGTTCAGCTGCTCGGGCGTGGCACCGGCCGCCTTGGCCGCCTTGATGGTGTCAATGAGCGCCGTGATGGCCACGCCGCCTCTCTGCATCAGGTCGAAGTTGCGCTGCTGGATGATGTCGACACGCTTCTTGATCTCCTCTTCCGGCTGCTTGTGGCAGGTCTGGCAGGCGCGGCTGATGTTCAGCAGCGGGCTGCGCACCCAGTGGTCGGACACCTTGGTGGCGCCGTCACGCTGGTAGGGCATGTGGCAGTCGGCGCAGGCCACGCCGCTGCGTGCGTGCACGCCCTGGCTCCAGAGCTCGAACTCGGGATGCTGGGCCTTCAGGATGGGCGCGCCGGTCTCGGCGTGTTTGTAGTCGAAGAAGCGTTCGCCGCTGGCGAACTTGGTCTCGTTCCAGAAGGCCTCCATCTGGTCGACCCGTGTGCCCTTGCCCCAGGGGAAGGTCAGCGGCATCTGCGACGAGCAGTAGTACTCGACGTGACATTGCGCGCACACATAGGATCGCAACTCGGTGCGGGTGGCGTCGGTGTTGGGGTCGTAGGGCTTGGCCTTGCCGGCGGCGCGCCAGCGTTCGATGGACGGCGCAAACGGCGTCTCGGCCTCCGAATTCGCCAGCCGCTGTATGCCCTGGATGAAACCCGGGCGTGTGACGATGAGCTGCATGGTCTTGGCGTCGTGGCAGTCTGCGCAGGTCACCGAGTGGCCGTGGCCCATGTCGTGCAGCTTCTTGTTCAGGTCCTTGTAGCTGATCTTGTAGGTGGCCTCGAAGCCCTTCATCGCGTCGCCACCGCCGAGTTCGCGGTACAGCGGCATCACGGCGCCATGGCAGTGCAGGCAGGACCCCGACTGCGGCTTGGTCAGGCGCTGCGTGTCTTCCTGGTCCTGCAGCATGAAAGCGTGGCCGCGGCGGTCGCGGTAGTCGATGGAAAACGCGTAGCCCAGGAACATCTTCTTCAGCCAGGGGTCGCGCTCGATCTTCTCCGCGGGCAAGGCCTCGCTGCCGCCGTGGCCGCCGAAGCGGGTGCGCGTCGACTGCGCGGTGAGCAGGTAGCTGTCGTACTGCTTGGGCCAGTTCACGCCCCACTTCGCGGGGTCGGTGGTGTCCTGCGTCACTTCGACCAGGCGCGTAGTCGTCGCCTTCGCTTCCTGCTTGCGGTCGAAGACGTTGGTCAGCAGCGCCGTGGCGCCGGCCGCAACAATCGCCACCACGACCACCAGGCCGATGAGCAGCGGGGTGGAAACGCCGCGCTGGGCGCGCTTCGTGATGCGTGTCGTGATCAACATTGAACCTCCGGATTCAGGAACGGGGCCCGCCCAGGCCGGCTGTGACGCCATGGCCGACGGTCTGGTGGCAGTGCACGCAGGTGAATTCGCCAGCGCGGCCCGTCTCGGCGGCGGCCTCGTGCACCAGATCACCGTGACAGGCCAGGCAGTTGGCCTGCAGGATGCGGCTGTTGGGCGGCTTGATGGCGATGGGCTCGTGGAAGTCCTGCGTGGTGAAGGCCTTCGAGTGGTGCCAGCCGTTGATGGCCTTGGCCGTCCACTTGCCGACAAAGTCGTGCGGCAGGTGGCAATCGACGCAGCCCGCCACCGCGTGGTGGCTGGATTTCTGCCACGAGTCGTACTGCGAATTCATGATGTGGCAGTTGGCGCACACCTTGGGGTCGGAGCTCATGTACGACAGCCCCTCGGCATAGACCATCGTGTAGCCGCCGATGCCCGCGGCAGTACCCACCACCACGGCGAGCAGCACCAGCAGCCACGTGGGGCCGGCCAGACCGCGCTGCCGCGTTGCTCGTCTCGTGTTCACCGGCTGCTCCATTCCGCACCGCTTCCAAGTGACCGGCTTTTCGCGCCGTCCGGCATCAGAATGTTCATGTCGGATGCTCCATTGGAGCCGCGATCGAGGCCGGCGTCCGCGGCTACCCTGCCCTTACTTGACGCAGCGCAAGAATCAGGTCGCTGCGCGTCGCATCCTGCACCCCGGAGTGACCGCGATGCAACTGACGAAGTGGACCGACTACAGCCTGCGGGTGCTGATGTACTGCGCGGCCCACGAGGCGCGCGCTACGCCGGTGACGATCTCGGAAATCGGGCAGGCCCACGGCATCTCGCGCAGTCACCTCACAAAGGTGGTGATGGCGCTCGCCGCACTAGGAGCCTGTCGGACTTGGGGCGTCGAAAAGCGAGAATCGGCCCCAGCGAGGACAGTTCTTGCCGGATTTGCAGCCCCATCGCCCAGCTTTGGGGCAAAAAGACGTTGAGAAATGGACCGCTGCGGTCGATTCGCAGCCGACGCTCCCCAAGTCCGACAGGCTCCTAGGCTACCTGGAGACCACGCGCGGCCGCGGCGGCGGCCTGCGCCTGATGGCGCCCGCCGCCACAACCCGCGTGGGCGAGATCGTGCGCCACACCGAAACCAACTTCACGCTGCTGGCGTGTTTCGACCCAGTCGACAACAGCTGCCAGCTGGCCGGCCATTGCCGGCTGCAGACGACGCTGCAGGAAGCCTTGGCGCGCTTCCTGGAAGTGCTGGACGGCATCACGCTGGCCGACCTGATGCCCCCGGGGGTGCGGTGCTTCCCGCTGGCGGCGCTGGGCATGGCCCCGACACACGCGCAGCCGCGCGCGCTGCGCAAGGTCTGATAAGGCGGTGCACAGCCGGGCGCTGGGTCGGCGCGAAGCTGATCTCGATCTCGGCGCGGGCGGTGACGCCGGTGGCGGCCACACCTCCCTCGGCGGCCGGCGCGGGCTTCAATTTAAGCGTCAGGTAGGTGGCCATGCCGCTGGGCTTGCCGATGTCCAGCGCCAACCCCTTACGCTGGGCCAGCGCGGTTCGCAGCACGCCGCCCGGGGGCTAACGCCGCCGGCGCTGCCGATGCCTTGGCGCGTGTGCGCAGCACCACGGTGCAGAAGGGCAGGCGCACGCGCAGCGCTTCTATCGCCATCACGGCGCTGGAGGCGGCCGTTCAGCACGCTGATCGACCCACTCAGTCGGCCTGCTTGCGCAGAAACGCCGGGATCTCGATCTCGTCCATGCCGTTGCTGGCGAGCGCGTCGACCTTGGCTGCCGCGGTGCGGCCGTTGCGCCAGACGCTCGGCGTGCTGAGGCCGCTGTAGTCGTGCGTCTGCGGCGCCACCGGCACCTGCACCTGCACCGGCTGGTTGAGGATCGGCAGGTCGTCGGTGCCGGTGCGCTGCGCGGCGACGCTGTGCACGACCT
>JBBQZM010000059.1:0-18267 GCA_038207685.1 Burkholderiales bacterium
GCGGCATACAGCCACCAGCCCTGGGCTATCGACGCCGCGGCCAGCAAGGGCGCCTGCATCAGCACGATGGTGATTTGCAGACGCTTGAGCGGTACACGGTCGAGCAAGCGGCCGACCACCACCTGGGCCAGCGAGGCCACCGCATACACCGAGGCCAGCAGCAGGCCCAGGCGGGCCGGATCCTGCACCACGCCGCCCAGTCGCTCGGCGATGAACTGCGCATTGCCATTGGTGGTGAGGTTGAACAGCAGGCCGGCGGTGGCCGAGGCCACGGTCATCACCATCAGCACCCGCACCAACTGGCCCTTGGCCAGCGGCGCGGCGCCGATGCGCGCACGTCTGGAGGGTGGCTCGGCCTCGGCCGGCACCAGCCGCGCAAAGACAAAACCCAACGCGATGCAGGCCAGCCCCGGCACCGCAAAGGCCGCGCGCCAGCCGAAAGCCTGTACCAGCAGGCCGGTGAGCAGCGCCGCGGCGGCGATGCCCAGGTTGCCGGCCAAGCCGTTGACACCGATGGTCGCACCCGGCCGCTTGACGCCCTGCACCAGCATCGGGATGCCCACCGGGTGGTAGATGGCGGTGAAGCAGCCCAGCAGCGTCAGCGCTGCCGCCATCTGCCAAGCGTTTTGCGTCAGCGAGGCCAGCACCGCCGAGGCGCCCAGGCCGTGGAAGAACACCAGCATCATCGGCCGCCGGCCCCAGCTGTCGCCCAGCTTGCCCGCCGGCAGCGAGGCCAGGCCGAACATCAGGAAGGCGCCCACGCTGTAGGGCATCAGGTCTTCCCAGCTGGCAAAGCCGAAGTCGGCGGCGATCGCCGACACCGCGGTGGCAAAGATCAGCAGGAACAAGTGGTCCAGCGCATGCGCCAGGTTGAGCAGCAAGGTGACGGTGCGGGGGGTCTCGGCCATCGCCGGATTGTGCCGCTGTGCTGGCGGCGCTGCAGCCGCAGTGGCCGGCCCCTTAGCCCAGCACCGGCGCCAGCAGCCGGCGGGCGAGGCTGGGCTCGATGGCCTCACGCGTCGCCCAGTCTTCCAGCTGGTCTTCGCCAATGCGGCCGACATTGAAGTACACCGCGTCGGGATGTGCCAGGTAGAAGCCGCTGACGCTGGCCGCCGGTGTCATCGCCAGGCTTTCGGTCAGCCCCATCTCGATCTCGCTGGCCTGCAAGACCTCGAACATGACACGCTTGACGCTGTGGTCGGGGCAGGCCGGGTAGCCCGGCGCCGGGCGGATACCGCGGTACTTCTCGGCGATCAGTTCGGTGGTGCTCAGCGCCTCGTCGGGGGCGTAACCCCAGAGGTCGGTGCGCACACGCTGGTGCAGGCGCTCGGCAAAGGCCTCGGCCAGGCGGTCGGCCAGCGCCTTGAGCATGATGGCCGAGTAGTCGTCGTGGTCAGCCTCGAACTGGGCGATTTTCTTCTCGATGCCCAGCCCGGCGGTGACAGCGAACAAGCCGATGTAGTCGTCCTGGCCACCGGCATCGGCGCGCGGGGCGATGAAGTCGGCCAGACTGCGGTTGGCGCGCTTCACACCTTCGACCACCGGCCGCTCGGTCTGCAGCCGCAGCGGCCGCCAGTGCATCAGCACCTCGCTGCGCGTCTCGTCGGCATAGATCGCGATGCTGTCATCGTCCACCTGGTTGGCCGGCCACAAGCCGACGACGCCGTTGGCCTGCAGCCAGCGGCCCTCAATGGCACGCTGCAGCAGGCGCTTGGCGTCGTCGAAGACCTTCACCGCCTCGGTGCCCACCACCTCGTCCTGCAGGATGTCGGGAAACTTGCCCGCCAGGTCCCAGGTCTGGAAAAGCGGCGCCCAGTCGATGCACGCAGCCAACTCGGTCAGGTCGAAGTTCTTGAACATGCGGCGGCCGATGAACTTCGGCTTCGGCGGCGTGTAGGCCGCCCAATCGATGGCCGTCTTGTTGGCGCGCGCCGCGGCCAGCGTGACCAGCGGCGTGGCCTTCTTCGCCGCATGCAGCGCGCGCACCCTGTCGTAGTCGGCTTCCAACTCGGCGATGTACTTCGCCGCCCGCTCGTCGCTGAGCAACTCGCTGCACACACCCACCGAGCGTGAGGCATCGGGCACGTAAACCACCGGCCCCTCGTAGTGCGGCGCAATCTTCACCGCGGTGTGCACCCGACTGCAGGTGGCGCCGCCGATCAACAGCGGTATCTTCTTCAGCCGGAACCAGTCGTCGCGCTGCATTTCCGCTGCCACGTACTGCATCTCTTCCAGGCTGGGGGTGATCAGGCCCGACAGGCCGACGATGTCGGCGCCCTCGAGCTTGGCGCGCGCCAGGATGTCCTGGCAGGCCACCATCACGCCCATGTTGACGACCTCGAAGTTGTTGCATTGCAAGACCACGGTGACGATGTTCTTGCCGATGTCGTGCACGTCGCCCTTGACAGTGGCGATGACGATCTTGCCCTTGGCCTTGACGTCGCCGCCGGCGTCCTGCACGGCCTGCTTCTCGGCTTCGATGTAAGGCAGCAAGTGGGCCACCGCCTGCTTCATCACGCGGGCCGACTTGACCACCTGCGGCAGGAACATCTTGCCCTGGCCGAACAGGTCGCCAACGATGTTCATGCCGGCCATCAGCGGGCCTTCGATGACATGCAGTGGCCGGCCGTTCTCAGCAGTAATGCGCTGCCAGCAGGCCTCGGTGTCGTCAACGATGAATTCGGTGATGCCATGCACCAGCGCATGCGATAGCCGCTCATCCACGGTGCCGGCGCGCCAGGCCAGGCGCAGGCTGTCGTCCTTGGCTGCGCCCTTGGCGGTCTCGGCCACTTCCAGCAACCGCTCGGTCGAGTCGGCGCGGCGGTTCAGCACCACGTCCTCCACCCGCTCGCGCAACTCGGCCGGGAGGTCGTCGTAGACCCCCACCATGCCGGCGTTGACGATGCCCATGTCCAGCCCGGCGCGGATCGCGTGGTACAGGAACACGGTGTGGATGGCCTCGCGCACCGGCTCATTGCCACGGAAGCTGAAGCTCACGTTGGACACGCCACCCGACACCTTGGCGCCCGGCAGGTGCTGTTTGATCCAGCGCGTGGCGTTGATGAAGTCGACCGCGTAGTTGGCATGCTCCTCGATGCCGGTGGCGATCGCGAAGATGTTGGGGTCGAAGATGATGTCCTCGGGCGGGAAACCGATCTCGTCGACCAGCAGGCGGTAGGCGCGCTCGCAGATCTGGATCTTGCGTTCGTAGGTATCGGCCTGGCCTTGCTCGTCGAAGGCCATCACCACGGTGGCCGCGCCATAACGCCGCAGCAGCGTAGCCTGGCGGCGGAACTCGGCCTCGCCCTCCTTGAGCGAGATGCTGTTGACGATGCCCTTGCCCTGCAGGCACTTCAGCCCGGTCTCGATCACGCTCCACTTCGAGCTGTCGACCATGATCGGCACGCGGGCGATCTCGGGCTCGCCGGCGATCAGCTTCAGGAAACGCTCCATCGCCGCCGCGCTGTCGAGCATCGCCTCATCCATGTTGATGTCGATGATCTGCGCGCCGTTCTCCACCTGCTGGCGGGCCACGGCCAGCGCATCCTCGTAGCGGCCCTCGAGGATCATGCGGGCGAAAGCCTTGCTGCCGGTGACGTTGGTGCGCTCGCCGATGTTGACGAACAAATGGCCCTCGCCGATGGCCACTGGCTCCAGGCCGGCCAGACGCATCGGCGGCACGGCGGCAACGGGGGCAATCGTGTTGGAGTCGGTCATGGCGGGCGGTTCACTGGCATCGTGCCCGCTGCAGCCGCCCGTCTCACCCGGGCGCCTGCAGACCAGGCGGTGGGTGAGCGCCGTTGACGGGCGGGCTGCCAGTAGTTGCAGCGCCGCCGCCCCGAGCCTGGCGGCGGACTGCTACACAGCCGCCGTCGCAACGCTCCTCGGGAAGTGGAACATTCTAGCGACCCGCCTGCGGCGACTAGCCCAGGGCCGTGTCCGCCAACACAACAGTTTGGCATGGCGCACAGTTGATTCGACGGGCCTGCGGCCCGCGCCACGGTTGTCGCTTGCTTGTCCTCTGAGCAGCCGGTGTTGTCGGTCAAGCGGTCAGCCAGGGTCATGGGCCGGCTGTGCCGACAGTCCAGGTGCTGTCGCTGGCCACAGGCGGCGCACGCGGACACTGCGCAGGGCATCCAGGCGTTCCGCATGTTCAACCGAGATGGCCGCCTCGCCGAAGTCATCGAGTCGGTCGGCGCGAGGGATGTGTAGACAGGATGGCCGGATCGGTACCATCTCGGCGCCTGCCGTGCCGTTCTCAGCGCATCCTTCGACCAGAGCATGTCGGCGGGTCCGAGATGCGTGAGAATCGATGCATCATGCAGTCAACGGACTTGACATGGCTGAACGAAAGCAAGACGCCAACTGGAACCCGCGGATGCGCAACCAGGGCAACCCACATGCCCGTGCGGACACTCGCCAGCCCGACCGCGTTGCGGGCGTGGCGCCCGCGCAGGGCAAGTCGGTGCCCTCCCCCCGGTTCTTCGGTGCGCGGTACCGGCTAGGCAGCCCAATCAGGCCGAACTCGATCGTCTTCGACAACGGCTTCCTGGATAAATTCAAGCCGCGCAATCCGACCGCGGTGGACTATGTGGCCTTGACCAAGTGGCAGCTAAAGCTGCAAGTGGTTGAACAGGTGCGGCTGGATCTCGAAGAGGCCTGCAAGGCCTACCGACACTTTCTTTCCGGCAAGGGCCTACCGCGCAGCTTCTCGTACGAGGCCTATGTCTACAACGACGACTCCGGGGCAACGACGCTGGCCAACGCCATGCTCGACATCCAGGACGGCGCCGAGATGCTCTGGGATGCCGACAAGGCCGTGAAAGAAGTTCAGCCTGACGGGCGACCAGATATCTTGTGGCAGCAACCTGCTGTTTCCCTACCCGGCCACGGAGAACTGGCAGAAGGCGATTGGCGGGCACGTCATCTGGCTGAGCGGCCGCACCAAGGTGAGCATGCGTGGCGGCGAGACCTGGTTCGTGGTCGACATGGTGCTGCACGCCGAAGACCGCTACAACTTCAACCCCGGCGCGCAGGACATCGCCACTGGCATTCCCGACAGCGACAACGGCGTGTTCGAGATCACCGGCCTGGCCAAGCAATACACCCAGACCGCGGAACTGCAACGACGGATCGAATGGAAATATGGAACGCTCGACACCGGCAGCACTTCAACGGCATCGATCTTCTGGCGATGATGCCGGCCGCGGCAGATCACGCCGGGCCTGGCTGGCCGGCATTGCCCTGTTGTGGGCGCCGCTGTGGGCTTGTAGCGAAGACTCCGGAAAGTCAAAAGGGAACGGCACCATGAACACCGACCTCGTCGCGTTGAAGCGGCTCATCAAGTTGCCTGCGGAGGTATCGCACGGCGAGTGGCAAACCGGCAAGCTTGCGCAGCATGGCGGCGACTGGTGGGTGGCCGCGGTGCTCGAGGCGAGCGCCGGGAAGATCGCCGAACTCTTGCCCGGCCCGTCGCTCGCGGCGAGCCTGGAGACGCCGCCCGGCATGACGCTCGGCGGGTCGTTCGCCTTGCTGAAGACGATGCCCGGCGCGCAGCTGATCGAGCCCGACCGCGTGCGTGTCGTCGCCGATGTCCATGGCGTCGAGCCCTACGCGAATTCGCCGCTGTTGCACGGCCAAGCCGTCCGCTTGTCGGCGACGCAGGTGTTCGTGGTCCTCTGGACGAACTGAGAGTCGGCGAGGCGGATCTGAGCTTGCCGATAGCAACTGCGACGACACCTTTTCTTCGCTGGCGGCGGTCTGCAGCAAGCCCACGAACGGCATGCGCATCACCGTCATGGCGTTCCGGCATCCACGGGGGGGTGTGGCCTGCTGTACTGGGCGGTGCTGGTGCCTTTCCACCTCGCCATCTTCATGAGCATGACGCGCGCCATCGCACGCCGCGCCGAAGACCCCGCGGCGGCGGAGCGAGCCAAGCGAATGAGAGGCAAGCGGATGCACCCGTGCCGGGGTGACCAAGGGCTCTGAGCAAGGCGCGGCGCGTAGCCCGAACTGACATCCGGGCAAGCGACGCAACGCCGCGCAGGGCCCATGACCACCCCGGCCCTACGGGGTAGCCGGCGAGTTCAGGCGTCGAGTCAAGGTCGGACCCGCTCAGCGGGTTGAGCAGACAGCGGTTTCAACCACGCTTACCACCGAACACCAGCAGCAAGCCACCGGCCACGATGGCGGCGGCGCCGGCCCAGATCGGCACGTTGACCCGGTGCTTCTCGGCGACCGACAGCTCAAGCGGCCCGAGCTTGACCTGCTGCGTCTGCGAGGTGTAACTGAAGCCGCCATAGGCCAATCCCAGCACACCGGCGGCGATCAGCGCGATGGCCAGCATCTTGATTGCATTCATGATCATGACTGCTGTTGAACGCGCGCGGATGGTGTTTGCCTGAAACCAGGCGCTCTCAGACCCGGGGCTCGCCGCGACGATTGACGGTGATGGTGCGTCCGGGTTGAGTGGTCATCTGGATGCGGTGATCTTCGCCGCGGAAGCGGTAGGTCACATCCCAGTAGCCTGGCCGGTTGGCGCCCTGCTCGCCGTTGCAGCGCTGCACATCGCGGGCGGCGGTGCCCTCGCCATCACCTCGGCCCACTCGCGAACCGACAACGGCGCCGGCCACGGCGCCACCCACAGTGGCCAGGTCGCGACCACTGCCGCCACCGACCTGGTGGCCGAGCACGCCGCCGATCACCGCACCCAGGATCGCGCCAGGCGTGCGGTTGTCACCGGAACCCTGCGACGCGGGCTGGTGTTCGACCCAGCAACGCTGGCCGGGCGAACCGACCACGGCATGCACCGAAGTGACATCGGCCTCGAAAAGGCGTTCGTTCTTTCGGCGACGGTTGTCGTAGCCCGGTTGGGCTGGCGGCGCGTAGCGCTCGTCGCTGACGCGTGCTTGACGAGCGATCGGGCGCACCGACGAGACGCGGTCGTTCAGGCCCATCTCGCGCAGCGAAGGGTACTGGCCCGGGCGCAGCACCCGGCATTGGCCTTCAAAGCTGCCGTGTTCGCAGACCTCCCAGGGATCGCCCAGCACGACCACCGACGACGCGCGGTCATTGAAGCCAGCCCGCGCAAAGTCTTCGACAGCTTGTGTCGCGGTGAACGTGCGGCCTTGAAAGCCGTCGTGCTCGTAGAACGTCACCTGCGCTTGCGCCATGCAGGCACTGGCCAACGCCGTGACGGCCAGGGCCATCTTCCATCGTGTGGTCATTGTGGTCTCCGGTTCAGCGGTGGATCAACAGCTGCGCTCGACATGCGACATGCCTGGGCGGGTTGCCCGCTTGCCTCCCGCCTGCCAGCGCAGCCCGCAGACGGCGTCGCTTGCGACCGGGGTCGGCGTCCTACGTCGGCGGCGCTGCCCGTTGCTTGCGGGCAGCCGCCGGGGACCGGTTCAAGCGGTGTCCCTGGCCGGGTCTGCCGTCGCCTACAGCCGGCCCATCAGCACCAGCACCAGCAGCACGACGAGCACCAGACCGATGCCGCCCATGGGCGCATAGCCCCAACTGCGGCTATGCGGCCAAGTGGGCAGGGCGCCGATAAGCAGCAGCACGACGATGATCAACAGTATGGTTCCGAGGCCCATGGGGTTCTCCTAGACGTTGGGGATGAAACAGTTCACTTCGGCGCCGACGCTGGCTCTTGCGGTACGACGATCACCGTGGTGCCGGTGCCGGACTTGCCGGTGTCGCCCTTGGCCCCGTCGTAGCCCGTGCTGCCCGTGCTGCCGGTACTGCCGGTGGCGCCGGTGCTGCCGGTGCTGCCGGTGCTGCCGGTGCTGCCGGTGCTGCCGGTGCTGCCGGTGGCGCCAGTTGCTCCGGCAGGGCCGGGCACGGCGACCACTGACGGCCGGTCGCAGGCGGAAAGACTCATTGCGGCGAGCAGCGTCGCCATCACTACATAACGGTTCATGGTGTTCTTTCAGTGGGGTTAAGTTGGCCGGGCCAGACAACACAGCAGGCCGTATTCCGAAGCCCGGCGAGATGGTGTCCACCCAGAGGCAGCCACTGCATCGTCGGCGGCGCCGGCCGTGCCCGCTATCAGCGGCGGCCTGCTGTTGTTGTGGGCCGGCTCCTACAACAGCCGCCCGCTGCACGCCGCAGACCCGCCACCGCACCAGGATGGCGTGATCGCGCGTGACGGCTGGCGAACCGCGCCGCTGTAGGCCCCGTCCCACACCGGTTGCCGTTGCCGTCCGATGGTCCGGGGCACACCCGGTGCCTACATTGACCCATCACTTCAGCGCGGCCTGGGCCTTGGGCCCGGCACGCCGGTCGCTAAGCGAAACAGAAACGGACGCCACATGCCTCATCCCACATTTGACCTGCATCGCACGGGCCCGATGATCATCATCCCGCTGGCCGTGGCCGTCGTGGCGCTGCTGTCGGCCTGCGCCAGCACACCGGCCCCCAGCGCCGAGTTGGCCGTGGGCCGCGCCGCCGTCGAACGCGCCACCGGCCCGGCCGCTGCCGAGGCCCCGGTGGAGATGGCCGCGGCACGCGACAAGATCACCCGCGCCAATACCGCCTTCGCCAAGGAAGACTACGCCCTGGCGCGCCGGCTGGCGACCGAGGCCGAGGCCGATGCCACGCTGGCCGAGGCGCAATCGCGCTCGGTGCGCTCCGGTCGTGCGCTGGTCGAGGTGCGCGAAGGCATCCGCATGCTGCGCGACGAGATGACACGCAAGTAAGCGGCTGCAGCTTCCAAGCGAACCAACGGCCGACGGCCACGCGCCGCCATGCGGCGCCCAGATTCCCGGAGAACTCCACCATGAACCGCACCCTTACCGCCAGCACCCTGTTGACTGGCCTGCTGCTCGGCGCCTGCGCCAGCGCGCCGCAAGCCCCGGCCCAGCTGATCGAGGCCCGCAGCACGCTGCGCAGCGCCGAGCTCGACGCTGGTGTGCTGACCCACGCGCCGCTGGAACTGCAGAAGGCCACCGCGTCGTTGAACCGCGCCAACGCGCTGCAGGACCAGGGCAAGTCGCTGGCCGAGATCAGCAGCGCCGCGCACATCGCCAGCCAGCAGGCCAAGACCGCGATGGCCATTGCCAAGGCCAAGGCCAATGACCTGGCCATCGCCAGTGCCGAAGTCGATCGCGAACGCACCCGCGCCGATGTGCTGTCCAGCAAGGCGCAGCGCGCCCAGGCCGACAGCCAGGCAGCGCAAGCCCAAAGCAGCCTGGCGCGCCAGCAAACGGCCGATGCCGAACAACGCGCCCGCGCTGCCCAAGCGCAGGCCGCCACCGCCCAGGGTTTGGCCGTCGCCGCGCAGGCCAGCGCCACCGGCGCCCAGCAGCAGGCCGAGTTGCTCAAGCAGCAGCTGGCCGCGCTGCAGGCCACGCAGACCGAACGCGGCATGCTGGTCACGTTGGGCGACGTGCTGTTCGAGTTCAACCGCGCCGAGGTCAAGCCCGGAGCGCAGCAGTCGCTGCGCAAGCTGGCTGACTTCCTGCAGCAGAACCCGACACGCCAGATCCTGATCGAGGGCCACACCGACAGCATCGGCTCGGCCGCATCCAACAACCTGTTGTCGCGCCGCCGCGCTGATGCGGTGGACGCCGCGCTGGTCGGCATGGGACTGGCTGCCCGCCGTGCCACCGCGGTGGGCTACGGCGAGGACTACCCGATCGCCGACAACGCCACCGACACCAACCGCGCGCTCAACCGCCGAGTTGAGGTCTACATCGCCGAGAACGATCAGCCGGTGAAGCAACGCCGCTGAGCCTGGGTCGGGTAGCGGGCCCCTGGCTGCTACCCACCACCCGCTGTCCTGCACCCTTTCAAACCCACTGGAGCCACACCATGATCATCCGCAACATCCTCGCCGCCACCTTCACCACAGCCGTGCTGCTGACCGCTACCGGCTGCGCCGTGACGCGCAACCAGGAGACCGTGGGCGCCTATGTCAACGACGCAGCGATCACCACTGCGCTGAAAGCCCACTACATCGACAACAAGCAGGTCGATGCGTCGGCCATCAGCGTCGAGACGCTGAACGGCACGGTGATGCTGTCGGGCTTTGCCAAGAGCGCGCAGGAACGCGCCACCGCCGAATCGATAGCCCGCGAGACCAGTGGCGTGAAGATGGTGAAAAACGCGATCACCATCCGCCCGTGACCTGCCGTTCGATCACCACCAGCAGAACCGCATGAACTGGGACCAGATCCAAGGCAGCTGGAAACTCGTGGCCGGCCGGGCCCGCGAACAATGGGGCAAGCTGACCGATGACGACCTGGCCGTTGTTGCCGGCCGCCGCGACCAACTGGCCGGCAAGATCCAGGAACGCTACGGCGTGGCCAAGGAAGATGCCGAGAAGCAGATCGCCGAATGGCAGCGCAAGGCCAGCGACGCCTGGTTCAAGCCCAAGCCCAAGCCCTGAACGGCCTGAGCGGCCTGAGCGGCCTGATCGGCCTGATCAGCCTGCGCTGCGCAGCGGATACGACCTCGCAGGCCTAGATCGACACAAGCTCAGGCCGCCAGCAGACCCGAGAACAGCGGATCGGCCTTGGACCGCGGCCGGTAGCCGCCCACCCGCCGGGCAATCTCGGCGATGTGCTCGGGCGTGGTGCCGCAGCAGCCGCCGACGATGTTGACAAAGCCGGCCTGGGCAAACTCGGCCAGCATGCGGCCAGTGACCTCGGGCGTCTCGTCGAAACCGGTCTCGGCCATCGGGTTGGGCAGGCCGGCGTTGGGATAACAGCTGATGAAGGTGTCACCGGCCACCTTGGCCAGCTCCTCGATGTAGGGCCGCATCACCGCGGCACCGAGCGCGCAGTTCAGGCCCACGGCCAGTGGCCGCGCATGGCGCACGCTGTGCCAGAACGCCGGCACCGTCTGGCCCGAGAGAATGCGGCCCGAGGCGTCGGTGACCGTGCCGCTGATGATCACCGGCAGGCGTTCACCGGTGGCTTCCATCAGCTCGTCGAGCGCGAATATCGCCGCCTTGGCATTGAGCGTGTCGAAGATGGTCTCGACCAGGAACAGGTCGCAGCCGCCCTCCAGCAACCCTGAAGCCTGCTCGTAGTAGGCGGCACGCAATTCGTCGAAGCTGGTATTGCGGGCGCCGGCGTCGTTGACGTCGGGGCTGATGCTGGCGGTGCGCGGCGTCGGGCCCAGTGCACCGGCGACAAAACGCGGGTGATCCGGCGTGCTGACGGCGTCGCAGGCTTCGCGCGCCAGCCGGGCGGCAGCGACGTTGAGCTCACGCGCGATGTGGCCCAGGCCGTAGTCTTCCTGCGCGATCGAGGTGGCGCCGAAGGTGTTGGTCTCGATCAAGTCAGCGCCGGCAGCCAGGTACTGGGCATGGATCTCGCGGATCACGTCGGGCCGGGTCATTGCCAGCAAGTCGTTGTTGCCCTTCAAGTCCTTGCCATGGTCGGCAAAACGATCACCGCGGAAATCGGCTTCGCTCAGCTTGTGGCGCTGGATCATGGTGCCCATCGCGCCGTCAATGATGACGATGCGCTGCTGCAGCAGGGCCGGCAACTGCGCGGCGCGGGTGTACATGGGTCGGCTCATCGGCCAATTGTAAAAGCCGGGCCCGGTTCGGCGCGACTACGCGCTCAGATCGGCGCGGGCATGACTTCCTGGAACAGCGAATCGCGGAAACCCGCCTTCTGCTGGTGGTAGAGGAGTTCGTCGTCCATCTGAGCCCAGGCGGACAGCGACTTGGCCGGCATCGGTTTGGCAAACAGATGGCCCAGCAATTCGTCGCAGTCCAGCGCCACCAGCAGGTCGGTCGCGCTGGCGTTCGGTTTCTACAGCCTCGGCCACCACCCGGACGCGCATGCTGCGCAGGTGCCACAGCAGTGCCAAGAGCGCCATGACCCCATCAACAGCATGCCGATGGTGGCCCATGCGGGGCGCTGGCAGCTTATTGAGGTATAGGCGGTCCAGTTCGGCTCATCGGAAGCCCCGCCACCCAATTGAGCCCGCCGGGCGAGACCCCGAGCAACCTGCGTCAAAAGCCCCAGTCAGGCCTGGAAACGGCAGACCGGTGCGGCTTCAGTGCAACAGCACCGGCTGCTGTGCCAGCAGCGTGAAGCCGGCGATGTAGTCATCGATCAACGCGTGCAGCGCCTCTTCGTCCTGGTCGGCGCGCTGCGCCACCAGGGCTTGTACGCCCTGCTTGAAGGTCTCGGCTACGGCGCCCTCGATGAAGATCTCCTTGCGGGCGAACTTGTCGACGATCTCGAAGCCGCCGCGCGACAGGCCGGCGCTGGGCTGGTCCGGCGAGGCCGGTAATTCAAAGGACACGACCACGAAGCTGTCTGAGTTGTAGAGCGTCTGCATGAGGTTCTCCTGCCAACTCAGGTGGCGCCGACTTGACCAATTTCAAGGCGGCAGCGCGGGTTCGGCCAGTAGGCGCAGCTCAAGCACATGGCCCGAGCGCGGCACGCTGAAGCGCAGTTGCACCGGCCAGTGGCCGCGTGAGGCATCCAGCCAGGCCTGTACCCGCAGGCCCTCGGGCCGGGGTGGCTCGCGCTGCCACTGTTGCAGCCAGGCCTCGCCGCCTGGTGTGGGCAGCCACTGATCGTCCAGGCGTTGCAGCCGCCACAGGCCACCCAAGCCACGGGCATCGACGACAAACAGCTGCACTTCCGGCTGTGCATGGCCGGCCGCCAGGATCGCCGCCAGCTGGGCCAGCCAGCTCAGCCGGTCTTGTGCGCCGGGCCAGGCCGGGTAACGAATCGCCGGGCCGGAGAAACCGATGTGGCCGGTGTCGTGCTGGAAGTTGGCCGCCTGCTGGCGCCCGCCGCGCCGGCGATCAACAAAGCGCTCGGGCGCCAGGCCCTCGGCAGCGATCGCTCCCTGGCTGGCCTGAGCCAGCAACGGCCGCCCCGGCATCGCCGGCAGGCCGTCGAGCTGCAAGCTGTAGCGCTGGCCATCATGCCGCCAGATGAGCACCGCCTCGCCCGACTGGCCGTTGATGCTGAGCGCATAACGCAGCTGCACCGGCTCGGGCAGGCGCACCGGGTAGAGGGGCGGCGGCAGGCCGGACTCGTCTTCAGCCTGCGCAGCGGCCAGCGCCGCGACCGGCGCAGCCACCTGCGCCGTGGACCCGAGCGCCAGCGAGCCCTCGCCCGGCACGAGACCAGCAGCGGTGTCCCGCGGTCTGTCGATCGACACCTCGGCTGCCTGGCGCTGCTGCAGCTGGGCCGGCGCCGGTGCCGCCGATCGGTTGGCGACCGGCGCGGCCACCGCCGGCGCCGACTGCCTTGGCAGCTGACGCACCAGCATTGCCGGCCCGCGCGGCGGCGCAGCGCCGGCCGGCGGCGCTGCAGGCGCCGTGCTCACCAGGCGGCTGGCCAGCCAGGCGTGGCCCAGCAGCACCAGCATCAGCAGGCCCAGCAGCCTGAGCGACCGGCCGGCGCGGCGCTCTGTCGGCAGCAGCGGCAGGCGGTCAGCGGAGAGCGGCGTGGTCATCGGACAATGCTGCCACCGAAGGCCGGCGTTGCCGAGCCCCTGCCCGCCCTGACCTCTGCTCAATCAACGATGAAGCTTGCCACCTATCGAGACGGCTCGCGCGACGGCCAGCTGGTCGTCGTCTCGCGCGATCTGGCCACCGCCCACTACGCCACCGGCACCGCCACCCGTCTGCAACAGGTGCTGGACGACTGGAACTTCCTGTCGCCGCAGCTGCAGGACTTGTACGTCACCCTCAACCAAGGCAAGGCGCGGCATGCGTTTGCCTTCGAGCCTCGACAGTGTTTGGCGCCGTTGCCGCGCGCCTTCCAGTGGGCTGACGGCTCGAGCTACCTGAACCACCTGAGCCTGCTGCGCCAGGCGCGTGGCGAGACGCTGCCCGAATCGGCACTTGAGGTACCGCTGATGGTCCAGCGCGCCAGTGACGACTTTCTCGGCCCCTGCCAGGACGCCTGGTTTGGCTCGCAGACCTGGGGCATCGACTTCGAGGCCGAAATCGCGGTGGTCACCGACGATGTGGCGATGGGCGCCAGCCCGACCCAGGCGCTGGACGGCATACGGTTGCTGATGCTGGCCAACGACTGGAGCCTGCGCCACCTGGTGGCCGACGAACTGGCCTGCGGCCTGGGCCTGCTGCACAGCAAGCCGGCCACCGCCTTCAGCCCGGTGGCAGTGACGCCCGACGAGCTGGGGCCGGCCTGGCGCGGCGGCCGCGTCCACCTGACGCTGCAATCGAGCTGGAACGGCAAGAAGGTCGGCGCCATCGACGCCGGGGCGGAGATGCATTTCCACTTCGGCGAGCTGATTGCCCACCTGGCCAAGACGCGCAATCTGCGCGCCGGCTGCCTCGTCGGCTCGGGCACGGTGAGCCAGCAAGACGCCACCCGGGGTTACAGCTGCATCGCCGAGAAGCGCGCGCGTGAAGTCATGGCGTCGGGTGAGGCCAGCACACGCTACCTGCAGACCGGCGACACGGTGCAGATCGAAATGATCGGCCGCGACGGCCTCAGCGTCTTCGGCGCGATCAACCAGCGGGTGGCCGGGCCGCAGAAAGCGGCCGATGCCGATGCCGAGACGCCAGGCCGTCCCGACGCGGCCGATGCCCCTCCGGAAGCCGGCTGACGCGCAGCCGATGAGCGAGTTTCCACGCACCCTCAAGGTCATCACGCTGTGGCTGCTGCTGGGCACGGCGGTGTTTCTGGGCGTTCAGTACTGGTTGGCACACCAGCAGCAAAGCCGCTTCAGCATGCAGGACGGCGTGATCGAGTTGCGACGCGCGGCTGACGGCCATTTCCACTGGCCGGGCCATGTCAACGGCGTGGCGGTGGAGTTTCTGGTGGACACCGGCGCCACCCGCAGCGCCCTGCCGCAGGCGCTGGCCGAACGCGCCGGGCTGGTGTCCGAGGGCAGCGTGCGCTCGTCCACCGCCGGCGGCACGGTGCGGGGTTGGGTCGGTCGGGGCGATGTGCAGCTGCAGGGCGGCGTGCTGGCCGAACGCTTGCCGATCACCGTGCTGCCAGCGCTGAGCGCGCCACTGCTGGGCATGGACGTGCTGGGCAAGCTGCGCTTCAGCCAGGCCGACGGCGTGTTGCGGCTGGAATCGCTGAGGGACTGAGATCGCCGTCGCGCCCGCGCTCAGCGACGCGGCTGACAGCGCCGCAGGTGAACCGCCGGTCCTGCCGACTGGCCCGCTTGTGATCAGCCGCGCCAACTGCTGCGCGACGGCAGCGATTGGCGCGGCTACCATGGTGCTCATCACCAACGCCAGGAGACTCCCTTGACCGATCCCACCGCTGCTTTTGCCAAGATGGTGCCTGGCTTCGACTTCCTGCAAGGGCTGGTGAAAAACGCCGGCGCGGCGATGCCCAACGTTGGCCAGTGGGTGGCGCCCACACTGGACCCGGAGGAACTGGAGAAACGCATCGGCGACCTGCGCACCGTGCAGTTCTGGCTGGAACAGAACGCCAAGCTGCTGGGCGTCACCATCCAGGCGCTGGAGGTGCAACGCATGACGCTGAGCACACTCAAGACGATGAACGTGTCGATGACCGACCTGACCGAGTCGCTGAAGATCCGGATGCCCGAGCCGGCACCCGAGCCGGCACCGCCGCGCCAAGCGGCCGCGATGCCGGCGGCCAGCGCCGAGCCCGCACCCGCGCCTGCCGCTGAGGCCGGCGCGCAGGCGGTGCCCGCCGGCGTGGCCGACCCGATGCAGTGGTGGGGGGCGCTGACGCAGCAGTTCACCCAGCTGGCCGCCAGCGCCATGAAGGAGACCACCGGCGACACCGCCAAGAATCTGGCCGGCGCGCTGGTACAGCAAGGCCTGGACGCCGCCAACGCCACCTTCAAGCAGGCCGCGGCCAAACCGGCGGCGGCGCAGCAAGGCGCGGCGGCTACGGCCAAGAAAGCCGCCGCGCCAGCGGCCAAGCGCAAACCGGCGGCCAAGAAACGCCGCAGTGCCAAGCCCTGAAGCCTCACGTTCCGTCACCATGCAAGCCTTTGTTGTCGGCCACGCCACGCATCCCGAGGCCGGCATGGCGCTGGCCCTGGCGGCGGCGCAGGTTGATGCGCGGCTGGCCGAGCGCCAGCCGGCCTTTGTGGCCACGCTGGGCATCGTCTACCTGACCGACCGGCTGGCGCCGCAGGCTGATGGCCTGCTGGCCGAATTGCAGCAGCGCTGGCCTGGCGTGCACTGGGTGGGCAATGTGGGCGTGGGCGTGATCGCCAGCGGTGTGGAATACATCGACGAACCGGCGCTGGTGCTGATGCTCTGCGACCTGCCGGCTGGCAGCTTCCAGCTCTTCAGCGGCCGCCAGCCGCTGGCCGGGGCCGATGGCAGCGGTGGTTTCCAGCCGCATGCGGCGCTGGTGCATGTCGACCCCGCCACCCATGACCTGGACGAGTTGCTGGTCGAACTGGCGGCGCGCACCGACAGCGGCTACCTGTTTGGCGGCCTCACCGGCTCGCGTACCCGGCGGCTGCACATCGCCGACGGCGTGTTCGAAGGTGGCCTGTCGGGCGTGGCCTTTGCCGGCCCGGTGGCCACACCGGGGCTGCGGCTGGTCTCGCGGGTCAGTCAGGGCTGCCAGCCGTTGGGGCCGACGCGGCGCGTCACAGCGGCCGACAGCAACGTGGCGCTGACGCTGGATGACCAGCCGGCGCTGGCCTTGCTGCTGGCCGAACTGGATGTCAGCCTGGAACAGCCCGAGCAAGCGGTGGCCGCGCTGCGCCAGACGCTGGTCGGCCTGACGGCGGGCGACGAGCCGGCGCTGGCGCGCGGCGGCCAGTTTGGCACCGACACCGTGGTGCGGCACCTGATCGGCATCGACCCGGCACGCCAGGGCATTGCGGTGGCCGAGACGCTCGAACTGGGCCAGCATTTCGCCTTCTGCCGCCGCGACGTGGCCGCCGCCCGCCGCGACCTGGTGCGCATCTGCGCCGAGATCCGCGACGAGGTGGAGGCCGAGCCGGCGCCGTCAGCCGCTGCAACAGCGGCCGACGGCCCGACACTCGGCCCGCGCATCGTCGGCGCGGTCTATGTCTCATGCTCGGGGCGCGGCGGGCCGCACTTTGGCGGCCCCTCGGCCGAAGCCTTGATCGTGCAACATGCGCTGGGCGATGTGCCGCTGGTCGGCTTCTTCGCCGCCGGTGAGGTGGCCCGCCACCACCTCTACGGTTACACCGGCGTGCTGACGGTATTCGTTGCCGATTGAGCATGAGCAAAGTCTTCGGCCGTCGACATTCCCCCTCCGGGCGTCAGTACTGATCTGACCGGGCGGCTGGCGCGTCGCGCGCTACAGTGGCCGATTGCCGATTGCCGATTGCCGATTGCCGATCGCCGCTTGCCGCCAGAGGAACCGCCATGAACGCCCCCCTGCCCACGCCTGCACTGGCCGAGGCCAACGCAGCCGCTCGCGCCGCACATCACACCCGCCAGCGCGAAGTGGTGGCGGCGCTGGCGCCGCTGCTGCCCGGCCATGCGCTGCTGCATCACCGTGAAGATACCGTGCCCTACGAGTGCGACGGCCTCACCGCCTACCGCGCGCTGCCGCTGGCCGTGGCGCTGCCCGAGACCGAAGCCCAGGTGGCCGCCGTGCTCAAGGCCTGCCATAGCCTGGGCGTGCCGGTGGTGGCACGCGGCGCGGGCACCGGTTTGAGCGGCGGCGCGATGCCGCATGAGCTGGGCATCGTGTTGTCGCTGGCCAAGTTCAACCGCATCCTCAAGCTGGACGCCTACAGCCGCACGGCGGTGGTGCAGTGCGGCGTGCGCAACCTGGCGATCAGCGAAGCGGTATCTCGCCACGGCCTGTACTACGCGCCCGACCCCAGCAGCCAGATCGCCTGCACCATCGGCGGCAATGTGGCCGAGAACTCGGGCGGCGTGCACTGCCTGAAGTACGGCCTGACGCTGCATAACGTGCTGCGCGTTCGCGGCTTCACCGTCGAGGGCGAGGCGGTTGAGTTCGGGTCCGAAGCCCTGGACACGCCGGGGCTGGACCTGCTGCCGGCCATCGTCGGCAGCGAAGGCATGCTGGCGGTGATCATCGAAGTCACCGTCAAGCTGATACCCAAGCCCAAGCTGGCGCGCTGCATCATGGCCAGCTTCGACGACATCCGCAAAGCCGGCGACGCGGTGGCCGCGATCATCGCCGCCGGCATCATCCCGGCCGGGCTGGAGATGATGGACAAGCCGATGACAGCGGCGGTCGAAGACTTCGTTCATGCCGGCTACGACCTGAGCGCCGCGGCCATCCTGCTGTGTGAAAGCGACGGCACGCCCGAAGAGGTGGCCGAAGAGATCGACCGCATGCTCGACGTGCTGTCGGG
>JBBQZM010000060.1:0-17970 GCA_038207685.1 Burkholderiales bacterium
CGCTGGCTACACCGCATGAATTCTAGCTTTCGCACCCACGACCACCTTCACCTCTTGGGTGACAGCGCTACGCACCCGATTGAGCCGCACTGGCGCACGCTGGCGGCGTTGCTCCTCCTCGCGGGCATGAGCCCGCAGCGGCGGCGCGCCTTGCCAGCGCACCCCATCGCGGCCCACTCGGGCGCGTCCAACTGCGGTTTCTAGGATGATCAATCCTCTGCTGCTGACCGAGATCCATCCTGCGGGCTATGCCGTGTTGACACTGAACCGGCCGCAGGCCATGAACGCGCTGAACAAGGCACTGATGACGGCGCTGGCCGATGCGGTGGACGCACTGGCCGCCGACCCGGCGGTACGGGTGATCATCCTCAGCGGCGCCGGCAAGGCTTTTTGCGCCGGGCTGGACCTGAAGGAAATCGGCGCCGGCCAGGGCAGCCTGGGCGGCACCGGTGGCCAGCCGGCGGGCGATCCAGTGGCCGCCATCGGCCGCTGCGCAGCCCCGGTGATCGGCGCCATCAACGGCGCGGCGGTGACCGGCGGCTTTGAGCTGGCGCTGGCCTGCGATGTGCTGCTGGCCTCGAGCAGCGCGCGTTTTGCCGACACCCATGCGCGCATTGGCGTGGCGCCGGGCTGGGGCTTGTCGCAGAAGCTCAGCCGCGCCATCGGGCCCTACCGGGCGCGCGAGGTCTCGCTCACCGGCAACTGGGTCAGTGCCGAGCAGGCCGCAGCCTGGGGCTTCGTCAACCGAGTGCTGCCGCCTGAGGCCTTGCTGGACGCCGCCCGCGCGCTGGCGATGGACATGCTGGGCACGCTGCCGGCGATGCTGACGCGCTACAAGGCGGTCATCAACGACGGTTTGGCACTGACTTTTGGCGACGGCATGGCACTGGAAAAAAGCCGTGCCCGCGAATTCAATGCGCGGGTGGCGTCCGACGACGTGGAGCAGCGCCGCGAGGCGGTGCGCCAGCGCAACCGCAGCGGCTGAGCGGCCGTATCAGAGCCTTGCCCGGCGGCGCTTGGCAAACGGGCGGTGCTGATCAGGCGGCCTTGGCCTGGCCCAGCGAGACGCCCAGCGCCTGCGCTGCCAGCAGCAGGTTGTGATCGACCGGCACCGGCCGGCTGCGGCCCGCCACCTCGGCCAGCGGCACGTTGCAGATCTCGCTGCCCTGCAAGGCCACCATGCAACCCCATTCACCGTGCTTCACCTGCTGCGCCGCATGCCAGCCGAATCGCGTCGCCAACACACGGTCGAACGGTGTGGGCGAGCCGCCGCGCTGCACATGGCCCAGCAAGGTGGCGCGCACTTCGCTTTTCAGCATCGGCTGCAGTTGCCGCGCCAGCAGCGCGCCGACGCCGCCCAGACGCAGCGGATCGGGGCTGTCGGCCAGGGTCTGGGCCACGGTGAGGCCACCGCCAACTTCGCGTGCGCCCTCGGCGATACAGATCAGCGTGTAGCCCTCGCGCTGCTCGCGCGCGCGGCAGCGCTCAACCACCGCTTCCAGGCTGAAGGGCAGCTCGGGCAGCAGGATCACGTCGGCGGCTCCGGCCATGCCGCCTTCCAGCGCAATCCAGCCGGCGTAACGGCCCATGGTCTCGGCGATCATCACCCGGCCGTGGCTGCGGGCGGTGGTTTCCAGCCGGTCCAGCGCCTCGGCCACCACCGCCACCGCGCTGTCGAAGCCGAAGCTGCGGTCGGTATGGCAGAGGTCGTTGTCGATGGTCTTGGGCACGCCCACCACCTTCAGGCCCTTCTGGGACAGGCCGTTGGCGATCGCCATGGTGCCGTCGCCGCCGATCACCACCAGGCCATCCAGCCCCAGCTCGCTGACATAGGCCAGCAGCTGGTCAGACACGTCGGCACCGGCGGCGTCGAAATACTGGAACGGGTTGCAGCGGTTGTGGGTGCCCAGGATGGTGCCGCCCTGGGCCAGGATGCCGGCCACCGCGGACTCGTCCAGCGGCATCACCTCTCGGGTGATGAGCCCGAGGAAGCCGCGCCGGATGCCGGTGACGCGGGCGCCACATTCATTGATCAGCGCCAGCGTCACGGCGCGGATCACCGCGTTCAGCCCCGGACAGTCGCCGCCGCCGGTGAGGATGCCGATGTGCATGAAGAGTCCTTTTTTCAGCCCAGCCAGTCGGCCAGATCGTTCTTGAGTTGCGCCAGATCGGCGCTGCGGGTGTACATCATGTGGCCGGCATCGTAATAGCGGTGCACGATGCGCTGCAGCACCTCGACCGGCGCATCCAGTTGCGCCAGCGACCAGTCGGTGGCCGAGTACGGCGTGCCCAGGTCGTAGCGACCGCTGGCCACCAGCACCTTCATGTGCGGATTGCGGCGCATGGCGCGCGCCAGGTCGTCGCTGGTGCTGGTGAAGCCGCCCGGGTCGCCACTCGGCTCGCCGTTGCCGCGCTGCCAGCGCCAGGCCTTGTGCGCTTCCATCGACAAAACTTCGTAGCCGCGCGTCGGTAGGCAAGCCCAGCGCAGCGTGGTAGGCCATGGCCGCGGCAGTGTAGGGAATGGCCACGCCTTCGATGCCGGGGTCGAAGGCCATGTCCCGCTCGCGGCGCGCCGCCATCGGCGCGGTGACCCGCGCATCGAGCCGGCCTACCAGCAAGCCACGCGGACGCAAGGCCTCGACGAAGAAACAGCTGTCGCTGATGCGCAGGTTGTACTCGCTGAGCACTGTCTGCGACAAACCGGTCAGCTCGGCCAACCGCCGCTCGATGCGCATGCGGGCACGCGGTGCCAGCCGGGCGCCAGCCTGCCGCGCAGCCAGGTAGTCGTCATTGACAAAGGCCTCGGCCGCACTGCGCGCCGCCTCGCCCGAGGCGCCGAGCGCGCCCTTGAGCAGGCCGTGGTATTGCGCCACCGCAGCATAGGCCGGCAGGAACAGCGCATGGGGCAGATCGTTCTTGGGGCTGAACACCAGCGACTGCAGGTCCATCGCGCAGGACACCAGGATCAGGCCGCTCAAGCCCAGGCCCAGGTCCAGCAGCTTGTCGGCCAGCGCCGCGCCGCGGGTGGTGCCATAACTTTCACCACACAGGTACAGCGGCGCACCAAAACGTCGGTTGGCAGCCAGCCAGCCGCGCATCACCTCGGCCAACGCCTCGACATCACCATCCACCGACAACTGCTTCTTGCGTGCGGCCTCGCTGGCGCTGATCGACCAGCCGGTGTGCGGTGGATCGATGAACACCAGGTCGAAATGTGCCAGCCAGGTCAGCGGGTTGTCGACCACCGCATAAGGCGCGGGCGCCAACGTGCCGTCGTCGTTGACCGCCACCCGCTTGGGGCCGAGCGCGCCCAAGTGCAGCCAGATCGACGACGAACCCGGCCCGCCGTTGAAGGCAAAACACAGCGGCCGCGGCGACGTGGCCGAGGGCTCGCTGACCAGGTAGGCCGTGGTGAACACCGCCGCCTGCGGCTCGCTGGCCTCCGGCCCCAGGCCGCTGCCCAGCACCGGGATGAAGCCGGCGCGCACCTGGTAGGCCAGGCGCTGGCCATCGGCCAGCAGTACGCTGTCATCGTGCAGCACCACTGGCCGCGCGAGCAGGCGGTCGACACGTTCCTTCTGGCGCTTGGCGGCGTCGTCAGCTTCGGGCGGAGCTGGCTTGTTGTCGACTTTGTCTGGTTCGCTCATTGCAGACTCCGGCAAGGGTTGATCAGGGCTGCGCGAGGAAGCCGGCATAACGCGTCAAGTCGACGTTGCCGCCCGACAGGATCACGCCGACGCGGGAACCGCGCCAGTCTTCCACACCTTCGAGCAGCGCCGCCGCGCCCAGGCAGCCGGTGGGCTCGACCACCTGCTTCAAACGCTCGGCAAAGAACTTCATCGTGCGCACCAGCTGCGCGTCGCTGACCGTGACGATGCGCGCCACCAGCGCCTGGATCACCGGGAAGGTGAGTTGCCCAGTGGCCTGCGTCTGCGCGCCGTCGGCAATCGTCTGTGGCACGTCGATGTGCACGATCTCGCCGCGCGCCAGGCTTTGCCGGGTGTCGTCGCCGGCCTCGGGCTCGACACCGATCACCTGGATGCCGGGCAGCTTGTGCCGCGCGGCCACCGCGCAGCCCGAGATGAGACCACCGCCGCCCACGCAGACCAGCAGCGCATCGAGAGGCCCCACCTCGTCAATCAGCTCCAGCGCCGCCGTGCCCTGGCCGGCCATCACATGCGGATGGTCGAAGGGCGGAATCAGCGTCATGCCGCGCTCGGCGGCGATGCGCGCGCCGATGGCCGCGCGGTCTTCGGTGTAGCGGTCATAGATCACGACCTCACTGCCAGCCTGGCCCTGCTGGTAGGCGCGGGTGGCGGCCAGCTTGGCGGCCGGCGCATCCTGCGGCATCACGATCACCGTGGGGATGCCCAGCAGCCGGCCCGACAACGCGATCGCCTGCGCATGGTTGCCCGAGCTGAAAGCCAGCGCGCCGCTGCGCCGTTGTTCGGGTGTGAATTGGGCCAGCGCGTTGTAGCCGCCGCGGAACTTGAAAGCGCCCATGCGCTGCAGGTTTTCGGCCTTGAAGAAGACCTGGGCGCCGGTGCGTTCGTCGGCGGTGCGCGAGCGCAGCACCGGGGTGCGGTGGGCGACACCCTGCAGCCGCCTGGCGGCGGCTTCGATGTCGGCAAACTGGATGGCTAAGGGTGGGGCATGGGCGGTCATGGCCGCAAGCATATCTGCCGGCTCGGCCGCCGATCAACGATCAACGATCAACGATCAACGATCAACGATCAGCGATCAACCGCGACAGCGCCTCACATCACTGCGCCGAGCTGCCAGGGCACGAACTCGTTTTGGCCGTAGCCATGTTGCTCGCTCTTGGTGGCGCGCCCCGAAGCGGTGGCCAAGATCAGCTGGAAGATGCGTTCACCGGCCTGGTCGACTGTCTCGCTGCCGTCGACGATGCCGCCGCAGTTGATGTCCATGTCTTCTTCCTGGCGCTGCCACAGCGCGGTGTTGGTGGCCAGTTTGAGCGAGGGCGACGGCGCGCAGCCATAGGCCGAGCCGCGACCGGTGGTGAAGCAGATCAGGTTGGCGCCGCTGGCCACCTGGCCGGTGGCCGACACCGGGTCATAGCCGGGGGAATCCATGTAGACAAAGCCCTGTGCGCCGATGCGCTCGGCAAATTCGACCACGTCCACCAGGTTGGTGGTGCCGCTCTTGGCGATCGCGCCCAGCGACTTCTCCAGGATGGACGTCAGCCCGCCGGCCTTGTTGCCGGCCGAAGGGTTGTTGTCCATGCTCATGCCGTTGCGCGCGGTATAGGCCTCCCACCAACGGATGCGGGCCATCAGCTTGGCCGCCACGTCAGGGCTGGCAGCGCGGCGCGTCAAGAGATGTTCACCGCCGTAGATCTCGGGCGTTTCGCTGAGGATGGCCGTGCCGCCATGGCGCACCAGCCGATCCACCGCCGCGCCCAGCGCCGGATTGGCGCTGATGCCTGAATAACCATCGGAGCCGCCACACTGCAGGCCGACCATCAAATGGCGCACGGGCACCGGCTGGCGCTGCACACGATTGGCCTCGGGCAGCATGGCCTGGATCAGTTCAACACCCCGCGCCACGGTGCGCGCCGTGCCGCCGGTATCTTGGATGTTGAAAGCCACCAGCCGCGCGCCCTGCTGCAGGCCTTCCTGGGCGATCAAGCCCTGGATCTGGTTGGTCTCGCAGCCCAGGCCGACCACCAGCACGGCAGCGAAGTTGGCATGGCGGGCATAACCGCCGAGGGTGCGGCGCAACACCCGCAGTTCCTCGCCCTCGCTGTCGGTGGCACAGCCCATGCCATGGGTCAGCGCCACCACGCCGTCGACGTTGGGAAACGCCGCCAGCGCCTCGGGATGGATGTCGCGCCGAAAGTGGTCGGCAATGGCCCGCGCCGCGGTGGCCGAGCAGTTCACCGAGGTCAGCACGCCGATGTAGTTGCGGGTGGCGATGCGGCTGTCGGCACGCACGATGCCGTCAAACGTCGCCGGCTCAGCCACAAAATCGGTCGGCCGGGCGCCGGAGCCGGGCTCATGCGCACGCTCGAAGCTGGAGAAGGCCAGGTTGTGGCTGTGCACATGCTGGCCGGGCGTTATCGCCTGGGTGGCGTGGCCGATCACCTGGTTGTAGCGGCGCACCGCCTCGCCGGCAGCGATCGGCGCGGTCGCCAACTTGTGACCTGGCGGCACCAGGCCGGCGACCACCAGGCCACCCTCCTCGGCCAGCACCGTGCCGCCCAGCAGTTGCCTGCGGGCGATGACCACGTTGTCGGCGGCATGGATACGGATGGACGGCGCGCTCATCGCTGCGCCTGCGCTGCGGGCAGCGCCGCGTTGGTGCCCATCGGGCGACCGGTTGTTTTCATGGGGTGCTCTCCTGGCCACCCCATGCACTTGCGCAGGCTACAGCTTGGCTGCGGCCTGCCGCTTGGCGGTGGTGGCGTCGATCTGGTACTGCTCTTCGGCCTTGCGGCGCATGTCGAGCGCGGCGTCGAGCGCCTCGGTGTAGCGCTGCGGTGAATAGGTGTTCTGGTTGGCGATGTAGACGCTGCGGCGCAACGGCTTGCCGCCAAAGCGCGGCAGGTTGACCGAGAAGTGGCACTCCGGCACCGAGCGGCCAGGCCGCTGGCGCAGGATAGGCCCGCTGATACCCACCGGCAGGTCGTTCTGCTTGTTGGGGCTGGTGCCACGCTGCAGGCCGGTCGGCGCGGGCAGTTCGGCAATGCGTGTGCGCAACGTCTCGATCGCACGCTTGAGCGCCGGGCGCGGGCCGTTGCCCGGACCTTGGCCGTCGGAGAAGAACAAGGTGGGCTGGCCGTACCGCATCTGCCAGCCGTGGGTGCTGTGGGTGTCGATGCGCTGGATATGTTCTGGAACGCGGATTCGTGCGCCGGAGAAAATCGTGACTGTTCTGGTCTGCATGGGCTGTAGGCCTTCAAAGGGTTCCTCCCCCCTGAAGCCGCCGGTATCCATCTCCAGCGACGCATTCTTGTCGTGGTCATCATGCCGCGCCCCGATCAGCTGATCGATCAGTTGTCGATCAAGTCCGGATCCCACGCGTGCACGGTCTGGTACTGCTCACCCAACCCGTCGATGCCTAGGCGCATCTTATCGCCTGGCTTGAGGAACAGCGGCTGCGGTTTGTGACCCATTCCCACTCCTGGCGGAGTTCCGGTGGTAATCAGATCCCCTGGATAGAGGGTCATGAAGCGGCTGATGTAGCTCACCAGGTGGGCGACACCAAACACCATGGTGCGGGTATTGCCGTCCTGGCGACGCTGGCCGTTCAGATCCAGCCACAGGCGCAGTTGCTGCGGGTCGGCCACTTCATCGGCGGTCACCAGCCAGGGGCCGATCGGCCCGAAGGTGTCGCAGCCCTTGCCCTTGTCCCAGGTGCCGCCGCGCTCGATCTGGTACTCGCGCTCGGAGACATCGTTGACCACGCAATAACCCGCCACGTGCGAGAGCGCTTCGGCTGCCTTCACGTAACGCGCCTTGCGGCCGATCACCACGCCGAGTTCCACTTCCCAGTCGCTCTTGACCGAGCCCTGTGGCAACACGACGGGGTCATTGCAGCCGACCACCGTGCTGGTGTGCTTGGTGAACAGCACCGGCTCGGCCGGCACCGGCAGGTTGGACTCGGCCGCGTGGTCGGCGTAGTTCAGGCCGACGCAGACAAACTTGCCCATGCCGCTCCAGGGCGGTGCCATGCGGCCGGGCTTCGCCACCAGCGGCAGCGTGGTCGGGTCCAGCGCACGCAGCGGCGCCAGGCCCTCGGGCGTCAGCATGTCGGCCCGCAGGTCTTTGATCACCGCCGACAGGTCACGCACGCCACCCTGGGCGTCGAGCATGGCGGGCTTTTCCTGGCCCTTGGGGCCGTAACGCAGCAGTTTCATGGTCAGTCTCCTGTTGAAAGTGAATCGGTAGGCTTTGCATGCCGGCGCAGCCAGGCATAAGTCAAGCGGCCGCTGCGGATCCGGCTCCGCCGGGCCGCCAGCGGCGCCCCCTTGAGGGGGCTGAGGCCAGACACAAACGGCGTGCCGTTTGTGTCTGCCGAATGACTGGGCCTCTGGCCCAGTGCGGCCTGCAAGGACGCCGAAGGCGCTGCGGGGGTGGGCTCAGTTACTCCAACCGCCATCAATGATCTGGGCGGTGCCAGTGGTGAAGCCGCTCTCGTCGCTGGCCAGGTAGACCGCCAGCGCAGCGATCTCGCTGGTGCGGCCCAGCCGGCCCATCGGCTGGCGGGCGATGAACGCGGCTTCGACCTCGGCCAGGCTCTGGCCGCTGGCCGCGGCCTGGGCGGCGATGCGGTCGCGCAGCGAGGGTGACTCCACCGTGCCCGGGCAGATCGCATTGCAGCGCACGCCGCGCGTGATGTAGTCTGCGGCCACCGCCTTGGTCAGGCCGATCACCGCGGCCTTGGTAGTGCCGTAGACAAAGCGGTTGGGCGCGCCCTTGATGCTGCCGGCCACCGAGGCCAGGTTGATGATCGAGCCGCCCTCGCCGCCGTTCTCGGCCAGCATGCGTGGCAGGAAGGCCTGGATGGTGCGGAATTGCGAGCGCACATTGAGGTTGAAGGCAAAGTCCCAATCAGCCTCGGTGCAGGCCAGCACATCACCGGCATGCACATAACCGGCGGTGTTGACCAGCACGTTGACGCCGCCGATGCTGGATGCGACGGCCTTGATCGCCTCGGCATCGGTGGCGTCCAGCACCTGGGTGCGGCAGCCGGTGGCCTCGGCCACGCTGGCCAGCAGGTTGGCATTGAGGTCGGTGGCGATGACCTCGGCACCCTCGCGCACAAAAGCCTCGACGATGGCGCGACCAATGCCCTGGCCAGCGGCGGTGACAAAGGCAATCTTGCCTTGCAGACGTGATGACATGGCATCAACCTTTCAGGTTCGGAATCAGGGTTTCACTCCGCCGCTCGCCGCCGCTCGCCGAGGCGGCTGCAGTGCACGCTTGACGCAGCGGTAAGCCGCAAGCGGGCCAGCGCCACAGCGCCCTGAACTGCGGCCGGGCAGCACGGCGCGGCTCGCATCAGCCGCGGCCGACAAACGGCATCTTGGTGGCCATCACCGTCATGAACAACACGTTGGCGCTGGGTGGCATACGGGCCATGGTCATGAAGCCGTCGACCACCGACTGCAGGTCCATGCGCGCTTCAGGCTTGATGCTGCCGTCGGCCTGGGGCACGCCCTTGACCATGCGCGCAGTCATGTCGCTGGCCACATTGCCGATGTCGATCTGGCCGACGGCGATGTCGAAGGCACGGCCGTCCAGCGAGGCGGCGCGGGTCAGGCCGCTGACCGCATGTTTGGTGGCGGTGTAGGCGATCGATCCCGGCCGCGGTGCATGGGCCGAGATCGAACCGTTGTTGATGATGCGACCGCCCTGCGGCGACTGTGCGCGCATCAGCTTGAAGGCTTCGGACAGGCAGAAGAACGCGCCGTTGAGGTTGGTGTCGACGGCGCGGCGCCAGCTGGCGGCGTCAAGCTCATCGGGGGTCTGCACCGGCAGCGAGACACCGGCGTTGTTGAACAACAGGTCGAGGCGGCCGAAACGCTCGCGAATGCCGGCAAACAGCGCAGCCACGGAATGCTCGTCGCCGACGTCGCAGGGCATGGCCACGGCGCGGCTTGCGATGTCGCCAAACGGATCGCCCGCCTTGGCGATGGCGGCGGCCAGGCTGTCGGCGCGGCGGCCGGTGTAGACCACGCGCCAGCCATCGGACACCAGCGCGGCGGCGCAGCCCTGGCCGATGCCCGAGCCGGCGCCGGTGACCAGGGCAATGCGGTTGTGCGGCGGGGTGCTGGACATGGCAGATCTCAATGGTGTGATGATTGCGCAGTCTGCCACAAGCTGACGCCACCACTGCCGCGCAAGCGACAAACACTGCCCAACCGCCAGAGTCGGACCGCCACCATCCCGGCCCGGCGTTCAGACCGGCTGCGGCGGGCTCTGGGTCAGCAGGCGTTCGATCAGCTCGCGTACGCTGCGGATCTGGCTGCCGAAGGGCAGCTCGCCCTTGCCGCGGAAGTACAAACCCTTCTTCAGGTCGCCGCGCAGCGCAGCGGCGAGCTGGTTGTCGATGCAGAACTGGCCCCAGTCCTTGAAGCCGTCGCGCAGGCCGCATTGCGCCAGGCAATCAAAGGCCTTGGTGCAGCGCTTCTTGGCATGGGCCACGGCCTGCAGCCTGGGCTCGATCTTCAGGTAGGCCTTGAGCCAGGGCGTGGCCACCGCGCGCGCCGGCAGGCCGGCCACGCTGGTGAACTCGACCATGTCCTCGTCGCGGGCCTCGGCCAGCACTTGCTTGAAGCCGTCGCTGGCGTCACCCTCGGTGGTGACGGCAAACGGTGTGCCCAGTTGCACGCCGGCGCCGCCCAGCGCCTGGATGCGGGCGATGTCATCGTGGCTGCGGATGCCGCCGGCGGCGATCAGCGGGATGCGCCCCTCCAGCCCGGCCTGGCGCAGAAAGGCCAGCGACTCGGGAATCACGCGATCGAATTCGAAGCGCGGATCGTTCAGGTCAGCAATCTTGGCCGCGCCCAGGTGGCCGCCAGCCAGCCGCGGATGCTCGATGACGATGGCGTCGGGCAAGCGCTTCTTGCGCTCCCACTTCTTCACCATCAGCGCCACGCCGCGTGAATCACTGAGGATGGGCACCAGCAAGGCTTTGGGATGATCGGTCGCCAGGTCGGGCAGGTCCAGCGGCAGGCCGGCGCCCACCACCACCATGTCGACGCCGGCTTCCAGCGAGCGCTTCACATAGGCCGCGTAATCGCTGACCGCACGCATGATGTTCATCGCGATCAGGCCGCGGCCTCCGGCGGCCTGGCGTGCCGCGGCCACTTCGCGGCCCACGGCCTCGAGGTTGGCAGCGTCAATCTGCAACTTGGTGTCGGCGTCGCAGCCGATGCGCTGCGACAGGCCGCTGGTGCGGTCCATCAGGTCGGGGTGGTGACGCCGCAGGTCGACCGAACTCAGCGTGCCCACACCGCCCAACGCCGCCACCGCGCCGGCCAGCCGGTGCGCTGACACGCCGATGCCCATGCCGCCCTGCACGATCGGCAGCAGGCGGCGGCCGGCGAGATACAGGGCTTGCAGGCCGCTGGCGGCCAGCGCCGGCAGCAGATCAACGGGGATGGCATCGATCGGTGGCAGGGTCAGACGAGCTGTGGGAGCAGCGCAAGGCAAGTTGGCAGTCAGCATGGGCAAGCACGCCGCAGGCGGCCGTGAAGTAAGCAAAGCAGGCGACAGACTAAAGGCAGGGCCAACACTGCGCATTGACCAGGATCACAGCCAGGCAGCTTGGCAGCCTGGCAGCTTGGCTGTGCCCGCGCCTGATGGTCTAGCATGCCGATCCCCGCATTCAGACGAGACCTCCCCATGAGCAGCTCCCAGCGCATCGCGATCATCCCCGGCGACGGCATTGGCAAGGAAGTGATGCCGGCTGGCGAGATGGTGCTGGCCGCCGCCGCCAAGCGCTTTGGCCTGGCGATGGAGCTGACACCCATCTCTTGGGCCAGCTGCGACCACTACCGCCAGCACGGCCAGATGATGCCCGACGACTGGAAGGCGCAGATCGGCGGCATGGACGCCATCCTGTTCGGCGCCGTGGGCTGGCCGGCCACCGTGCCCGACCATGTCTCGCTGTGGGGATCGCTGCTGAAGTTTCGCCGCGAGTTTGATCAATACATCAACCTGCGCCCGGCGCGCTTGTTTGAAGGCGTGCCCTGCCCGCTGGTGAGACCGGACGGCACAGCGCGCAAACCCGGCGAGATCGACATGCTGATCGTGCGCGAGAACACCGAGGGTGAGTACAGCAGTGTCGGCGGCGTGATGTTCGGCGGCACCGAGCGCGAGTTTGTGCTGCAGGAGAGTGTGTTCACCCGTTTGGGTAGCGAGCGGCTGCTGAACTACGCCTTCAACCTGGCGCGCAGCCGTGAGCGCAAGCATGTGACCGTGGCCACCAAGAGCAACGGCATCGCAATCTCCATGCCCTGGTGGGACGAGCGCGCCGCCGAGGCCGCCGCCCGCCACCCCGACATCACCTGGGACAAGCAGCACATCGACATCCTGGCCGCGCGCTTTGTGTTGTCGCCGCAGAAATTCGACGTGGTGGCTGCCACCAACCTGTTTGGCGACATCCTGTCCGACCTCGGCCCGGCCTGCACCGGCACCATCGGCATCGCGCCCAGCGCCAACCTCAACCCCGAGCGCAACTTCCCCAGCCTGTTCGAACCGGTGCACGGCTCGGCGCCCGACATCTACGGCCAGGGCATCGCCAACCCGGTGGCCATGGTCTGGAGCGTGGCGATGATGCTTGACTTCCTGGGCCACCGCGAGGCGCACGACGCAGTGCTGCGCGCCGTCGAGACCGTGCTGCGCGACGGGCCGCGCACACCCGATCTGGGCGGCAGCGCCAACACCACGCAGGTTGGCGAGGCGCTGGCCGCCCTGGTCGCCGGCGGTTGCTGAGGCGCTGACGGAGCCCTCGCGTGGAGCAGGTCGATACCGTCGTCATCGGCGCCGGCGTGGTGGGCCTCGCGGTAGCGCGTGCGCTGGCGATGGCCGGCCGCGAAGTGGTGATCCTGGAGGCCGAGAAGGCCTTTGGCACCATCACCAGCGCGCGCAACAGCGAAGTCATCCATGCCGGCATCTACTACCCCACCGGCTCGCTGCGCGCCCGGCTGTGTGTGCGCGGCAAGCAACTGCTGTACGACTACTGCGCCAGCCACGGCGTCGATCATCAGCGCTGCGGCAAGATGATCGTCGCCACAGCGGCTGACGAACTGCCGGCGCTGGACCGGCTGCAGGCTACCGCCGAGGCCAATGGTGTGTTTGATCTGCAGCGGCTGAGCGCTGCGCAAGCCCAGGCGCTGGAACCGGCGCTGCATTGCGTGGGCGCGCTGTTGTCGCCATCCACCGGCATCATCGACAGCCACGGCCTGATGCTGGCGCTGCTGGGTGATGCCGAGGCCCATGGCGCGATGCTGGCGCGGTGCTCGCCGCTGCTGGGCTGGCGGGTCGGCGTGGTCGGCATCGAGCTTGAGGTAGGCGGAGACAGCCCGATGACGCTGTGCGCGCAGACGGTGGTCAACAGCGCCGGCCTGCAGGCGCCGGCGCTGGCGCGCCTGCTGCAGGGCCTGGACCCGGCGTCGGTACCCGCCGACCACCTGGCCAAGGGTTGCTACTTCTCGCTGCCCGGCCGCGCGCCGTTTTCGCGGCTGATCTATCCGGCGCCCGGCCACAGCGGTCACCTCGGTGTGCACCTGACGCTGGACCTCGGCGGCCAGGCCCGTTTCGGCCCCAGCTTCGAGTGGGTGGACCAGATCGACTACACGGTGGACCCGGCCGGCGCCGACAGCTTCTACCAGCAGGTGCGCCGCTACTGGCCGGCCCTGCCCGACGGTGTACTGCAGCCGGGTTACGCCGGCCTGCGGCCCAAGATCAGCGGGCCTGGCGAGCCGGTGGCCGACTTCCGCATCGACGGCCCGGCACAGCATGGTGTGCCCGGGTTGGTCAATCTGTTCGGTATCGAGTCGCCGGGGCTCACCTCTTGCCTGGCGATTGGCGAAGCGGTATCGGCGCAACTGGCCCGCTGAGAGACTGAACCCGACTCAATCGCCGGCAGCGGGTGGCAATGCCGGACGGGGCTCGCGCTGTGCCACCGGCGCGCCGGCGGCCTTCCAGGCGCTGAAGCCGCCGTGCACATGGGCAACCTGGGGCACGCCCATCTCGACCATGGTGCGCGCCGCCAGCGCCGAGCGCCAGCCGCCCGCGCAGAACAGCACATAACGCTTGTCGGGCTGGTTCAAAGCCGGCTTGTGGTACGGCGAGGCCGGATCGATCCAGAATTCCAGCATGCCGCGCGGCGCATGGAAGGCGCCGGGGATCACACCTTCACGCTCGAGTTCCCGCGGGTCGCGCAGATCGACAAACACCACGTCGGGCCGGCCGTGCAGCGCGCGGGCTGCGTCCACGCTGTGGGTGGTGATCATCGCCAGCGCTTCATCCAGCATCGATTGCACGGTCTTGGGCATGCCCCGGGTTCTCCTGTCGAACGGCCCGCCGACGGGCGGACACCTGCGCGCAGTATCGCGCCCGCTGCCAGAATCGGGCCATGTCCACCGCCGCTCCGCCCCAGCCGCGCAACCCGCTGCACGGCCTCACGCTCGAAGCCATCGTCAGTGCGCTGGCGGCGCATTACGGCTGGCCCGGCCTGGCCGAGCGCATCGCGCTGCGCTGCTTCAGCCATGAGCCCAGCGTGGCCTCCAGCCTGAAGTTCCTGCGCAAGACCCCCTGGGCACGCGAAAAGGTGGAGAGCCTGTACCTGTACATGCAACGCGAACAGCGGCGCGCACGCCCCCAGCCGCCCCAGGAGAACGCATGAACGAACGACACCTGCGCGACTTCCAGAGCGATGCCATCCGCGCCTTGCGTGAGGACCTGGCGCTGGCACTGCGCGCCGCTGCCGCCCACGGCCTGTCCGAGGGCGTTTGCAACCACTTCAGCCTGGAACTGCACGATGGCTCGGGCCGCTTCCTGCTCAATCCTCGTGGCCTGTTGTGGCGCGAGGTGCAGGCCGATGACATCGTGATGGTCGACCGCGAGGGCGAGGCGCTGTCTGGTCGGCACCCGGTGGAGCCGACGGCGATGTTCATCCATGCGGCGATCCACCGCATTGCCCGTCAGCCCTGCGTGTTGCACACCCACATGCCTTTTGCCACGGCCTTGACGCTGACCAGTGACCGCGCGCTCGACACCACGCTGTCGCAGACCGCCATGCGCTTCCATGGCCGGCTGGCGGTGGATGCCGACTACAACGGCCTGGCCCTCGACCACAGCGAGGGTGAGCGCATCGCCCACGCAATGGGCCGGGCCGACGTGGTGTTCCTGGCCAACCACGGCGTGGTGGTCTGCGGCCAGAGCCTGGCCCATGCCTTCGACGACTTGTACTACCTGGAGCGCGCCTGCCAGGCCCAGGTACTGGCCCAGTCCACTGGCCGGCGGCTGATGCCGGTCGCCGCCGAACTGTCGGCGCGCGTGGCGCTGCAGATCCAGGGCGAGCGCGCGCAGTCGGATCTGTTCTTCGAGGCGCTGCGCCGCACGGTGTAGGCGCCGGCCGATCAGCCGCTCAGCCGCTCAGCCGCTCAGCCGATCAGCCGATCAAACCAGCCGCAGCGCCGGGTGGCTGGCCGGCAGCCGGTCGCCCTGGCCGAACAGCTTCTGGCGCAGCGTGCCCGCGCGGTAGGCGGTCTTGAAGGCGCCGCGCGACTGCAGTTCGGGCACCACCAAGCGGCCGAAGTCGACAAAACACTCCGGCGCCACAGTGCGCGACAGGTTGAAGCCGTCCACCCCGGTGTTCTCGGTCCAGCCGATCAAGGCCTCGGCCACCTGGCTGGCCGAGCCCACCAGCGGCGGCTGGCGGCTGCCCAGCACCATCTGCTCGAGCAGCTTGCGCCGCGTCCACTGTGGTCCCTGGCTGCGGTTGATCGCCGCGACGTTGGAGGTGATGGCCTGGCTGGCCGAGGCATCCACCGGCTCGTCGAGGTCGAACTTGGCCAGGTCCACGCCCAGTGAGGCGGCGGCGTGCACCAGCGCGGCTTCCGAACTGACAAAGGCGCGGTAGTCGTCGAAGGTGTCGCGGGCCTCCGCCTCGGTGGCGCCGGTGACCACGGTGGCGCCGAGAAAGAATTGGATGTCATCGGCCCGGCGCCCGGCTGCCACCGCCAGCGCGCGGATGTCGTCGACGATGGCCTTGACGCCGGCTGCGCTCTGGCCGTTGAGGAAGACACATTCGGCATGCTGGGCGGCAAAGCGGCGGCCACGCGGCGACGAGCCGGCCTGGTAGAGCACCGGGGTGCGCTGTGGCGACGGTTCGGCCAGGTGCATCGCATCAACCTGGTACTGCTTGCCATGGTGGTGCACGGCGCGCACCTTGGCCGGATCGGCATAGACGCCAGCAGCGCGATCGGCGCGCACCGCGTCGTCGTCCCAGCTGTGCTGCCAGAGCTGATAGACCAGTTGCATGTACTCGTCGGCCAGGTCGTAGCGGTCGTCATGCGCCGGCTGTTGTGCAAAGCCCGCGGCGCGTGCCGCGCTGTCGAGGTAGCCGGTGACGATGTTCCAGCCGATGCGCCCGCCGGTCAGGTGGTCCAGCGTGCTCATCCGCCGGGCGAAGCCATAGGGCGCCTCGTAGATCAGGTTGGCGGTGACACCGAAGCCCAGGTGCTGCGTGGCCGCGGCCATCGCCGGGATCAGCAGCATCGGGTCATTCACCGGCACCTGCACTGCACCACGCACGGCCGCATCGGCGCTGCCGCCATAGACGTCGTAGACACCCAGCACGTCGGCGAAGAAGATGCCGTCGAACAGTGCGTCCTCCAGCGTGCGGGCCAGGCCGGTCCAGTAGGCCAGTTCCCTGTAGCGGGTGGACTGGTCACGCGGGTGTCTCCACAGGCCTTGCTGGATGTGGCCGACACAGTTCATGTCGAAGGCGTTGAGCAGGATCTCGCGCGGCATGGGCAGAAATCGGCAGGGCCGGTGGTTAAGTCAGCCTGCAGTGTCGCGGCAAATCGGCGCCAAGGCGCAGCGACAATCAGCCATGACCACGCCCTCGCCCACGCTCATCGTTACCCAGTCGTTCTCCGATGCCGACTCGGCGTTGGCACACGCCGCCAAGATCTACAACACCGGCATCCACCACCTGCGCCAGAGCCTGCAGGACTTTGTGGTCGGCGCCAACCCACCCGGGCGCGTGCGCGCCTGTTACCCCTTTGTGCGGGTGCGCACCGACACCGTGGCCCGCGCCGATTCGCGGCTGAGCTACGGCTTCGTCTCCGGCCCGGGCACCTTCGAGACCACGCTGACCCGCCCCGACCTGTTTGCCGGCTACTACCGCGAACAATTTGACCTGCTGCTGCGCAACCATGGCGGCCCGCTGGAAGTGGGCATGAGCAAGCAGCCGATCCCGATCCACTTCTCGTTTGCCCAGCACGACCATGTGGAAGGTTCGATGAGCGCTGAGCGCCGCCAGCTGATGCGCGACCTGTTCGACCTGCCCGACCTGGCGGCGATGGACGACGGCATCGCCAACGGCACCCACGAGCCCGGCCCGCGTGAGCCGCGGCCGCTGGCGCTGTTCACCGCGCCGCGGGTGGATTACTCGCTGCAGCGCATGCGCCACTACACCGGCACCGCACCCGAGCATTTCCAGAACTTCGTGCTGTTCACCAACTACCAGTTCTACATCGATGAATTCGTGCGCCTGGGCCACGAGATGATGGCCAAGCCGCTGGGCCATGGCGGGCTGCTGGGCAACTGGCCAAAACATGCCGCCGAGAGCGACGATTACGTCGCCTTCGTCGAGCCCGGCAATGTGGTCAGCCGCCGCGCCGGCCTGGCCGCCCAGCCCGAGGACAAGCTGGGCGTCGCACCGCCACGGCTGCCGCAGATGCCGGCCTACCACCTGGTGCGGCCCGACGGCAGCGGCATCACGATGGTCAACATCGGCGTCGGCCCAGCCAACGCCAAGACCATCACCGACCACATCGCGGTGCTGCGCCCGCACGCCTGGATCATGCTGGGCCACTGCGCCGGGCTGCGCAACTCGCAGCAACTCGGCGACTACGTGCTGGCCCACGGCTACGTGCGCGAGGACCACGTGCTCGACGAGGAACTGCCGCTGTGGGTGCCGATCCCGGCGCTGGCCGAGGTGCAGGTCGCGCTCGAGGCGGCGGTCGCCGAAGTGACCAAGCTCGAAGGCTACGAGCTCAAGCGCATCATGCGCACCGGCACCGTGGCAAGCACCGACAACCGCAACTGGGAGCTGCTGCCGTCGATCAACGTGCCGACCACGCCGGAACGCCGTTTCAGCCAGAGCCGCGCGATCGCGCTCGACATGGAGAGCGCGACCATCGCCGCCAACGGATTTCGCTTCCGCGTGCCTTACGGGACGCTGCTTTGCGTCAGCGACAAGCCG
>JBBQZM010000061.1:0-17740 GCA_038207685.1 Burkholderiales bacterium
CTTCTGCTGGGGGCTGGGCATTGACCGGCTGCTCAGGTTGGGTTTCAGCATCATTGACTCCCGCGACAACTGGTGGAACTGGCTCACAGACATGAAGAAACTCGTCTTGCTCAACAAACAAGTGCCACAGTGTACCGACCAAGTCGTCCTCAGCGGAAGACATAGGGTTCACACGATTGAAGAGCTTTTTTGCTTCTTTTCGGTCGATCACGAACGAATGTGAAGGGTAGTCGGCGACCATCTTTTCTAGGGCGCCCGGCTTCAGGTTGGTAGCGTACTCGTCGAGGCGCTCCCCATATTCCTTGGCGATCTGGATCGCTCGTTGCATTTCGCCAATGCGATTGGGATCAATCTGAGAGTAAAGCGGCGCCACCATCCCAATCGCCATGTTCGTAGCAAACTCGCCTGCCTGTTTCGTCGGCAGTCGAAGCCCGCCGCGTCTGACTTCCATGAACAAGCCAAAGGCTTGATGGGCGTGCATCAGCGCCACCTGCAGACCCTGCATGTAGTCCAGGCCGGACCCACGTTCCATCACATCAGACGGCTTGGTTACCTGAAGGTCAAGTGGCCCAAGTTCGCCCAGGTCACCGATGGCAAGCTCGTTTGCGCCGATTGCAATGAGCGTGCCCGCACTCTTGCAGTAGCTAGGAATCGCAAGTCGCACTTCGCTGTAGTGATGCCTCAGGCATCGAGCGATCCGGAAGGCCGCGTGGGGGTCACCGCCATAGGTGGTGAGAAAGACAGTGCATTTCTGGAACCGCTGAAGCGACTTCAGGCGGAACGACAGTTTTTGATGTAACAACCGATCAATCCCGTGGCTTATCAGGATGTGATCGCGGTCAGGTTCGAGGTGCTGCAGCACCCTCAACGCGTCGTCGAATTTTCCGTTCACAAGTTCGCTCCCTCGCCGAAGTGCTGCCCTCAAGCATCGATGCGCCCGCCGGTTTTCACGGCACGATTACACAGGAACTACACAAAGCAAAACGGCTCACAGTGCGCAAACACATGCAAGCCGTTGCTTCGTATGGTGGCCTGGGGCGGAATCGAACCACCGACACGCGGATTTTCAATCCGCTGCTCTACCAACTGAGCTACCAGGCCAAGAGCCTAGCAGTATAGCGCGAAAATTTCGGCCGTTTGGCGCCCTGCACCGGGCCGGTCAGAGCGCGCCGCGCTTGTTGCGGGTCAGGTCCACGCCCAGTTGCTTGAGCTTGCGGTAGAGGTGGGTGCGCTCCAGGCCGGTCTTCTCGGCGACGCGGGTCATCGAGCCGTTTTCCTTGGCCAGGTGAAACTCGAAGTAGCTCTTTTCGAAGGCGTCGCGGGCTTCGCGCAGCGGGCGGTCAAGGTCAAAGCTCTGCTCGGCCTGCGGGCCCAGCGGCACGCTGGGGGCCTGGGCTGCGCCATGGCCGGTGCCGTCGCCACCCGGCGCTGGCGCCTCGCCGTGCGGGCTGCCGGGTGCGCCAGGCGCGCCAGCTTGCCCATGCGCCGCCGCCTGCGTCGCCATCGGCCGCAGTGGTGGGCGCACCAGCGCCTGCTCCACCGCGCGCAGCAGTTTTTGCAGCGTGATCGGTTTCTCCAGGAAGGCGGTGGCGCCGTGCTTGGTGGCTTCTACCGCGGTGTCGATGGTGCCGTGGCCGCTCATCATGATCACCGGCATGCTCAGCAGGCCGCTGGTGCTCCACTCCTTGAGCAGCGAGATGCCGTCGACATCGGGCATCCAGATGTCGAGCAGCACCAGATCGGGCCGCTTGCGCTCGCGCGCGGCGCGGGCCTGCGCGGCGTTCTCGGCCAACTCGATGGTGTGGCCCTCGTCGGAGAGGATCTCCGAGAGCAGGCCGCGGATGCCCAGTTCGTCGTCAACTACAAGAATCGTTGCCATGCGTGCTCAGAAGTTGTGAATGGACCCAGCATGCCCGCGCCGGGGTGGCCAAGGGCCTTTGGCAAGGCGCGGCGCGCCGCCCGCACTGGCATGCGGGCAAGCGATGCAACGCCGCGCGGGGCCCTTGGCTACCCCGGCCCTTCGGGTTGCCCTCACAAAACGCCCCCTCGGTGTTGCAGCGCTTGCCCAGGCGCACAGCATGCGCTGCGCGCTGCGCCTTGATGGACCGCCTTGTGAGGGCAACGCGGGCATGTTGGGTTCATTCACAACTTCTCACTGCTCCGGTGCGGCGCCTGAGGCCGTTGCCAGGCTGGGGTTCAGAGGGCTGGCCGCAGCCAGCAGATCGGGGGCGTGGGGGGCGGATGACGGGGCGAAGCGGGAAAATGACAAGGATACCTGGGCGCCCAGCAGTGCGGCCTCGTCCTGCCCATCGGCAGCGGCGCCTTCCACCGCGCGGCGGTTGACGATGCGCACCAGCGCGCCATGCTCGTCGGCGATCTTCTTGACCACCGCCAGCCCCAGGCCGGTGCCCTTGGGCTTGGTGGTGATGTAGGGCTCGAAGGCGCGCTTGAGCACCTTGTCGCTGAAGCCACCGCCATTGTCGCTGACCTTCAGGCGCACCGCCCGCAGCGCGCCGTCGTCGTTGCGGGCGGCTTCGGTGATCACCTGCACCAGGCCGTCGGGCCGGGCCTCCACCGCGTCCAAGGCGTTCTGCACCAGGTTATGGATGACTTGCCGCAGCTGTGTGGCATCGCCGGCGATCAGCGGCAGCGCGGGCGCCAGCTGCGCGCGCAGCCTGTCCTGCTCTTGCGCCACGGCATACAGGCCCAGCACCTCCAGCACCAGCGCGTTCAGGTCCAGCGGCCCCAGTTGGGCTGCCGGCAGCCGGGCATAGTCACGAAACTCGTCAACCAGCCGCTTCATCGATTGCACCTGGGCCACGATGGTGGCCACCGAGCGGCTGAGCATGGCGCGGTCAGGCTCGTTCATGCGCGCCGCCAGCTTGTGCTCCAGGCGCTCGGCCGAGAGCTGGATCGGCGTCAGCGGGTTCTTGATCTCGTGCGCCAGCCGTCGCGCCACCTCGGCCCAGGCCACGCTGCGCTGGCCCGACACCACCTCGGTGATGTCGTCGAACACCAGCAGACGCGCATCATTAGGCAGTGACGCGCCACGCAGCAGCAGGTTCAGGCTGGCGCCGTTGCCCAACTGCAGCTCGAAAGCGTCCTGCCAGTGGTCGCGCTCACCGTCTTCGGGGCTGGTGCGGTGCAGTTCACTGCGCTGCCACACCGCGGCGGAGAACTCGGCCAGCCCAGGCACCTCGTCAAGCTTGCGGCCACGGTAGACGCTCATCGGCTGGCGCAGGATGCGGGTGGCGCCGGGGTTCACGGTGTCGATCGCGCCATGCGGATCAAACACGATGACGCCAGACGACAAGCTGTCCAGGATGGTCTGCAGCCGGGTGCGCGCGCCCTCCATCTGAGAAACGCCGCGCTGCACCTGGGCGCGCGCGTCAGACAGCTGCTGGGTCATCTGCGCAAACGAGCGGGTCAGGCCGCCAAGTTCGTCGTTGGAGGCAAACACCGGCTTGGCGGTGAGGTCGCCATCTGCCACCTGACGCACGCCGTCGGCCACCAGCAGCAGCGGCCGGATGATCTGGTTGCCCAGCATCACCGCCAGCAACAGCGCGCCGAACACCGACAACACCAGCGACAACGTCAGCGTGCCGATCACCATGCGGCGCAGGCCATCGCGCGACAAGGCGCGGCGCTGGTACTCGCGGTAAGCCGACTGCACCGCCAGCGCGTTGGCCACCAGCGCATCGGGCAGCGGCCGCACCAGCATCAAGAAGCGCTCCTCGCGGGTCGCCGCCAGATTGATGTCGGTGTTGGGTACCAGGGCCAGCGCCCGCACCCGGGCGCTGTGCGCGGCGCCAGGCTCGGGTTCGTCGTCCAGCCCCTCCAGCACCGCGGTGCTGCGCTGCAGCCGGGCGGCACGCAGCAGCGCCGCCGAAGGCCGCTCGGGCACCAGCACCAGGTTGCTGCCACCGGCGCTGGCCAACACCTGGCCGTTGGCGCCCAGCAGCACCGCGTCGCGCACATCCAGCTGGGCGCGGGCGCGCTCCAAGGCCAGCAGGCTGATGGCGGGCGGCCCGTCGGCCAGGCGCGGCTCCTGCTGGCGGTTGTCGGCCAGGCGCTCGGCCGCGCTGCGCGCCTTGGCCGCCAGATCGGCCACCTCGGCGTCCAGCGTGCTGCGGCCCAGCGCCAGGCCGGCATCCAGCGCCTGTGCTACCTGCACATCGAACCAGGTGTCGATGCTGCGGGTGACAAACTGGTAGGACACGCCGTAGATCAGCAGCCCCGGCAGCACGCCGACCAGCGCAAACACGCCGGCCAGCTTGGCCAGCAGCCGGCTGCCGAACTTGCCGTGGCGCAGCCGCGCCGCCAGCCGCAGCGCCGCCACGACGATGAAGCCCAGCAGCAGTACCGCCACCGCCAGGTTGACCCAGAACAGCCAGACAAAATGGCGCTCGGCCAGCCAGCCGCTGGTGGCCAGCGACAGCACGAAGGCCAGCACCAGCGAGGCCCCTACCGCGGCCACGGTGGTCACCAGCAAGGCCCAGCGTGCCGACTTGTTCATTCCAGGCGCACGCTGCGCTCTACGCTCAGTTTCCAGTCGCCGCCCAGGTCGATCTGCATCGGCTGCGGCAGCTGGCTGTTGTCGAGCCGGAAGCTGAAATCGACGTAGTAGTGGTCGCCGGGGTCGATGCGGTCCAGGTCCACCAGCCGCCAGCCGCTGAGCCTGGTCATCGGCGCCAGCGCCTGGGCCAGCGTCTCGTAGCCCTGCGACAGCCCGCCCAGGCTGAGCCGCCAACTGGCGGTGAGCGGCTGGTAGGTGACACGCCAGGTGCGGCTGACACGCGCCACGCGCTGGTCGCGCCAGTACCAGCGGTTGCGGTAGACCGAGGCCTGGGCGGTGAAGTACATCGGCACACCGCGGTGCAGCGCGTCCTCGATCGCCGCGCTCAGGCTGAGCCGCGAACTGAACTCCAGCGTCAGCTCACCGTCGCGCCGCTGCAGCTTGAGTTGCGTGAGTTCCACCGATTGCGCCCAGGCCGGCGCCAGCGTTGCCGCGCCCAACCACAGCAGCAGCGTCAGCGACAGCCCGCGATACAAGCGCTGCACGGCCCGGGTCAGTAAGCGCGGCGGCAGCTGGTGTTTGGGCTCGCGGCGCGTCGACAACTCAGGCTCAAGGTTTTTGGATCAGTGCGTAGAAGAACCCGTCGCCGGTAGCGGCCAGGGCTTTGCCCGGATTGTCCGGCACACCCAGCAGATGGCCCGGCGAGGCGGGCATGAGCAAGGGCTTGTCGGCGGCATGGCGTTGCAAAAAAGCGTCGATCTGGTCCTGACCCTCGGTCTTGAAGATCGAGCAGGTGGCATACAGCAGGCGGCCGCCGGGCGCCAGCAGCGGCCATAGCGCATCCAGCAGTTCGCGTTGCACCGCCGCCAGCGCGTCCACATCGCTCGGTCGGCGCAGCCAGCGCACGTCGGGGTGGCGGCGCACGATGCCCGAGGCGGTGCAGGGCGCGTCGAGCAGGATGGCGTCAAACGGCCGGCCGTCCCACCAGACCGCCACCTGGCGGACGTCGGCGGCTTTCAGTTGCACCTGGCCGGCGCCGGCTGTCGGCAGTTGCAGGCGATGCAGGGTTTCCTGCACCTTCTGCAGCCGTCGGGCGTCGCTGTCCAGCGCCAGCAAGTCCAGATCGGCACGCTCCAGCAGGTGGGCGGTCTTGCCGCCGGGCGCTGCGCAGGCATCCAGCACCCGGGCACCGGCAGCCAGCGGCGGCAGGCCGCCAGGCGCACTGCCGCCCAGCAGCAGCGGCGCGGCGCGCTGGGCCGACAAGTCCTGCACCGAGACCTCGCCGGCGTCAAAACCCGGCAGGTCCAACACGCCGCAGGGTTGGGCCAGCACCAGCGCCTGGCCGCCGAAAACCGCCTCATCAACCAGTGTGGCCGCCCGGCCCAGCGCGGCCAGCCGTTGCTGGTAGGCCAGCGCGCTGCCGCGCCGGGCATTGACACGCAGCACCATCGGCGGATGGCGGTTGGCCTGGGCCATCAGCCCAACCGCCTGGGCCGGCCAGTCATGGCGCAGCCGCTCGATCCACCAGGCCGGGTGGTTGTGCGCCGCCACCGGTTGGCGTTGCGCCTGCGCCACCAGCGTGTCGCGTTCCCGCAAAAAGCGCCGCAGCACCGCGTTGATGAAGTTTGCCGCCGCCGGTGTGCGCTGGCGTGCGGCGGTCACCGCCTGGTCGACCAGGGTGTGATCGGCATAGGGCGGCGGGCTATCGCCTGGCCACAGCAGCGCCAGCGCACTGACCAGCAATGCGTCCACCGGCGGCGGTGGCGCCTTGGGCGCCATCAGCGCACGCACCGCCTGCGCGCCGCCCAGTGCGCGCAGCACTGCAAAGCTCAGCGCCTGGGTGCCGCCGCGCAACTCGGCCGGGCAACTGGCCAGCCAATCGGTGAGCGAGCGGCCGGCCTGCACCGCGGCCACCGCGTCGGCCACCTGGTTGAGCAGGCGGTGCAGTGGCGGCGAGGCGGCAGCAGGGGGCATGGATTCAGTCTATCCCCCCGCTAACACCAACTTTGATCCTGCCCGCACAATGCAGCCTCTGATACCAGCCGCAGCCAGCCCATGTCGGACACCGCCCCCATCTTTCGCAGCAACGAAGAACTCGCCAGCCTGAGCGCCAGCGAGCGCATCCGCTACCGGCTGGTCGGCGCCAAGTGCCGCTACCACGCCAACGACAACATCGCCGAGCATGTGCGCGCCGGTGAGCTCGAGGAGCTCAAGGCCGAGGTGCAAGGCCATTTGCAGCAGGTGTTGCGCGCGCTGGTGATCGATACCGACAGCGACCACAACACCCAAGACACTGCCAAGCGCGTGGCCAAGATGTTTGTCGAGGAAGTGTTCCGCGGCCGTTATGTGCCGATGCCTGCGGTCACCGAATTTCCCAACGCCTCGCGGCTGAACGAGTTGATGATCGTCGGCCCGATCACCGTGCGCAGCGCCTGCTCTCACCACCTGTGTCCGATCCTGGGCCGGGTGTGGATCGGCATCCTGCCCAATGAGCATTCCAACCTGATCGGCCTGTCCAAGTACGCCCGGATCTGCGACTGGGTGATGAGCCGGCCGCAGATCCAGGAAGAAGCGGTGGTGATGCTGGCCGATGCGCTGCAAGACCGCGTCAAACCCGACGGCCTGGGCATCGTGATGGAGGCCGACCATTTCTGCATGCACTGGCGCGGCGTCAAGGACACCGACACCGCGATGACCAACAGCATGATGCGCGGCGCCTTCCTGAAAGACCCCAACCTGCGGCGCGAATTCCTCTCGCTGCTGTCGAAGAAGAACGACTGACCGGGCGCAGCGCGCCCCGCGGAGAAAGCACCATGTTGGTACGACTGCTGTACGCAAGCCGGGCTGCTGCCCAGATGGACCAGGAGACGCTGCACAGCATCCTGCGCCAGAGCAAGGGCAACAACCCGCCGCAGGGCATCACCGGGCTGCTCTGTTACTCGGGCGGCATCTTCATCCAGGCACTGGAAGGCGGCCGCATCGCGGTCAACCAGCTTTACCTGAAGATTGCCGCCGACAAGCGCCACAGCGACGTGGTGCTGCTCAGCTACGAGGAAATCGGCGAGCGCCGCTTTGCCGGCTGGGCCATGGGCCAGGTCAACATGGCGCGGCTGAACCCGGCGCTGCTGCTGAAATACTCGGCCACGCCTATCCTCGACCCGTACTCGGTCTCGGGCCAGGTCTCGCTGGCGATGTTCGACGAGTTGGTGGCCACCGCGTCCATCATGGCGGACCGCGGCTGAGAGGCCGAGGCTTACGGGCTGAGGCTTACAGGCTGAGGCTTACGGGCTGAGGCTTACAGGCGCCCTGCCCGCCCGAAGCGCAGCAGCGAGCCCAGCAGCCGGGTCGGAAACTGCGTTGTCGCCAGGTTGTAGGCGACGCCAGCGTCGTTGAACAGCTGCCGCGCAAACAGCAGCCGCGGTGGCAGGTCTTTCAGGCAACGCAGCGCCGCCGCCACCTCGGCATCGGCCAGCAAGGCGGGCCGCTGCTCCACCAGCGCCTGCACCCGTACCAGCACCGCCACCAGCACGGCGTCGGCCTTGCTCAGCTCGGCCGCCGCATCGGCGGCCAGCGGCACCTTGGCCAGGGCTGCGGCTGCGGCCAGCACCTGGGCCTGGGCTTGCTGCACCGCGTCCAGCGCCGCCGCCTCGCTGGCCAGCGGTTCAGTCAGCCTTGGCAGCAGCTCGTCCAGCGCCTGGCTGCGGGCCTGCAGCGCGGCGTCCACCTGTACCCAGGCCGCCACCAGCGCCGCCTTCAGCGATGTCACCCGGTTGTGCGCGCCCAGCGTCCACAGGCCCAGCACACCGAGCAGCACGAACCAGAACAACCAGCCGCCGCTCACTCGACAACCCTGCGCGCAGCGCGCTGCGGCATGCGCGCTTGGGCGCGGTGCGGCGCGCTCATGCGCCTGCCCCTTGCTGCCAGGCGAGGTAGCCGCTGCGCCGCAGTTCACAGGCCGGGCACTGGCCGCAGCCATGGCCCCAGGCATGGCGCTGGCCGCGCTCGCCCAGGTAGCAGGTGTGGGTGTGTTCGACGATCAGCGCGGTCAGCGCCTCGCCGCCCAGCGCCTGCGTCAGCGCCCAGGTCTGCGCCTTGCTCAGCCACATCAGCGGTGTCTCCACCACCATCGGCGTGTCCAGTCCCAGCGACAAGGCCACCTGCATCGCCTTGAGGGTGTTGTCGCGGCAATCCGGGTAGCCCGAGTAATCGGTCTCGCACATGCCGCCGACCAGCACGCTGGCGCCGCGCCGGTAGGCCAGCGTTGCCGCAAAGCCCAGGAACAGCAGGTTGCGGCCGGGCACAAAAGTATTGGGCAGGCCGTTGGCCTCGAAGCTGATGGCGCGATCGCGGGTCAGCGCGGTGTCGGCGATCTGGCCGAGCAGCTGCAGATCCAGCAGATGGTCATCGCCCAGCCGCGCCGCCCAGCCCGGAAAGGCCGCCGCCAGCTCGCGGCGCACTACCCGCCGGCAGTCGAGCTCGATGCGGTGACGCTGGCCGTAGTCGAAACCGATGGTCTCGACCCGCGCATAGCGCTGCAGCGCCCAGGCCAGGCAGGCGGTGGAATCTTGCCCGCCGGAGAACAGCACCAGGGCCGTTCTCGGGTCCACAGCAGACGCTTCGGCGGGGGTCATGCCCTGACTTCACCCTGGCCCAGCACCACCCATTTGAGTGAAGTCAAGCCCTCCAACCCGACCGGGCCGCGGGCGTGGAACTTGTCGGTGGAGATGCCGATCTCGGCGCCCAGGCCGTATTCGAAGCCGTCGGCAAAACGCGTGCTGGCGTTGACCATCACGCTGGCCGAATCCACTTCACGCAAGAAGCGCATCGCGCTGGGGTGGTGGGTGGTCAGGATGGCGTCGGTGTGGTGCGAGCCGTAGCGGTTGATGTGGGCGATGGCCTCGTCCAGGCTGGCCACCAGTTTGATGCTGATGATCGGCGCCAGGTACTCCTCGGCCCAGTCGGCCTCGGTGGCATCACGCAGGTCGGCGCTGCTGACTTCAGCCAGGATCGCCCGCGACGCCGGGCAGCAGCGCATCTGCACACCCTTGGCGGCAAAGATCGCGCCGATGCGCGGCAGGAAGGCCGCTGCCTGGCGCTCATGCACCAGCAGCGATTCGGCGGCATTGCAGGGGCTGTACTTCTGCGTCTTGGCGTTGTCGGTGACCACCAGCGCCTGGTCGACATCAACGTCGGCGTCGACATAAACATGGCAGTTGCCGTCCAGGTGCTTGATCACCGGCACCTTGGCCTCGGCGCTGATGCGCTCGATCAGGCCCTTGCCGCCGCGCGGGATGATGACGTCGACAAACTCGGGCATGCTGATCAAGCGGCCCACGGCGTCGCGGTCTATCGTCTCCACCAGCTGCACCGCTTCGGGTGGCAGGCCGGCCTCAACCAGCGCCGTCTGCACCAGCCGCCAAAGCGCCAGGTTGCTGTGCAAGGCCTCGCTGCCACCGCGCAGGATGGCGGCGTTGCCACTCTTGATGGCCAGCGACGCGGCCTCGATGGTCACATTGGGCCGGCTCTCGTAGATCATGCCGAAGACGCCCAGCGGCACCCGCATCTGGCCCACGCTGATGCCGCTGGGCCGGCGCTTGACGTTGCTGATCTCGCCCACCGGGTCGGGCATCGCGGCCAGTTGCTCGCAGCCGTCGGCCACGGTGGCGATGGTGGCTGGCGTCAGCCGCAGCCGATCGAGCATCGGCTCGCTCAAATCGGCCGAGCGCGCCGCCATCAGGTCCAGCTCGTTGCTTTGCGCCAGTGCATGGCTGGCGTCGCGCAGCTGGCGGGCCAGCGCCCGCAGCGCCTCGTTCTTGGCGGCGGTGCTGGCCTTGGCCAGGGTGGTGGCCGCGGCGCGGGCGTTGGCGCCCAGTTGCGCCATGTAGGCGGGAATGTCGGTCGGGTTCATCGGCGGATTTTCCCAGAAGCGGCGGCGCCCGGCCTGACGGACATGGCTCGCGGGTCAGAATGAGGCCCCGAGCCCTCCACAAGCGCTGCCCATGCACCACAAATTGATCTCCTGGACCCTGCTGTTGGCGCTGGCCGGCCTGGCCGCCGGCTGCGACGAGCAGCGCGCGACGAAGCTCGAGGAAGGCCTGGCCACCGAAGCCGACGTGCGCAAGCAGTTTGGCGAGCCGGTACAGATCATCGAGCGCGCCGACGGCAGCAAACTGCTGGCCTACCCGCGCCAGCCCGAGGGCTGGACCAACATCGAGATCATCATCGGCGCCGACGGCAAGATGGCCTCGCTGCGCCAGTTGTTGACACCAACCAACTTCGCCAAGGTGCAGCCCGGCATGACGCAGGACGAGGTGCGCCAGCTGCTGGGCCGCCATGCCCGCACGCTGCGTTATGCCACCCAGCCGGGCGAGGAAACCTGGCGCTGGCAGTTCATGAGCGGCCAGGACAAGAAGGTGTTCGACGTGCGCTTCGACCGCGACGGCCGGGTGCTGGCAGCCGCCATCGGCGACGACGAACGCCAGACCATGCCGGGCGGCTGAGGCGCCGCCTTTCAGCGCCGCTTTTCAGCGCCGCCGTCCCGCAACACCTCAGCCCAGCGCCGTCACAGCCGCCAGCCACAGCGGCGCGGTCAGCACAAAGCCCAGCGTCGAGACCACGATCGCGGTGGTCGCTTCGGCCTCTTGTGAACGGTAGCGTTGGGCGAAGATCAGCGCATTGCTGCCGGTGGGCAGCGCCGCCAGCATCACCGCCACCTGCAAAGGCAGGCCGGTCAGGCCAAAGCCCCAGTGCGCCATCAACAACACCGCAGCCGGCAGCGCCAGCAGCTTGAGGCCGCTGATCAGCAAGGCCGAGCGCACGGCGCCACGCACCCGGCTGTACGCCAGCGAGATGCCAATCAACACCAGGCACAGCGGCGCCACGGCGGTGCCCAGCAGCTTCAGCGTCTCGTCCAGCGGACCGGGTAGATCGGCGCCGCTGAGGTTCCAGGCCAGGCCCAGCAGCACCGGCAGCACCACCGGGTGGATCACCGTGTTGCGCAGCGTGCTGCGCAGTGTGCGCAGCAGACTGGCGGTGGCATCGTGCACCGCGCGCTCGCGCGCCAGGTCAAGTTCGACCAGCACCGTCAGCGTGGTCAGCAGCAACAGCGCATGCACGCTGACCAAGGCGATGTGGATGCCCAGCCCGGCCTCGCCGAACAGCGCGGTGATCATCGGAATGCCCACCTGCACCGAGTTGCCGAACACCGCGGCGATGGCCCGCGTGGCCGGCGCGGCGGCCGCCACCTCGCCGGCGGCCAGATCGGCCTCGCGCTGGCCGCGCCGCGCCAGCCTGCCGGCGCCATAGACCAGGGCCAGCACCACCAGCACCGGCACGAAATAGGCCAGTACCGTCGACCAGGGCATTTGCGCCAGGTCCAGCCGCGCGGTGGTGCGGAACAGCAGCGCAGGCACGAAGATGAAAAAGGCGGCATTGCCCAGCAAGCGCGCGGGGTCGGTGCCACCGCCGGCCTCACCCAGCCAGCGCAAGCGCCCGGCCACCCAACCCACACCCACCGCCGCGAAGATGGCCAGCAGCTTGTTGAAGACCAGCAGCGACATGCTCAGGCGCCGCGCGCGGCGGCGATCCGGCGTATCAGGGGCACAGCACGCGGTCCAGCCAGGTGGCCACCGTCAGCTCGGGCAGCGCCACCTGCACCTGCTTGCGGCGCGAGGCCTGGCCGCGCAGCAGCGTCAGATCGCGCTTGGGGCAGTGCAACTGTTCGGCCAACCAGGCCAGCAAGGCCGAATTGGCCTGGCCGTCCACCGGCGGCGCGGCCAGCCGCAGCCGCAGCGCGCCGTCACGCAGGCCGTCGATGGCGCTGCGCTTGGCGCCGGGCTGCACGCTGAGGTCCAGCACACAACCGGCCTCGCTGGCACGCAGGCAGGGCCAGCCCGCTGAGGCGCCAGACTTCAGGCCGCTCATGCTGGCGCCGCCTTCAAGCGGCCCGCTTGCGCGCCGGCGCCTTCTTGGCCGCGGTCTTGGCGGCGCTCTTGGCGGCCGTCTTGGCGGCCGCCCTGGGCGCGGTCTTGGCGGCGGTCTTGCCTGCCGGCGCCTTGCCGTCGCCGCGCGCGGCGAACTCGAAGCCGACCTTGCCCTCTTTCTCGTCCCACACCAGGTGGGCCTTGAACTTGCGCTTGGTGCGGTTGCTGACAAAGCCGTCGAGCAAATCGGTGCGGCCGGTGGCCAGCAGCTTGGTCACCTGCTCATGGTTGACCACCTGGGTCAGGATGATCTTGCCGGTCTTGAAGTCGCAGGTCACCGGCGCGCTCACCGCATGCTCGCAGGCGTAGTTGCTGCCATGCTCGTAGACATGGCCCTTGCACTTGGGGCAGCTGCCAAACGAGGGCTGGCCGCTGAAGTCGACGACCACCGCCTCACCGTCGGCGGTCTTGGCATCGTCGCCGAAGTCGAACTCCAGCTTCCAGTTCTTGATCTCGTCGTCATGCACCAGTTTCAGCTCGGCACTGAAAGGCCAGCCGGCCTTGGAGCGGAAGCCCTCCAGCGGCCCGACCTTCTTGTCGCGCAGAAAGGTCTCGACCTCGTACAGCTCGAAGCTACGGCTGGCCGGGATCTTGGTCATGCTGAAGCCGCAACCCTCGCCGGCTCCATTGGCGCCGGTGCAGGTGAAGCGACGGTAGTTTTCCTTGACCGAGCCGCCGCAGTTCGGGCACGGCGTGGCCAGCGTGGCGTAGTCGCCGGGGATGGTGTCGCGGTCGTACTCCTTGGCCTTGCGCACGATGCGCTCGGCCATCGCCGCGATGTCCTTCATGAAGGCCTCGCGGCTGAGGCGGCCCTGCTCCATCTCGGCCAGCTGGAACTCCCAGTTGCCGGTCAGCTCGGGCTTGGTCAGGTCTTCGATGGCCAGGCCGCGCAGCAGCGTCATCAGCTGGAAGGCCTTGGCCGTGGGGCATAACTCGCGGCCTTCGCGCAGGATGTACTTCTCGGCGATCAGGCCCTCGATCACCTGGGCACGGGTGGCTGGCGTGCCCAGGCCCTTCTCGGCCATGGCCTCGCGCAACTCGTCGTCGTCGATCAGCTTGCCCGCGCCTTCCATCGCTGACAGCAGCGTGGCCTCGGTATAACGCGCCGGCGGCTTGGTCTTCAGCGCATTGACGCTGACATGCGCGTTGGCCACTTGCTCGTTGGGCAACACCGGCACCAGGTTGGCGTCGTCGTCCTGCGCCTCCTTGCCGTACACCGCCAGCCAGCCCGGATTCACCAGCACCTTGCCGTTGGTCTGGAAGTGGTGGCCTTCGATTTGCGTGATGCGGGTGGTGACCAGAAACTCAGCCGCCGGGTAGAACACCGCGATGAAGCGTTTGACCACCAGGTCGTAGAGCTTGGCCTCGATCTCGCTCAGGCTCTTGGGCGCCAGCAGCGTGGGGATGATGGCAAAGTGGTCCGACACCTTGCTGTTGTCGAACACCCGCTTGGTCGGCTTGACATAGCCTTCCTTCAAGCCCTTGGCGGCATGGGGGGCCAGCGCGCGCAGCGGGCCGGGCAGGTCCTCGCTGGCAATCATCGCGAAGGTGTCCTTGACCGTGGCCAGGTAGTCCTCGGGCAGCGCACGCGAATCGGTACGCGGGTAAGTCAGCACTTTGTGCTTCTCGTACAGCGCCTGGGCGATCGACAGCGTGGTCTTGGCCGAGAAGCCGAAGCGGCTGTTGGCCTCGCGCTGCAGCGTGGTCAGGTCGTAGAGCAGCGGGCTGCTGGAGTTGCTGGGCTTGGCCTCTTCGGTGACGGTGCCGGTCTTGCCCAGCACCGCGTCACGGATGGTATTGGCGTCGCGCTCGTTCCACAGCCGGTCGGCGCGGCGATCGGTGTCGGGCAGCGCCGCCTGCGGGTCGTTGCCCTGGGGCGGATCCTTCTTGAACTTGGGGTCGAACCACTTGCCCTCGTATTCGCCCGCGGCGGCGTCGATCCCGACGGGCCGCCCCGAGGGATCGAACTCCCCTTGGGCGGCAGGACTGGCATCGCCAGGCCTCGGGGGCACGGTGAAGCCGGCCTTGATTTCCCAGTAGTCGCGCGACACATGCTTGCGGATCTTCTCTTCGCGCTCGACCATGATAGACAGCGTGGGCGTCTGCACCCGGCCTACGGTGGTCAGGAAGAAACCGCCGTCACGCGAGTTGAAGGCGGTCATCGCCCGCGTGCCGTTGATACCCACCAGCCAGTCGGCCTCGCTGCGGCTGCGCGCGGCGTCGGCCAGGCCCAGCATCTGCTTGTCGCTGCGCAGGTGATCGAAGCCGTCACGGATGGCCTGCGGTGTCATGCTCTGCAGCCACAGCCGACGGATCGGCTTGTCGAGCTTGGTCTTCAGGTTGTCGGCGTATTGCACGATCAGCCGGAAGATCAACTCACCCTCGCGGCCCGCGTCGCAGGCATTGATCAACGCGCTAACGTCCTTGCGCTTGACCAGCTTGACCAGCGCGTTGAGCCGGCTCTTGGCCTTGTCGATAGGCGCCAGGTCGAAGTGCGGCGGCACTACCGGCAGGTGGGCAAAGCTCCACTTGCCGCGCTTGACGTCGTACTCCTCGGGCGCCTTGATCTCCACCAGGTGGCCCACCGCCGAGCTGACCACATAGCGCTCGCTCTCGAAATGGTCGTCGTGCTTGTCGAACTTGCCCGCCACCGGCGTGAGGGCGCGCACGATGTCCTGCGCCACGCTGGGCTTCTCGGCAATGATCAGTGTCTTGCTCATCGGTGTTCTTGATTCCCTTGGAAGGCAATCCAGGCCTATCGGGCCCGTGCCTACAATCCGCTGCGTTTCGCGCGCGCCTGCACACATGTGTACACGCGCACGCCCATGGAATCACTTTAACCAATGAAAGCCGCCGTGCAAGCGACCGCCAAGAAGTCTGCCCGCCCCGCTGCCCAGGCCAGGCCTGCCGCCTTACCCGCGCCCGGCACCGTCAAGGGCCGCCTGCAGGTGCGCAAGAGCGGGGTGCACGGCAAGGGCGTGTTCGCGCTGGTGCCCATTGGCACTGGTGAGTTGGTGATCGAGTACACCGGCGAGGTGATCCCCTGGACAGAGGCGGTGCGCCGCCATCCGCACGACCCCAGCCAGCCCGACCATACCTTCTACTTTCACCTCAGCGACGACGTGGTGATCGACGGCAACGTCAACGGCAATGCAGCGCGCTGGATCAACCATGCCTGCAATCCCAACGTCGAGGCCGACGACGACTCGGGCCAGGTCTACCTGCTGGCCCTGCGCGACATCCACCCCGGCGAGGAGTTGTTTTTCGACTACGGCCTGGTGATCGACGAGCGCTACACGCCGGCGCTGAAGAAGCGCTTCGAGTGCCGTTGCGGCGCGCCTGACTGCCGCCGCACCATGCTGGCGCCCAAGTCCGAGCAGCCGCGCGCCAAGGCCAAGGCCGCCGCCTGAATCACCACTCGATGCCCGCCAGTCACCACCTGCACTGGGGCGCCGAGGCGCTCTGGCTTGAACTGCAGCCGCTGCTGCCCGGCCTGAGCGTCGAGGTGGTGGCCAGCATGGGCTCGACCAACACCGAACTGCTGGCGCGCGCCCGCCAGAGCAACACCGTGCGCGGCACACCCCGCACCGCCGAGGGCAGCGAGGCCGCACACCAGCTCAGCCGCCGCGAGGCCGATACCCAGCCCTGCCTGCTGGTGGCCGAGCAGCAGACACAGGGCCGGGGCCGCCTGGGCAAGGCCTGGCAGTCGAGCATCGGCGCCTCGCTGACCTTCTCGCTGTCACTGCCGTTGACGCCGGCCGACTGGTCAGGCCTGTCACTGGCCGTGGGCCTGGCCCTGGCCGAAACACTCGATCCGCCGCTGGACGACCAGCCGCCGCGGCTGGGCATCAAGTGGCCCAACGACCTGCTGCTGATGGACGATCGCGACCCCGCCGCACCGATAGGCCGCAAGCTGGGCGGCATCCTGATCGAAACCGTGCAGGTCGGCGGCCAGCGCCTGGCGGTCATCGGCATCGGCCTGAACCTGTTGCCGCTGCCACCGGCGGCCGACGCGCCCAAGCTCAACTGGGGTTATGCCTGCCTGCAGGAACTCGACTACGGCATCACCGCGCCGGCTGCGCTGGCCCGCGTGGCGCCGCCGCTGGCACGCGCGCTCAAGGCCTTCGAAGCCGACGGCTTTGCGCCGCTGCAGGCGCGCTTTGCCCGCCGCGACGTGCTGGCCGGCCGCGAGCTGGTCACCAGCCTGCCAACGCTGCCGCAAGGCCGCGCCGACGGCGTGGACGCGCGCGGCACGCTGTGGCTGCAGGTGGGCGATGAGCGGCTGCCGGTGGGCAGCGGCGAGGTCAGCCTGCGGCCGCGTCCACCCAGCACACCAGGCGGTGCCGGCTGATGCTCAGAGCCCTGCTGCTGCTGTTGCTGCTGGCCAATGCGCTGCTGCTGGCGGCCAACCTGAACCTGCTGCCGCCCTTGGCCGGCCTGGGCGCCGCGCAGCGTGAGCCCGAACGGCTGCAGCGCCAGCAACAGCCCGAACTGCTGCAGGTACTGCCCGCTGAAGCCGCCAGCGCCGCGCTGCGTGCGGCCGCGGCTTCGGCCACTGAGGCACGCGCCACCGTCTGCCTGGAAGCCGGGCCGTTTGCCGGCGCCGATGCCGAAGCCGCCGAGCGCGGGCTGCGCGAGGCCGGCATCGCCGGCACCGCCTGGCAGACGATCCGCGCCGAAGGCAACGGCGACTACCTGATCTACATGGGTCGCTACACCGACCGCGAGCTGCTGCTGAAGAAGCTGGAGCAGGTCAAGCGCCTGCGCCTGGACGTGGAAGAACTGCGTGACCCAGCCGAGCTGCGGCCGGGCCTAGGCCTGGGCCGCTACGGCAGCCAGGCCGCCGCCGAGACCGCCCTGGCGCGCATGGTGCAGCGCGGCTTGCGCAGCGCCAAGGTGGTGGTGCTGGCCAAGCCGCAAAGCCAGACCCTGCTGCGCCTGCCGGCGGCCGATGGCGTGCTGCGCGAGACCCTGGCCAAGCTGGTGCTGCCCAAGGGCGGCCAATTCACCGCTTGCACGCCTGACGGCGAGACGCCGGCTGCGGCGGCCGCCGCATCGACGGCAGACGCGGCCAGCGCAGCGGCCAGCGGCGCCTCGCGCTGACGGGCCGCGCCGACCCGACTTCGCGGCAGTCTTCAGGCGTCAGTATTTACGCGGATGGCGGTGCCGGCCAGCGCCGCAGCGCCAGCACCGCCAGCGCCAGCCCCAGCAGCCAGCCGGCGCCCATTGCGCCGCCACCGCC
>JBBQZM010000062.1:0-17365 GCA_038207685.1 Burkholderiales bacterium
GACCCTGGTCGAACGCTACATCGCCGATGGCCAGCCGGTGGGTTCGCGCACGCTGTCGCGGGCCTCGGGGCTGGAGCTGTCGCCGGCGACCATCCGCAACGTGATGGCCGACCTGGAAGAGCTGGGCCTGATCGCCAGCCCGCACACCAGCGCTGGCCGGGTGCCCACGGCACGTGGCTATCGCTTGTTTGTCGACACCATGCTGACGGCGCGGCAGCCGCTCGACATCCATCACACCCCGCCCGAGATGGCTGGCGCGCGCGCGCAACTGCACCCCGACCAGCCGCAGCGGGTGATCGCCCAGGCGGCGCATCTGTTGTCCAACCTGTCGCACTTTGTCGGCGTGGTCACCGCGCCAAAGCGTGCCAGCGTGTTCCACCACATCGAGTTCTTGCGGCTGGGCGAGAAGCGGGTTCTGGTGATCCTGGTCTCGCCCGACGGTGACGTGCAGAACCGGGTGATCTTCACCGCCCGCGATTACGCCCAGGCCGAGCTGATCGAGGCTAGCAACTACCTCAACACGCATTACGCCGGCCTGGCCATCGACGAGGTGCGCAGCAAGCTCAAGCGTGAAGTGGATGCGCTGCGCAGCGAGATCGCCACGCTGATGCAGGCGGCGGTGCAGGCCGGAAGCGACGTGCTGGCCGACGACACCGAGCAACTGGTGGTATCGGGCGAGCGCAATCTGCTGGGCCTGCAGGACTTCGGCAGCGACATGCGCTCGCTGCGCAAGCTGTTCGACTTGTTCGAACAGAAGACCGAGCTGATGCGGCTGCTGGAGAACTCCAGCCTGGCCGAGGGTGTGCGCATCTACATCGGCGGCGAATCGGGTGTGGTGCCCTACGAGGAGCTGTCCATCGTCTCGGCGCCCTACGAGGTGGACGGCCGCATCGTCGGCACGCTGGGCGTGATTGGTCCGACGCGCATGGCCTATGACCGCATGATCCAGCTGGTCGACATCACGGCGCGGCTGGTGGGTAACGCGCTGTCGGGGCCCAAGTAACGGCCTGGAGTGGCCCAGAGCGACCCCAGGCTCCAGCGCGGGCCGCGGGTTTAACTGCGGTTGGTACTCATATACAGACAAATATAGTTGTCTATGATGGTCGACTGCCATTCCCCGCGCATTCCCCCAGTTCTGCGGGGTCATGCGGGGGCAATCCGCATCAACTCATTCGGAGACCCGCCATGAATCCCATGCCCCGTCGCAAGCTCGTCACTGTCCTGGCCATCACCGGCGCCACCTTGCTGGCCCCGATGGCCGCCAAGGCTGACCAGTTCATCAACATCCTCACCGGCGGCACCAGCGGCGTCTACTACCCGTTGGGCGTGGCGCTGGGCAAGATCTACGCCGACAAGATTCCCGGCGTGCGCACCCAGGTGCAATCGACCAAGGCTTCGGTCGAGAACCTCAACCTGCTGCAGACCGGCAAGGGTGAGATCGCGCTGGCGCTGGGCGACTCGGTCAAATCGGCCTGGGAAGGTGAAGAGGAAGTCGGTTTTCCCAAGAAACTCGACAAGCTGCGCGGCGTGGCCGCGGTGTATCCCAATGTGATCCAGATCGTGGCCTCGCAGGGCAGCGGCGTGAAGAATTTTGCCGACCTGAAGGGCAAGAGCCTGTCGGTGGGTGCGCCCAAGTCAGGCACCGAAGTCAACGCCCGCCGCATCTTTGAAGCCATGGGCATGTCCTACAAGGACCTGGCCAAGACCGAATACCTGCCGTTTGGCGAATCGGTCGAGCTGATCAAGAACCGCCAGCTCGATGCCACGCTGCAGTCGGCCGGCCTGGGCGTGGCCTCGATACGGGACCTCGCCAGCTCGCTGCCGATCACCGTGGTGTCGGTGCCCGCCAGCGTGGCGACCAAGCTCGGCCCGCCGTTTGTCGCCACCACCATCCCGGCCAACACCTACACCGGCCAGACCGCCGACGTGCCGACGCTGGCGGTGGTGAACTTCCTGGTCACGCATGCCGGCGTGTCCGAGGCCACGGTCTACCAGATGACCAAGCAGCTGTTCGAGAACCTCGACCAGATGGTGGCGGCGCACAAGGCGGCCACGGCAATCCAGCTGAAGACGGCGATAGACGGCATGCCGGTGCCGCTGCACCCGGGTGCGATCCGCTACTACAAGGAAAAGGGCCTGATCAAGTAAAGCTGGAAGGAAGCCATGAGTGCCACCGCCGCTGCATCGCAAGACACGCCCGCTGGTGACAGCGACAGGCTGATGCAGCAGCATGAGCCGCTGGCCGGTGGCTTCCCCAGCGGGGTGCAGGGCCGTGCGCTGTTCTGGCTGGCGCTGATCTTCTCCAGCTTCCAGATTGCCACCGCCGCCCACATCATCGATCTGCCCAGCCAGATCGTGCGGGCGGTGCACGTGGGCTTTTTGCTGGCGCTGGTCTTTCCGTTGTTGTCGGTGGCCCGCATGGACGGCCTCGTCAAGCGAACGCTGAGCTGGGCTGCGATGGGCTTGGCGGTGGTGGTGGCCATTTACCAGTGGGTGGAATACAACGCGCTGATCCTGCGTGCCGGCGATCCCAACCAGGCCGACATGGTGATCGGCGTCAGTGTGTTGGCCTTGCTGTTCATCGCCACCTGGCGCGCGATGGGGCCGGCGCTGCCGATCATCTCGGGCACCTTCCTGGCCTATTGCTTCTTCGGCCAGTACCTGCCAGCGCCGCTGGACCACCGTGGCTACGACTTTGTGCAAGTCGTTGATCACATGGCCTTTGGCACCGAGGGCATTTACGGCATCCCGACCTACGTCTCGTCGAGCTACATCTTCCTGTTCATCCTGTTTGGCGCCTTTCTCGAGAAGGCCGGCATGATCAGCCTGTTCACCGACATCGCGCTGGGCCTGTTTGGCCACCGGCGTGGCGGCCCGGCCAAGGTGGCGGTGGTGGCCTCGGGGCTGATGGGCACGATCTCGGGCTCGGGCGTGGCCAACGTGGTCACCACCGGCCAGTTCACCATCCCGCTGATGATCCGCTTCGGTTACCGCCGGGCCTTTGCCGGCGGTGTCGAGGCCACGGCCTCGATGGGTGGACAGATCATGCCGCCGGTGATGGGCGCGGTGGCCTTCATCATGGCCGAGACGCTGGACGTGCCCTATGCCACCGTCGTCAAGGCGGCGGTGGTGCCGGCGATCCTGTACTTCCTGTCGGCCTTCTGGATGGTGCATCTGGAGGCCGGCCGCGCCAACCTGCAAGGCTTGCCGGCTGACGAGTTGCCGTCGCCGATGCGCGCGCTGCGCGACAAGTGGTACCTGATCCTGCCGCTGGCGGTGCTGGTGGCGCTGCTGTTCTCGGGTTACACACCGCTGTTTGCCGGCACCGTGGGCCTGGCGCTGACGGTGATGCTGATCCTCGGCGGCTCGATCGCGCTGGGCTTGCCGTCGAACACGCTGCGGGTGATTTTCTGGATCGGCCTGGGATTCGTGGCGGCCTCGTTCCAGCAGTTCGGCATGGTGGCGTTGACCAGCGCCATTCTGGTGATGATTGCTGTCTGCGCGTTTCGGCAAGGCGGCCGCAAGACGCTGGCGCTGTGCCGCGACAGCCTGGCCGACGGCGCCAAGACCGCGCTGCCGGTGGGCATTGCCTGCGCCATCGTCGGCATCGTCATCGGCACCATGACGCTGACCGGCGCGGCCAACACCTTCGGCCAGTTTGTCGTTGCGGTGGGCAAGGAGAGCCTGTTCCTGTCGCTGCTGCTGACCATGGTCACCTGCCTGATCCTGGGCATGGGCATCCCGACCATCCCCAACTACATCATCACCTCGTCGATCGCCGGGCCGGCGCTGCTGGCACTGGGCGTTCCGCTGCTAGTCAGCCACATGTTCGTCTTTTACTTCGGCATCCTGGCCGACCTGACGCCGCCGGTGGCACTGGCCTGTTTCGCCGCGGCGCCGATCGCCAAGGAGCGCGGGCTGGCGATCTCGATGCAGGCCATCAAGGTGGCGGCGGCCGGCTTCGTGATCCCATTCATGGCGGTGTACTCGCCGGCACTGATGCTGCAGCCCGGCGGCCCGCTGGCTGCCGAATGGGGCCTGCCGCTGGCGGCGGCCTACATCATCGTCAAGGCGTTGCTGGCCATCGGCCTGTGGGGCGCGGCGGTGATCGGCTTCTTGCGCGGTCCGATGACCTGGCTGGAGCGCCTGCTGGCAGCCGCCGCTGCGATCACGCTGATTGCCGCGCTGCCGCTGACTGACGAGATCGGCTTTGTATTGGCAGCCGTTGCCATCGCGCTGCACTGGCAGGCCAGCGGCCGCCGCTTGGCGACTGCCGCCAGGGCATGAGCGCGCCGGGCCGCTCCCAAGCGCGAATCCCGGAGCGCAGCGCGCGCAGGGTATCCCAGTGACCCTGTGCCTGGCCAGCGCCTTGCTGGCGCTGGGTCTGGGCCTGGATGCCAGCCAGCAGTTCAGTCTGCGCTGGACCCATTCGGTCGAACGCACCGAATGGGTTGAACACTGGCGCATCGCCGGCACGGACCTGCTGCTGGAAGAAGCGCGGGTGCGCGGCTCGGGCGCCGGCATGGAGCCGCCCGAGGGCGCGGTGTTGCGTGATGGCTGGTATGTCTACCGCACCCAGCGCCGATTGCCGCTGCTGCGGCTGGCCGCCTCTGGCGCCACCGGGCGCGGCTGGCAGTTGTGCACCGCGGCCGGCTGCATCGATCTGGAGGCCTGGCTCACCCTGGCCGGCCAGGCGCCCGACCTGATCACGGTGAGCGTTGCGCCCCGCTGCCGGCCCAGCGGCTGAAGCGGCGTGCCCGCTCCCGGGTCGGTGCCTCCTACAATCCTTGCTCCGGGCCGCTAGCTCATGATGGTTAGAGCAGCAGACTCATAATCTGTTGGTGCCGTGTTCGACTCACGGGCGGCCTACCAATCTCATCGGCCCAGCCTGTACAGGCTGGGCTTCCTTTTTGATGCGGCCGATCGGCGTTACAGCCGCAGCGTGATCACCCCATCAGGATCAGCCGCGCGCGAACAGCACAACACCACCCGCTGGCGGCGCTCGGCAACGCTGAGCACCACATCGCGGTGGTCGATGGCGTCTGACAGCGCCGGGTCGTAGGCCGTGGCGCAGATACCGCACAGGCCGTCCGAGCATTTCACCTCCACCTTGAACCCGGCCGCGCTCAGCACCTCGGTGGCGCTGCTGTCGGCGGGCACGGCGAGTTCCCGGCCGCTGTCGATCAACCGCAACGTGAAAGTGTGGTTCTCGCGTGGCGGTGCCTCGGGCACGCTGAAAAACTCGCGGTGCAAGGCCTCGTCGGGCCAGCCGGCGTCGGCGGCGGCAGCAAACACCGCATCCATGTAGCGGGCCGAGCCGCAGGTGTAGAGCTGCTGACCTGCGCTGTAGACCGGGATCAGCCGTGTCAGATCGGCGCGCTGGCCATCTTGCGAGAAGTGAAAGTGCGACTGATCGCGCCAGGGCGCGGCCTCGATGTCGGCGACGAAGCCAGCGCCCGCGCGGCTGGCGGCGCTGTAGTGCAGCGCAAACGGCCGGCCCAGGTCATGCAGCCGGTGCGCCATGGTCAGCAGCGGCGTGATGCCGATGCCGCCAGCAAACAGCCAGCTCATGCTGGCGTCCTCGTGCAAGGCAAACAGGTTGCGCGGCTTGGAGACAAACACCGTGCGACCGGCGCGAAACGCGCGGTGCATCAGCGCCGAGCCGCCGCGGCCGCCTTGCTCGGGCGCCTCGCGCTGCACGCCCAGCACCCAGCGGCTGCGGTCAGCGGGGTCGCCGGCCAGGCTGTAAGCGCGTTGGTACTCGGGCGCGATCACCACGTCGATGTGCGCGCCGGCCTCGAAGGCCGGCAGATCCTGGCCGTCGGCGGCCATCAGTTCAAACTTCACCAGCTCGGGCGTCATGTCCTCGCGCCGATGCAGCCGCACCGGAAACACCGGCGGCTCACCCTCGGGCAGGCGGAAGGGTGGCGCCAGGTGTTCGGTCTCGCCGCGCGCCAGCCGAGCCTGGTAGTCGGCGGGCGACAGCAGCGCGCGGTAGCGGGCAATGCCGGCCTCGCGGTCAACCGGGAACGGCACCGGGTAGGGCGGCGGCATGGTGTCGGCCGGGTAGACCGCCAGCGTCTGCGACGCCGCATCGATCTTCAGCCCGGGGTTGATACCGCGGCGATGGGTGAGCTTGGCCTGCACGTAGCGCCCGCTGCTGCGGTCGAGTTCGATGTCCCACCACCAGGTCTTCACCGGGTTGATGCTGCCGCGGCCCAACCGGTCGTCCAGCGCCGCCAGGTGCTTGGCCTGGCCGGGCAGGTTGATTGCCAGCCAGCGCCAGCCGCTGTCGGCAAACAGGCCTTCCAGGTTCCAGGGGCAGGTTTTCATGCAGCGCCCGCACATGCCGCCGCCAGCGTTGGTGATGCGGTAGCGGGCGCATTTCTCGGCGTCGGATTTCCAGATCTCGTAGCCGTTGTACATGCGCTTGGGGCCGGCGGTGATGGCGCCCGACGGGCATTCGCGCGCGCACTTGTTGCACTGCTCGCAAAAGCGCTGCAGGCCGAAGTCGATCGGCTTGTCCATCAGCATGGGCAGGTCGGTGGTGACGCTGCCGCTCTTGAGCCGCGGGCCGAGAAAGGGGTTGAGGATCACTTCGCCAATGCGGCTGACTTCGCCCAGGCCGGACAGCAGCAGCAGCGGCGGCTGCAACACATCGCCGTCCAGCACCGAATGCACCCGCGCTGAATAGCCCAGCCGGCGGATCTGCTCAGCGACCACGCCGCCCAGCAGCGAGAAGCGCAGGTAGGCGCGCATGCTCTGCGCCACCGAAATCCAGTCGTCGCCGCTGGCGCCTTCCATGGTCTCGTGGCCCTGATCGAACAGCAGGTTGACTGCGTTGGCGTGGTAAGCCGCCATGGCATTGCCGCCGGCATCGTGGGAGTACCAAGCCCACTCGGGAACGGCGCACAGGCCCACCGCGTCGCTGCCCAGGTAGTAGGCTGCGGCTTTCAAGTTGGCGGCATTGCGATTCGGATCAGCCACCGTGGACGACAGCGGCCCGCGTGCCTCGCCGAACTGCAGCAGCAGCAATGCCCCCAGCGCGCGCCGGGCGCAGGCGCCGATCGGGCTCTTCATCACATAGTGGGCGTTCTTGGCGCTGTCCTGCACGTCCTTGCCCAGGTCGCCAAATAACGCGCGGGCAAAAAAGTCGGCGCGCTTGGGAAAACGCGGCACCCGGTCGTGGTCGATGAAAGTGGTGGGCTGCGCGCGGCGCTTGAGCGTCTCGAAGGGGTGCGGGCCGAGGTGGAAATCGCGCTTGGCAAAGGCGTCCCGGTGCAGCGCACCCTTGAGCGTGCCCAGTCCCAGTTGCCAGGCCAGGCCGTGTGAACGGGTTCGCTGCTGTTGATCCGGTGCGGCCAGCGGCAGGTCGGGTGTCAGTTCGAAGGGGGTGCTTACCGCGGCCAGGCCGTAGCGTGATCCCAGGTAGGGGTTGCTGCCATCGGCATGGGCCAGGCCGGCGGCAACGGCCAGCTTGTTCAGGTCCAGCTCCGAGCAGGTGGCGCTGTGCGCGCGGGCTTCGGCGCCCAGCAGGCGCAGGTAGCTGGCCAGCAGCACAGCGGTTTGCGATGCCAGCAACGTGGCGCGTTGGGCCTGGGTGTTGATGATCCAGTCGCTGCCGGGCTCGTCGGGCCGCGGGTCACGCGGGAACTCGACCAGGATCACGATGGCAAAGCCATGGTGGGTGATATCCCCATGGGTGGTGCCGGCCGCGTCCAGCACATCGGCCAGGATCATGTCCATGCCGGCGGCAAAACTCTTGGGCTGGCTGCGCGCCAGCTCTTCGGCGATGCCGGCCACCGCCGGGTTGCGTCTGGGCTGGGCCAGTAGCGCCTCGGCCGGCAGGCGACACAGGCCAACCATGGCGGCGTCGAAGTAGTAGCCCGCTGCCTTCAGGTGCCGCGCCCGCTCGACCGGATCTGCCGGCACCTCGGCCGGCAGCGCAGCCACCGCGCCGTCGCGCACCATGTCGAACATCGCCATGTAGGGCTTCATCGCATGGGCGATCGACAGCGTATCGGGCGGATTGAAGTCCGGCGTCGGCAGCGCTGGCACCGCGCGCAGGTCGGGCGGCGTGGCGCTGCGGGTCAGCCGCTCGAGCGGATACGGGCCCAGATGCACCGGGCGGTTGCGGTAGGAAAAGAATCTCAAGCGGACTTCCGGGTGGCGACGTGGCAGAGCATGGGCTTGAGCATGCCTGTAGGCGCCCGTTGCTGTCGATGGGTGCTTACCGGCCCTGGGCGCCGTGCCACACTTTGGCCATGAAATTCAAGATGCCGCCCAATTCGCTGTTTGCCGTGCTGCTGCGCAAACCCTGGTGGATCAGCCTGCTGATCGCCGTTGTGCTGGGCCTGGTGGCGGCCTCGCTGTTTCCCCGCGAGTTCCGCGTGGTGGGCGCCTTGTCGGGCTTTCCATTCCTGGTGATTGCGGCGATGGCCGCCAAGCGGCAGTGGGGCCTGCCGAGCGCTGCGCGGGTGCAGCAGACCCAGGACGCGGTCAGCGCGATGACCTGGCCGGCCTTTTCAGCCCTGCTGACCCAGGCTTTCGAGCGTGACGGTTATGTCGTGACGCCGGGCAAAGGCGAGGCGGTAGATCTGCTGGTCGAGCGCCAGGGGCGGGCGATGGCGGTGTGTGCGCGCCGCTGGAAGTCGGCGCGCATCGGCATCGAGACCTTGCGCGCGCTGCAGGCCGGCCGCGAGACCGCCGAGGCTGCGCAGGCGCTGTGCATCTGCCTGGGGGAGTTGACCAGCAACGCCCTGCCCTATGCCACGGCCGAGGGCATCACTATTTGGCAGGCCACTGAACTGGCGCTGGCGCTGAAGGGCGAGGCCTTGCCGAACAAGCCGGGCTGAGCACCGATGCGGCCAGCGCCCAGCCCGCCATCAGCTGCGGCGACCGGGCATCGGCATCGGCAGCGGGTTGCCGGTGCCCTGAACCGCCGGCGCGCGGGCGACCCGCACTTTGCTGCCCGTGGTCACGATGATCACCGCGTCGCCAGGTTGGAAGGTTTCGGCGCCCTTGGCCTGCACGATGGCGCGGCGCTCGCCGTTGCGCAACTGCACCAGGATCTCCAGCGAATCCTCGCGGGTGGAGCTGCGCTCGACGGTGTTGCCGATCACCGCACCGGCCACCGCGCCGAGCACGCCGAGCACCGCCGATTCGCGGTGGCCGCCCACCGACGAGCCGGCGATGGCCCCGACCACGCCGCCTGCCGCCGCGCCGCCGCCGCTCTGGCTGCCGTCGACGGTGACGTTGCGCACCGTCAGCACGGTGCCGTCGACCACGGTGGACATGCGCTGGGCATCGCTGCGGCTGATCATGTCAGGGTTGCTGGTGGCGCAGCCGGCCAATGCCAGGGCGATTGCCAGTGCCAGGGGTTTTGCCAGTGCCAGGGGTTTTGCAGACTTGAACATGCTTTTCCTCGATGAAGTTTGTAGTTCACAACGGCGCACGCAGACCTGCCGTTGACCTTGCATGCCAATTGGACACCCGTTTACGCTGCGCGTTCCCCGGGGCACGGTGAAGAAAGGTGAACGCGGGGCTCATCGCGCCAGCAGCACCTGCACCGCCTGCACTGGCGAGGCGTCGTGGCCCCAAGTGGCGCGCAGCCAGGTGGCCAGCGCCGCCAGGTCGGCGTCGGGCAGGTCGAAGCCCGGCATGCCATAGGGCCGCGGATTGCCGGCGGTGGCGGGCGGAAAGCCGCCGCGGGTGATCGCCCGCACCAGGTTGCGGCTGTCGGCCATGGTCACCGTGGGGTTGCCGGCCAGCGGCGGATAAATGCCCGGGGCGCCCTGGCCCTGGGCACCGTGGCAGTCGGCGCAGTGGTCCTGGTAGAGCTGTTCGCCGCGCACCAGGGCGGCGGGCGCACGCTGCCAACGGACTGCCGCGGGCGGCGGTGCGGCGGGCAGCGCCTGCAAGTAGGTCACCATGGCCCGCAGGTCGGCCTTGGTCAGGTGCTGGGTGCTGCCGGCCACCACCGCGGCCATCGGCCCCATTACCGCGGCCCGGCTCGATACCCCGGTTTTCAGCAAATGCACCAGTTCGGCGGGGTCGCGGCCGGGCACGCCGCCTTCGGCGGCATCGGTCAGTGCCGGCGCCACCCAGTGTTGGTCGGGCAGGATGCCGCCGCCGGCGCCGCCCAGCGCTGCGCTGGCGCCCAGCAGGTTGCGCTGGGCATGGCAGGCGGCGCAATGGCCCAGCCCGGTCACCAGATAGGCGCCGCGGTTGAGCTCGCTCGACAGCAGGGGATCGGGCTCGAAGCGCCCGGGCCGGAAGTACAGGCTGCGCCAGACGGCCAGCGCCAGCTGGGTGTTGAACCTAGATTCCGCAGTTGAACACGCCCGAGTGGGCTGCGATGCGGTGCGCCAGCAAGGCGCGACGACGCTGGCGTGCCGTAGCGCAGCTCAATCGGGTGTGTAGCGCGCTCACCCAAAGGGTGAACGTGGTCGTGAGTACAAAATCGAGCGTTCATGCGGTGTGGCCAGCGGTTTCAAGCGGTCAACTGCGGAATCTAGGATCATGCACCTTCGGCCAGCGCGCGTGCCATGCGGCGCGCCAGCTTGACAAAGGTGGCGGTCGGGCCGGCCTGGTCACCGCGGCGCCAGACCAGGGTCATCGGCGCGTCCAGCGACTGGGCATCGGCCAGCGGGCAATACGCCACGGCATGGGCATGGGCGCCCTGCATCGAAGCCGGCACCACCGAAATGCCCGCGCCGGCGGCCACCAGGTTCAGGTTGCTCATCATGCGCGGCACCTCGGCCACCACCCGCGGGCAGAAGCCCCGCGATTCGCACAGCGCCAGCAGGTTGGCGTACAAGCCAGGCGCGCCGGGCCGTCGCACCAGGATGAAACCCTCGTCGCGCAACTCGGTCAGCGCCACCGCGCGCGCCGTTTCGCCGGGCGGCGGCGCCAGCGCATGGTCGATCGGCAGCGCCAGCATCACCGGCTCATGGAACATGGCCTCGAAGGCCAGACCCTCGGGCCGGGTGATCGGTACCCGCAGAAAGCCGCAGTCAAGCTGCCCGCTGCGCACCGCCTCGGTGATTTCGGCGGCATTGGCTTCACTCAGCGCCAGGCTGATCTGCGGGTGCCGTTGCCGGCATTCGCGCAGCGTGCGCGGGATGTAGGCGTGAGCGGCCGCCGAACTGGTGAAGCCCAGCGCCAGCCGGCCCTGCTCGCCCTGGGCCAGCTGCTGCATGCGTGCCTGCAAAGCTGCGATGTCGGCCAGCAAGGGGCGCGCCTCGGCCTGCAGCAGCCGGCCGGCATCGGTCAGGCTGACACCTTTGGGATGTCGCTCGAACAGTTGCAGACCCAGTTCGGCTTCGAGCAGCTTGATCTGCTGGCTCAGCGGCGGCTGCTGCAAGCCGAGCTGCGCCGCGGCCCGGGTGATGTGGCCGGTTTCGGCCACGGCCAGGAAGTAGCGAAGTCGCCGAATATCCATACTCAGATCATATCGATATCAACTGTTCCAGATATTTGACATCTTGCAGTCACCCTCTTACCTTGCGAGTCTGCCCCCGCACAACCACACCGCCCCGGAGACTTCACCATGCGCCCACAGACCCTGGCAGCCTTGCTGCTGCCGCTGGCCGCCGCCCTGCCGGCCCAGGCCGCTGACCCGATCAGCATCCTGTTCGTCGGCAACAGCTACACCTTCGGCCGGGTCGAGCCGGTGCTGCACTACAACGCGGCCAACGTGCGCGACCTGACCCAGCCGCAGGGCCCGCTGCATGGCGGCACCGACCCCGCGCTGGCTTTTGTCTCGGGCGCGCCGTTCACCAACCTGACGGGCACCAATTCCTATCCGGCAGGCACCATCAACCCGAGCACCGGCGCCGCCTTCACTTCGTACTCGCCCCACACCCAGAGCCTGGCCTGGGGCGGCGTGCCCGGCATCTTCAAGCAGATGACAGTGCAGGCCGGCCTGAACTACGAAGTGGCGCTGTCGACCCGCAATGCGGCCACGCTGCGCGGGCACTTCCTGAACACCGCCAACGCCAACTGGGACCTGCGCAGCAACATCACCAGCCAGCGCTGGGACAAGGTGGTGTTGCAGGAGCAGAGCGATGAAGCCTTGCCGGCGATGACCGTCGGCGGCGTGTCGCTGGGCTCGAACTACGCCAGTTTCGAGGCCTATGCCAACCTGGTCGAGAACCATGTGCACCTGGGCAATGCACTGTCCTACCGCGAGCGCGACGTGGTCACCGGCAGTACCAACGGCACTTTGCGCACGATCCCGGCCAACAGCAACGCCAACCTGCTGTCCCAGGTCTACCTGCAGCAGACCTGGGCGCGGCCCAACCTGATCAATGCCCCCGGCGCCACCACCATCAACCCGGCCACCGGCAACGCCAGCTACAGCGGCGCGCCGGCGACCTCGTTCTACGCCGACCTGGAGACCATGACCGGCGACCTGGGCGCCGCCTTTGCCCGCGCCGCCAGCTTTGCGGCCGCCGACGGCAGCGGCGGCTTTGCCGGCGTGGTGCCGGTGGGCGATGCCTTTCTGCGCGCGGTGAACAGCGGCGTGGCCACACGCGACCTGTACGCCGCCGATGCGGCCAACGACGGCTTGATCGACCTCTGGTTCAACGACGGCACCCATGCCAGCGTGCACGGTTCCTACCTCAGCGCGCTGACCCTGTTCGGCAGCATCACCGGCATCGACCCGCAGTCGCTTGGCGCCAGCGAGGTCGCCGCCTTTGACCTGGGTATCCTGCCCGCCGATGTCCTGCGCCTGCAGCGGGTGGCGGCGTTGGAACTGGGCTTTGCCGCCGCCGTGCCCGAGCCTGCCACGCAGGCCATGCTCGCCCTCGGCTTGCTCAGCCTGCTGGGCTGGACCCGCCGGCGCAGAACGCTGTGATGGCCGCGCAGACCTCAAGTGCTACGCCGCGCCAGGCCCTGGTCTGGCTCGTCGCCGCCGCCGCAGCGCTGCTGACCGCCTGCGCCAGCGGCCCCGCGCAGCCGCTCGCCTCGACCCCCGAGCCCATGGTGTGGCCGGCCGAAGCCGCGCCGGTGGCCCGCGTTTGCCCGAGCGGCCTGCCCGAAGGCGTTCGCTGCCTGGGCGGGCGCGACAGCGCCGGCGCGCACTACCTGATCGCCCTGCCCGCCGTCTGGAGCGGCGTGCTGGTACTGCATGCCCATGGCGGCCCCGAACTGGGCACGCCCAAGGCCGAGCGGCCGGAGCAAGACCTGAAGCGCTGGCAGGTGACGCTGAAAGCCGGCCATGCCTGGGCCGGCTCAGGCTTCCGCCAGGGCGGTGTGGCGGTGCGCTCCGCCGCCGAGGACACCGAGCGGCTGCGCCGCATATTCGTCGCCCACGTCGCTCAGCCCAGGCGCACGCTGCTGCACGGCCAGTCCTGGGGCGCCGGCGTGGCGGCTATCGGGGCAGAGATGTATGCCAGCGCGGCCAATGGCCGCTCGCCTTATGACGCGGTGCTGCTGTCCAGCGGCATCCTGGCCGGTGGCAGCCAGTCCTACGATTTCCGGCTCGACTTGCGGGTGATCTACCAACACCTCTGCAACAACCACCCAAAGCCTGATGAGCCCGCCTACCCGCTGTGGATGGGCCTGCCGGCGGGCAGCACGCTGACACGCGAGCAGCTCGCCGCCCGTGTTGACGATTGCCTGGGCCTGAAACGGCCCGCCGCCCAGCGCAGCGCCGAGCAGCAACAGCGGCTCGACACGCTGCTGCGGGTGATCCACGTGCCCGAGCGATCGCTGCAAGGCCATTTGAACTGGGCCACCTGGCACTTCCAGGACATCGTGCAGCACCGCACCGGCGGCTTGAGCCCGTTTGGCAACCGCGGCGTACGCTACAGCGGCTCGGCCGATGACGACGCGCTGAACCGCGCCGTCGCCCGCTACACCGCCGACCCGCAGGCGGTGGCGCGCTTCGCCGCCGACACCGACCCCGGCGGCCGCATCCCGGTGCCGGTACTCACGGTGCATGCCGTCGGCGACCCGACCGCGATGGTTGAGTACCAGCACCACTTCAGGCGCACGATGGCCGCCGCTGGCACCGCCGGCCACTTGGTGCAGGCCTTCACCGCGCATGCCGAGCACAGCTACCTCAGCGACGCCACCTACGGCACGCTGTTCGCGGCCTTGCTGGGCTGGGTGGACAGCGGCCAGGCACCAACGCCGGCATCGATCAACCAAGCCTGCGCGGCCCAGGAAACCAAGTTCGGTCAAGGCTGCCGATTCCTGCCGGATTACCAGCCCGCGCCGCTGAGCAGCAGGGTGCCGATGAGGCTGCGGCCCTGAGAGACTGAGATCGGCCGTGGCGTGTGACGAGGCGCCAGAGCAGACGCCCGACAAAGCGCCCCACAAGGCGCCACACACTCAGGCTTGCGCCAGCTTCTCCAGCGCCTGCGGGTCGAGCACCCGCACGTTGTAGCCACTGACCTCGATCACGCCCTGGCGGCTGAAGCTGCGCATCAGCCGTGACAGCGTCTCGGGCGTGATGGCCAACTGTGAAGCCACGTCGCGCTTGCGGTCGCAGAGCTTGACCTCGGCCTGGCCGGCGTTGCCGGCCAGTGGCTCGCAGCGTTGATGCAGCCATTGCGCCAGCCGCGCCGGTGCATCCTTGTGCATCAGTTCGTGGGTGTTGACGGCCAGCCCATGCACCTCGCGTGACAGGCCGCGGATCAACCGCTGGGCCAGCGCCGGATGTTCGGCCAGCAGCGCCTGCAGCGCGCGGCAAGGCAACTCGATGATGACGGCGGCCGCCATGGCCTCGGCGTCCATCACATGGGGATCCTCCAGCCAGGCCGAGCTGAGATCCAACCAAGCCGGGCCGCGCACGATGCGCTCGGTGCGGAAGGTGCCGTCGGCGGTGCGAAAGCCCAGCGCCACCTCGCCACAGTGCAGGGCGACCAGCGTGCTGGCCGTGTCACTGCGACAGAGCACCGGCTGCCCGGCCGCCACCTCGCGGGTCAGCGACAGGCCGACCACTGCAGCCAACTCGGCCGCCGTCAGCGCGGGCGCACCCAGCAGCGCCGTCCAGAGTGCGACATCGGAAGACTTCAGCCCCGGGCTGTCGGCGGTTCGTCGCGACGACTTGCCTGCATCGGCAGCCTGCGGCGCGCGGTCGGGCTCACGCGGTGGCACCGAAGTTGGACGGGTGGCGTAGATGGGATCCATGCGATTTTGCAGCGTTGAAGCCGAATCAAGGCCAAGGGCAGCTTGTTCCGGCCAGGTTCATGGTGCCAACTGTCCTGCAGGCAGAGGCCTGGCGTGTTGCGATGGATCAACGCCTGCGCCCTTGCGGCGCGGCGGCAACGGGCACAGCGCGACAATCGGCGCATGAATTCGTCTCCACCTCGCGGCCGCCAGGTTCTGCCCGGACTGCACAGCCCGGCCGTCGGCTTTGAGCAGCCTTTCGAGATGCTTGGCGCCTGCCATGAGCGGGTGCAGCGCTCGCTGGATCTGCTGGCGCGGCTGATCGATCACCTGCAGCAGCGGGCCGCCACTGGCCAGGCCGACTGGGTGGATGCCGATGCGCGCGCCGCCGCAGCCGACGTGGCCCGCTATTTCAACCTGGCCGCACCGCAGCACCACCTCGACGAGGAAACGCATGTGGTCCCGCGGCTGCAAGCCAGCGGTCGGCCCGAGTGGGTGGCCGCGGCGGCGCAAATGCTGGCCGACCACGCGCAAATCGAGGCCATCTGGTCACGGCTGGCGCCTATGCTCGCGGCGCTGGCAGCACCGCAGGCCTCCAGCCGCCAGACCACTCTGGCCACAATGGCCGAACTTTCCGCTGCCGCCGCCGATTTCATCGCGCTGCATGCCCGCCATGTGCCGCTCGAGGACAAGCTGGCCTTCCCGGCCGCCCGGAAGGGCTTGAACGACAGCGAACTGGCGGCAATGGGCAGCGAGATGGCGGCACGACGGCGCCCGGCCACCTGAACCAGCGACCGACGCATCGAGCCGTCCCGCGGGCGACCTCCTAACGCGGCCGCCCATGCCAAAGTGGCCGGCCTCGATGCCGCCCTTGCAGTCACCCACCCTGCTGATCAACAGCCCGCCGCCGGTCGCTGCCAGCGCGCTGCTGCGCCAGATCGGCGCGCTGGCGGCGCCGACCACGCTGTTGTCGATGCTGCAGGTGGGCGCGCAACTCGCCGAGACCGTGCTTGCCGCGCGCCAGGGCACGGCCGCGCTGGCAGGCTGGGCGGTGATGCTGCCGTTTGCGCTGCTGCTGGCGCAGATGTCCACCGGCGCGATGGGCGGCGGCGTGGTGTCGGCCGTGGCCCGGGCGCTGGGTGCCGAGCGGCGCGACCAGGCTTCGGCGCTGGTGCTGCATGCGATGCTGATCGCCACCGGCGGCGGTCTGCTGTTCGCCGTCGGCGTGTCGCTGGCCGCCTGGCCCATGGTCAACGCGGTGGCAGGCGCCGAGGCTGCAGCGCAAGCCGCGCCCTATGCCTGGTGGCTGTTTGGCCTCGGTGCGGTGCCGGCCTGGTGGGCCAATACGCTGGCGTCCATCCTGCGCGGCGGTGGTCGGCATGGGCTGGCGGCGCGCATCCTGGCGTTGAGTTGGCTGGTCTACCCCGCGCTGGGTTGGCTGCTGGCCGAACCACTGGGCGGCGGACTGGCCGGCGTGGGTGCGGCCTTTGCGATCACCAACATCATCGCCGCGGCGGTGATGTTGCAGGTGGTGCGCCAAGGCCATGCCGGCTTTCATCCCAGCTGGCGGCTGCGGCCCTCGCGCGAGTTGTTCATGAGCATCCTGCGCGTCGGCGCGGTGGCCTCGGGACTGGCCACGCTGTCCAACCTCAGCACGGTGATCGTCACCAGTCAGTTGCGCCACCTGGGGCCGAGCACAGTGGCGGCCTACGGCATCGCGGCGCGGCTGGAGTTCCTGGTCATCCCGCTGGCCTTTGGCGTGGGCTCGGCGCTGACCGCGCTGGTCGGCCGCGCCGTGGGCGCCAATGACTGGGCGCGCGCGCGACGCATCGCCTGGCTGGGCGGCGGCCTGGCGCTGGCCGTCACTGCAGTGATCGGGCTGGCCGTGGGCTTGATGCCGCTGCGCTTTGCGTTGCTGTTCACCGACGATGCCGAGGTCGTTGCGATGGCGGCACGTGCGCTGCGCTTCACCGGCCCGGCCTTCGGCGGCTTCGGCATCGGCATGGCGATGTACTTCGCGTCGATCGGCGCCCAGCGCATGACGGCGCCGGTGCTTGCCGGCTGTGCCCGACTGCTGGTGGCCACCGTCGGCGGCTGGACGCTGGCACACGGTATCGGCCCCTGGCCCGGCATGGGGCCGGAGGGCCACTTCCTGGGCGTGGCGCTGGGCCTGCTGGCCTACGGCAGCATCATTGCCAGCGGCGTGCGACATTCGACCTGGCGCACCCCCTGACTGCGGGGG